>CAIRMX010000053.1 GCA_903879805.1 uncultured Alphaproteobacteria bacterium | reverse complement strand
AAAATGGACCCCGTCATTCGACGGGGTGACACGAAGTTTATTTTTACGGATAGCTGATTTTACTACTCAAAAGCCAATTTTGTACCTAGGTACAAAATTCAGTTTTTAGCAAAATGCCCCAGCACCAAACTTCCCTTCCCCACTTCTAAACTTCTTTTTACCGCACTTGCCACGTAAGCGTTAGCTTTTCTCACCGCCGCCACCAATTCCATTTTCTTTGCGACATTGCAGGCAATCGCCGAAGCTAGAGTGCAACCAGTTCCGTGCAGATTTTTGGTACCGATTTTTTTGTTGCTAATGCGGTGAAATTTATTTTTTTCATCAAGCAAAATGCTGTGAATTTTTCCGTCAGCAAAATTTAAATGACCACCCTTGATTAAAACATTCCTCGCGCCCAAAGCCTTGATTGCAGAGGCTGCAACCTTCATTTCTGCAAAATTTTTAATCGGCATTTGCGCTAAAACCTGCGCCTCGTCAATATTTGGCGTGACCAGGTAAGCGCCTTTTAGAAGGCGTGATTTCAGCACTTCCACGGCGTTTTCTTTGAGTAACAAATCGCCTGATGTTGCAACCATTACGGTGTCCAAAATTAACGGAACTTTTTTGGCTTTTTGCGAGAGAACATCTGCAACGCAGTCAATGATTTCGGCAGTTCCCAGCATGCCAATTTTTACAGCGTCAAATTCAATGTCTTCCAAAACAACCTCAATTTGCTGACGCAAAAATTCGGTTGGTGAATTGAAAACATTAAAAACTTTTTGAGTATTTTGGGCAGTCAAACAAGTAATCGCGGCAGATGCGTAAACCTTGTGCGCAGTGGCAGTTTTAATGTCAGCCTGAATACCGGCCCCACCCGAAGGATCAGAGCCGGCAATGATTAGAATTTTTGGATTAGATTTCATAAACCGTTTTTCCAGCTACAACAGTTCTGGTTGCGAGGCCTTTAACTTTAAATCCGTCGAAAGGAGAATTTTTCGATTTGCTGTGGAATTTTTGTGAATCGATTTCCCATTCTTTTTCCAAATCAATCAAAACCAAATCAGCGCGAGCGCCTTTTTTGATTACGCCGCCGTCGAAGTTAATAATTTTTGCGGCGTTACAAGTCATTTTAGCAAGCAAGTCACGCAGTGACAAAACCTTGTCGTGGTAAAGCGCTAGAGAAAGTGGCAGCATGGTTTCAACACCAACGATTCCGAAGCTGGCTTCTTCTAAAGTTCTTTCTTTTGAAGCTAAATCATGCGGCGCGTGGTCGGTGGCAATGGCATCAATCACGCCAGATCTCAAACCTTCGATCAAAGCCAGACGATCTTTTTCAGAGCGCAAAGGCGGGTTCATTTTGGCGTTGGTTCCTGATTTTAAAACTTGCGTATCATTCAAAGTGAAATGATGCGGCGACACTTCTACCGTGGCGTTAAGACCTTTTTCTTTGGCGCGTTTAATGGCATCCAAAGCCTCACGAGTTGAAACATGCAGCAAGTGGTAACGACCGCCAACTGCTTCAAGAATAGCGATGTCGCGCTCAACCATTACGCTTTCAGAAATATTTGGAATGCCACGCACGCCAAGCTCAAGCGAGGTTTTGCCTTCATTGATGCAACCTTTGTTAGTCAAATTCAAATCTTCGGCATGCTGCGCCACAACAACGTTGAGATTTTTCGAATATTCAAAAGCGCGACGCATTACATTGGCATTCATCACTGGCAAACCGTCGTCGGTAAAGCCAACGGCACCCGCCGCAACCAAAGAATTCATGTCGGCAAGCTCTTCACCTTTCATGCCTTTAGTAATGCAAGCATAAGCGCGAACGTTGCAATAAGCGACTTCGCGAGATTTAAGGCGTAGGTAATCAAAAGTTAAAACTGAGTCTAGAGTTGGAGCAGTATTTGGTTGGCAAACCACTGTGGTAATTCCACCAGCCACAGCTGAGGCGCTTCCCGAAGTTAAATCTTCTTTGTGAGATTGTCCTGGATCGCGGAAGTGAACTTGAATATCGATTAATCCGGGAGCCAAAACTTGACCTTTGCAATCAATGATTTCGGCACTCGCCGCATCAAGATTTTCACCAAAATCAGCGATCTTGTCACCAATTGTTAAGAGCTCGCCAAGCTTGTCGTAGCCAGATTCTGGATCGATAATGCGGGCGTTTTTGTAAAGAATTTTTTTGTCAGCAGCAATTGGTTGAGCGTAAGGAAGCGTGAAATTTGGCATTTTGAAAAACTTTTGGTTGTGAGAAATTAGTGCAGTAAAGTGGATGTTCACGACTCTTTTTTTAATATCAAATAACCTTTCTTATTGATTAATTTGGTTGCGAATTTAGCTCGTTTACCAGCTTTTACCTAAAAGCGTCAGACACTTTAAATAACCTAAAAAATCCCAAAAATTTTATGAAAAAAACTTTTCTCACCGCTCTATCAATTTATGCTTTTGCCTTTTCAGCTGCCAACGCCGCCGACTCCGATATTAATACAAAAGAAAAAGCACACCGCAGCGCCATTGAGCAAATTCCTGCTTGCGGAAATGTTCTAAACGAATGCAAAAAATTAGGCTTCGTCGCTGGCGGATTCAAAGAAGGCAATGGTCTGTGGAGAAACTGCTTCTACCCAACCATCAAAGGCAAAAAAGCCGCCACTTTGAAAGGCCAAGAAGTTAGCGTTGCTGCAAGTGCAGAAGATGTTGCTTCATGCAAAGCCGCTGCGAAAGAGCATTTGAAAGAAGCGAAAGCTAAGAAAAAAGCTAAAGCGGCAGAAGCAACTGCAGCTCCTGCTGCCGCAGCTCAGTAAGAGTGGGTTGTAAGTAAGCAAAAAAGAAGGCCAGTCCCAAAAAGACTGGCCTTTTTATTTGGAATCTGCGCTGTCATCCATCTTTCTCAGTGTCACCCCGTCGAATGACGGGGTCCATGCTATCACAAGTCAGAAGTAAAAAATAAAACTCCAAACTCGTGACGAAATGGACCCCGTCATTCGACGGGGTGACAACAACAAGTAATCAAATAAATCCTAAATTTATAACTCATAAAACCTACGTTTCGTGAGTTATAAGTTTAAATTTATAACTCACGAAACCGTTAATAAATGACCAACAACTTCGACTTGCCAATTTTGCATTAAAAATTTTCATTGCTTGCGGAATAGCTCCCAAACCGAACTTTAGTGTTTATCGCCCACATTCTTTTAAATAGGTTTGGGAGTTTTTGTATGCCCGTTTTTAGATTAACCCTCACATCCTTGGCCAAATTTGCACCTTGATCTCTCGGTGCGCCAATATTCTTCGAAACTCATCCTTTCCATTCTTGCTGAATTGTCGGTAATTCCTCCAACACTAAATAAAGTTTAATTTTTTACTTAGAAAAGGCTTATCGGCGTTTTTTAATACTCCCTCTTTTAATACTCCCTCTTTGTGAAGGCTTACTTCACCAAACGTCGAATCCACTAAGAAAAAATTTAGATCTAATTCTTTATAAATTTTGACCAGCACCTCATGACAATTTTTAATTGTATTCATAGAAGGATAAGCTTGAGGCTTCTCGAAATCAGAATGAGCAACCGCCTTATCCACATAATCTCGAACAATTTTAATATCCTCCATCTCAAGGTTCTTTATCAGAGAGCCAATGTAATCTTCACTGATTTTGTCATTAGGCTTTCTAGCTACCTTATCCACTCCTGATAAAGTATCGAACGCAATATCCGCGTAAGAATCCCCATCGGAAATATGACAAAATAAATCTCTATCTATGCTATGTCCGCACTTCTTAATTTTATGCAGCAACGACATCAGTGAACAGGGATCATCTTTGTTGTTGTCCGTTAACCGCCTGATGTAAAGACACTGAGTAAGAGAATACCACTTCTTCATACTGTTAACGATAAACTCATTGGAGGAAAAGTAATCCTCAAAATCCACCTCAATACTCATCTTGCGGACGGCTTCATTAAAAACCCGAAATGAAAAATCATCCTCTACCATTTTTTGGATTTGATACATTACAGGAACCTCTGAACAACCCACAAATTCCTCACCACGCAACTGAGAATTTTTAGATTTTCCAAATCCAAAAAAAATTCCCTCAGTTTTTACCATAATTTTCTCGCAAAATCAGCCAATATTTTAGCTAACCTTGTTACTTTT
>CAIRMX010000052.1 GCA_903879805.1 uncultured Alphaproteobacteria bacterium | reverse complement strand
TTCCCAACTTGAGCAAATTAGTGCGGTAAAATCATTTTCAGAATTTCCGCTGTTTCTTCGTTAATTTTTGATCTCATCGTTAATTCTCTTTTGTTGATTTGGTCGAAGATTCTAGCGTCGGTGATTTTTTTTAATTCTTTGGTGACTGATTTGATGGATTTTTTGGTTTTAATTTCGATGTATTTAGCCAGAGCCAGAGCCATGAAGCAGATCAGAATGTGGGTCTCGATTGCTTGCTGTTTATTGTGGAATATCGGTCGGGCTTTTAGATCTGATTTAGAGATGCGAAATGACTTTTCTACGTTCCAGAGATTCTTGTAATGGCTGATAATTTCTTCATTGGTTAGATTGTTGCAATTGCTGTAATAGCCTTTAATTCCTAGCAGCAGAGTGGTTTTGTGAATCAAATCTTGATTAAGTTCATAGCCTAATTTTTTTCCTTTAAGAAACTTAGTTCTTTTAATGATCTCAGCGGCGCTAGGAGTTTTTAAAATAAACTCTGCTTTAGCTAATTGTTTTTCCATCTCTCGCTTCTCTTTGCGATAACGAAGGCTTGAGAAGCTGAGAATCAAATCTCCTTTGCTTGCGGTGGCAAGGCTAATCGTCGCCTCATCTTTTTGATTCAATTGCTTGGCTATTCCTTCAATAGTTTGAATTGGAAGATTTGCGGTTCTTGCGGCAACGATGTAGTGCAGATTTTCCGACTTCAAAAACTCGACATTTTGATCAGAGATCATTGCCGAATCAGCAACGACGGTCATCTGCTTGATTTTATATTTTTTCTTCAGGGCAAGAATTGAAGGCATCAGCGTGTGGCCTTCGAATTTGTTTCCGGCGAAGAGTTGGTAAGAAATTGGAAAGCCTAAATCATTCACCAGAAGCCCAATCATGATTTGAGGATTACTAGCTTTGTTATCTTTACTGAAGCCTATTTTTCTAAGATTATCCGTTTCGAAACTCTCGAAGTAGAGAGTTGTTAAATCGTAAAAAACGAGAGAAAAATTGAAGCCAAAATTCTTCTTGGCGACAGAGATTATTTTTACTTCAACCTCAGATTTTAGTTTTGGCAATTCGACTAAGGTGCGATAAAAATCTCTGCGTCCATGAGTGATGCCGAAGTAGTCAGAAATGAACTCGAAAGACTCTAACTTCGAGCTTGGAGCAGCAATTCTGGCAATCACCAAATCATTCAAGATTTTTACTGTTTTGGCATCTGTGGCGGCAATTAGGTGGAATTTAAACTTTACCGATAAACTCCAAAAAACATCGTAAAATAATTGATAGCGAAAGCCGAGATACTCGCATTTATCAAGCGAGATCAAAGATGATTCAGCCTTATTTTTTACCAAGGGAAAGGGGGGTTTTTGCCGATCATTTTTCTCGATCCAGCTCAAAGCTGATTTTTTCAAATCAGATATTTCTTCCTCATTCGCCGCGCTACCAACGTGCAATAAAACAGTTCTCTTGTTCTTAAAATATTCAACCACCTGCACCGCAACAGCTCCAGATGAGGTTTTAACAGTTCTTACCCGATACATAAAATTAGAAAAAAATTGAGAAGAAAATCGCCGCAGATTCTCCTCTGATTTTTCCTAATTTTTAACAAAAAATCACCCTTAGTGCGGTGAATTTAAGAAATAAATCTTGTAAAAGCCTGATTTTATTGGGTTGAGAAAAAATTAGTATTGGGGTTGCTCAAGTCAGGAGTTTTGTCACCCAAATTCGGCATCACAACTTCAATATCGAGATCACCAGGTAGCCTTTTAGAATCAGACGCCAAATAAGCCGCGCTACCTTTGATTGATACAGTGCAGCCTTGCCGTATTAAGTTTTCTATCGGGCGCT
>CAIRMX010000051.1 GCA_903879805.1 uncultured Alphaproteobacteria bacterium | reverse complement strand
GGCCCTTCGACGACGCCCTTCGGGCTTTGCTCAGGGACCTATGAAGATTTTTAGCTATTCATCGATCTAAAAAATTCTTCGTTGGTCTTAGTATGCTCAATTTTTTGTAGCAAGAATTCCATCGCGTCAATTGAGTTCATTGGGTTGACGATTCTTCTTAGCATCCAAACTTTTGACAGAGTAGCGCGATCAACCAGAAGTTCTTCTTTTCTGGTGCCTGATCTAGTGATGTCAATTGCAGGGAAAATACGTTTGTCAGAAATCTTGCGATCAAGCATGATTTCGGCGTTGCCGGTACCTTTGAATTCTTCGAAAATAACTTCATCCATTTTTGAACCGGTTTCAACCAAGGCGGTTGCAATAATGGTTAATGAGCCACCTTCTTCGATATTTCTGGCTGAACCAAAAAATCTTTTCGGACGTTGCAAAGCGTTTGAATCAACACCACCCGACAAAACTTTTCCTGAAGAAGGAATCACAGTGTTGTAGGCGCGAGCTAGACGAGTTAGGTTGTCGAGCAAAATCACTACATCTTTTTTGGCTTCAACTAAACGACGCGCTTTTTCAATTACCATTTCGGCAAGTTGCACGTGGCGAGTTGCTGGTTCGTCGAAAGTTGAGCTGACCACTTCACCTTTAACGGTGCGGATCATGTCGGTTACTTCTTCGGGACGTTCGTCAATCAAAAGCACCAACAAAATAATTTCTGGGTGATTGGTGGTGATTGCATGCGCAATATTTTGCATCAAAGAAGTTTTACCGGTGCGAGGAGGTGCCACAATCAAGGCGCGCTGACCTTTACCAATTGGCGTCACCATGTCGATGATACGAGTTGAGATGTCGTTATTTAACGGTTTATCTTCTTCGAGGTTTAATTTTTCGTTCGGGTAAAGCGGCGTTAAATCATCAAATAAAACGCGGTTTCTGATTTTTTCTGGAGCGCCTAAATTCACTTCAGTCACGCGAAGCAAGGCGAAATATCTTTCACCTTTTTTCGGAGCGCGAATTTGGCCTTTAATGGTGTCGCCGGTGCGCAGTCCGAATCTTTTAATTTGGCTTGGTGAAACGTAGATATCGTCGGAACCCGCGAAATAGTTGGTTTCAGGAGATCTTAAAAATCCGAAACCATCTTCCAAAGATTCCAAAACGCCTTCGCCTAAAATTACATTTTCAGAATTTTGGTCTGAGAAATTTTTTAAGATGTGGTAGATAATGTCTTGTCTGCCGTAGTCGCCGATATTGTCGAGGCCGTATTCTTTGGCTACTTGGATCAAGCTTTCAGCTGATTTGGTTTTTAGTGATTTTAATTCAAGAGTTTTGCCAATAGTTGGGCGGCGTGGCTCGAAACGACCAGAGGTATTTTCTTCTTCATCGTCAGAATCAGATGTTGAAGCTGATGCAGCTGCGGTAACTGGAGCTGCAACTGGTGGTGTAAATTGCAAAGTGCCACCACCGCTAATTGGATTAGCGCGGCTGATTAAATTTCCGGTATGTAAGCGGGGAGAAATAGGTTGAGTTTGCACTTGCACATTTCCTTCAACGGGAGCATGAGTTGCTGCGGCTGGTGCTTGAGCTTCTTGATTTCCTACCTGATCTTGTTGATCTGAATTAGCGCCATAACGCAGGGTAAGTTTTGATGTAGTCATTATTAAAGAGAAGTTTTGTTGGTTAGTTTAGAGAAAGCTTTGGGGGCTTGAAGATGAGATTTTTAAAAACAGTAACTGCTGATGAGATATCGCAACATTGAGGTCGCGTTTTGTAAGAAGCGCGATCTTTGCTGTCAACTTAATTGAAGAAAAAATCTTTAATGTAATGAAGTGCCTCAACACCAAGCAATACTGCGGTAATTGAAATTGCCATGCCGACTAGGCCGACAATGATTCCGCAAATTACGACAAGTCCGTCTTTTCCTAAAAGTCCGAAAGAAATTATTAAAATTCCAAAACCAGGAATGAAGTTGGAAAGTGGCATTGGCATGACGATGAAAGAAGAGAAAAGCAGTGTAAAAAATCCGATAATTTTTTCAGCATTATGCGTGGTCATGAAAGATAAGCGTGGTCGCAAGATTCTCTCAACCTTGCGGATATAAGGCGCCGACTTTTGCACCAACATTGCCACAACCGATCTTTTTACGGTGAGATTGGCAAATCTTTTCGGCAATTTTGGTGAAGAATAGCCAAGTATCATTTGCACTGAAAAAATCACTAAAGGCAAAGCGATGATGCTGGGGAAGGGAGGTGGCAGTGGAATGATAATGCCAAAAGCAAAAATCATAATCGCTAAACCAAAGCCGATAGATTCCATCGCTTCAACCAAATCGCTCACCAAAATGCGGTCGGTTGAGGTTCTGTTGACTACGTCTTCAATTACTTGAGTTGTGATGAATTTATGTTGATCCACTAAACTAAGAGTTCTTTTCGTCAGATTTTTTCTCAGACTCAGCTTGAGTTTTGTCTTCGTCTTTTAAGCCTTTTTTCAAACTCTTAACACCTTTGCCAATGTCGCTCATTACTTGTGGTAATTTTCCTGCGCCAAAAAGCACAAATACGATTACTAAAATTAACAATAATTCGCCGATTCCTAGAGACATGTGACCTCGATTAAATTTTTTAGATTTGAGCTTGTGAATAACCACCCCCAACCCCTACTTGAAAAGGAGGGGAGTTGCTCCAAACCGAGTTCGGTCTAAAGCCCCTCCTTTTCAAGGAGGGGTTGGGGTGGTTATTCACGAATTCGTACTATTTATTTCTTCAACTCCAAAAGTTTCTCCAACTCGCCCCATTCGCGAACGCTTAAGCCGCTTTCTTCCTGATTAACCTTTTCGCCTTTTAACATTTTTTTAATCACTTCTAAAGCGGGTCCAGCCACATTTTTGCCTTCTTTTTGATGCTTCATGAAAGCCTCGAAACAATGCGGCACCCATTTTTGAACCATGTCGAGTATCACTTCTGCGTAAACACGAATTTCATATTGAGCGTGCGGATCGGCACGTAAATTTAAGAAATGCAAAAGATTGTGCAGATCAATTTTCCAATACCATTGCGTGTAGCAATTAAGCGGCAAATTCATTCTGGCTAACTCGCGGGCAAGACCTTCTTTGGTCTCGTCAACCACGTTGCCGCTAGGATCTTGGTTAATCATTTCCAAGTAATGATCGTAAGATTGCTCGGAATCATTTTTCAAAATTTCCAAAACGCGTTTTGATTCAGCAGCATTTAAAACTGTCGATTCGTCGCGGCCTTGGTGATTAATTTTTGATTGCGCTGACAAATTTTCGGCGCGAGGCACGTAAAACTCATCTTCAACAATTGAGTAGCGGGCAGAATATTCATTTACAGAAGCTGTGCGATGGCGAATCCATTGGCGCGCCACAAAAATTGGTAGCTTGATGTGAAATTTAATTTCGCACATTTCGAGAGGTGTCGTGTGGCGATGCGCGATCAAATAATTAATTAAAGCCTTGTCAGCGTTAACTTTTTTAGTGCCGGCACCGTAAGAAACACGCGCCGCTTGCACTACAGAAGAATCAGATCCCATGTAATCGACAACACGAACAAAACCGTGATCCAAAACTTCAAAAGGCTGGTATAAAATTTTTTCAAGTTCTGGTGAAACTGGGCGCAGCGTTTGGCTTACTTGAGAGCGAAGCACATTGATCTCTTCAAGCTGTTCTTTTTTGATAACCATTTTTTGGGGGAGTTTTTTAAAGAATATTATTTTGGCGGAAACTAGATTTTGCTTTCCTTCTTTTCAAAGAAAAATTTTTCATGCCCGCCGAATCGATAAAATCACAACTCGCAACAGTTTCGCAAAATCCCGGCGTTTATCAGTTTTTTGATGCTAAGGATCAGATTCTTTACGTGGGAAAAGCCAAAAATTTATTTAAGCGCATTTCAAGCTACACCAAGCCAAATCAGCTTTCAACGCGTATTGCCCGCATGGTTTTTTTGGCAAAAAAACTTGAGACGATTCAAACGGAAAATGAAGTTGAGGCGCTGCTGCTCGAACATAATCTGATCAAAAAACTTTCGCCGCGATTTAATATTTTGCTGCGCGACGACAAAACCTTTCCGCAAATTTTAATTACCGATCATAAATTTCCCCAAATCACCAAACATCGCGGCGGCAAGAATAGTAAGGGTTCGCATTTTGGGCCTTTTGCGTCCGCCCACGATGTTAACCGCACCATCGATATTTTGCGCAAAATTTTTCTGATTCGAAATTGCTCAGATGACGAGTTTAAATCGCGCAAAAAACCTTGTTTAGAATTTCAAATTAAAAGATGCGCCGCGCCTTGTGTGGGTTTGATTTCAGAGGGTGATTACGAAATTTCGGTGAAAAACACGATTGATTTTTTGAGCGGAAAATCGGTCGAGCTGCAGAAAAAATTAAATGCCAAAATGCTGCAAGTAAGTGCCGACCAAGATTACGAAAAAGCGGCATTCATTCGCGATCAAATCAAGTCGCTTAACATGATTCAAACTAAGCAAAATATTAATGTTGATGGCGTTGATAATGCCGATGTGATTACGGTTGTAAGCACAAATGGTGCGGCTTGTGCTTATGTTGGATTTTTTCGGTCGGGACAAAGTTTGGGCTCGAAACCTTATTTTTACGAGCTTGGCGAAGAGAGAAAAATTGAAGAACCGAGTTTGGAGACTGGACCCCGCAGCAAGTGCGGGGCGACGACGAGAGAGAGGTGTGTTGAAATTCAAACTGCAGTTTGTCACCCCGCACTTGCTGCGGGGTCCAGTCTCCAAACTCCCAAGCAAAAACAAGGTACTCAGCTCAGTGAATTTTTGGCGGATTTTCTTGGTCAATTCTACCTAACACAAACGCCGCCAAGCCTTGTGATGCTTAATTTGGAGCTCGAGGAAAAAAGTTTAATGGAAGATTTTTTAGAAAAAATTTCCGACAAAAAAACTGAAATTCTTACACCAAAACGCGGCGCCAGACTGTCTTTAATCAAGGATCAAGAGCGTTTGGCGTTGCAAAATTTAGAGCAGAAAATTTTGCAAAATCTCAATAATAAAGAGCTGCTGCTTGAGGTGAAAAAACTTTTCGATCTGCCAAGAATGCCGCAGCGAATTGAGGTTTACGACAATAGTCACACGCAAGGAACCAATGCGGTTGGCGCTTTGATTACGGCAGGTGTTGATGGATTTATAAAAAGCGGTTACCGCAAATTTAATTTACGTTTTGAAACCTCAGACAATCGCGACGACACCGCAATGATGCGCGAAGTTTTGATGCGGCGTTTTTCGAAGTTAGAAAAAGCTGAATATCCTGATTTAATTATTATCGATGGCGGCAAGGGACAAATGAGTGCGGCGCGAGAAGTTTTTGATGAATTGCGAGTAAAAATTCCGCTGGTTTGTATGTCGAAAGGAGAAAATAGAAATGCTGGGGAAGAGTGGTTTCATCAGTTTGACAAAGAGGCGTTTACATTGCCCAAGCATCATCCCGTAATGCATTATTTGCAGCGTTTGCGCGATGAGGCGCATCGTTTTGCGATTATGACGCATCGGAAAAAAAGGGAGAAGGCGGCGTTGGAGTAATTGGAATTGTGCCTGTGAATAACCGCGCAATCGCGAAATTGAACCCAGCGTTTCAACAACATGCATCAAACAATACCAACCGGTCACCAGTTTGATTCTTAATGAAATGGGGTTGCTACAGAATTCGATTTGTTTGTTTTATTATTGTTCCATTTTGGT
>CAIRMX010000050.1 GCA_903879805.1 uncultured Alphaproteobacteria bacterium | reverse complement strand
TTCAAGGAGGGGTTGGGGGTGGTTATTCACGCACTCGATTTAAATAAATTTTAGAACAAAAAAAATCCCGAACCACTTTCGCGATTCGGGATTTTTTCTTTAAAACTTTCGAGAAATCTTACTCAAATTTCACATCAGCCTTAGTAATTTTTTTATTCAATCTGGTCAAAACTTCTTCTGAAATATCAAGCTCATCCTTGTAGTAAAGAGCTTGAGCTGAAGGCATGATAACATCCAAATCTTTTTCTTTTGAGATGTCGGCAATGATGTCTTTGATTTTGTCATTAACTTTGCCCATTCCGTCCATTGAAGCTTTTTTCAAGCTGTTTTGTTTTTTGTCGACGAAGGTTTTTAGATCATCAACTTTCTTTTCGAAGGCAGTAACTTCTTTTTCTAAAGCTTCTTTTGAAAGCATGTTTTTCTTGCCTTCAAGCTTCTTTTGTTCGGCTTCTAGAACTGATTGTTTTTTGGTAACTTCTTTTTGATATTCATCTTGTTTCTTGGTGATTTTGTTTTGGATGTCACGCATCGCCACTGATTCTTTAACGATTTTTTCAACATCCAAGATTCCGATTCCGCCGGCATTGGCGCTAGTTGCAAAAAGTGCAAAAATTGCTGAAAGAGCTAATAAGCGTTTGTTCATATTTCCTCTGATTTGTTTAAAGTGATTAGATTTAGGTGGTGCTTTCAAAAAATGGCAGCGGGGGCGGAAATTACTTAGGCAAAATTTAGTTTCAATTGGTAAGATCGAAGCTTGTTTTTCTGGTTTAGCGCCACTAATTTTTGGCCTTCCCTCAACACACTTACAAACGATCAAATGACAAAAACTTCTGGTAAAAAAATTGTGCGTCCTTCTCAAAAACAGGCAGAAGATGCGGTTCGCACGCTGATTTCTTGGGCGGGAGATAATCCTAACCGTGAAGGTTTGATTGAAACTCCAAAGCGCGTAGTTAACGCCTATCGCGAGTTTTTTGCCGGTTATGATGCTAATCCAGATGAAATTCTCGGAAAAACTTTTGAAGAAGTTGAAGGTTACGACGACATGGTTTTGTTAAAAGATATGCGCATGGAATCTCACTGCGAACATCACATGGTGCCGTTTTTGGGCACGGCTCACATCGCCTACATTCCAAATAAAAGAGTGGTTGGCATCAGCAAAATCGCACGTCTTCTCGATGTTTTTTCCAAGCGTTTGCAAACTCAAGAAACCATGACGGCGCAAATTGCCGAAACTTTAAACCGCGTGTTAAAAGCCAAAGGCGTGGCAGTTTTAATCGATGCCAAACATCAATGCATGACTACTCGAGGTGTCCACAAAATTGACACTTCGACAATTACTAAAAGCATGATTGGTGCTTTCAAAAACGATCCAGAAATGGAAAGAAAATTCCTAACAATGATTAGCCTGAAAAGCGCATGCTAATTGATTATAACTGTAAAATAATTTTAGCCTCAACTTCGAAAGTTCGTAAGAAAATTTTGGAAGAAGTTGGTCTGAAATTTACAGTTATGGCGCCACTTTACGACGAAGATTTGGAGAAAAAAAATTTAAAATTAGAACCAAAAAAATTGGCGCTTTTTTTAGCAAAAGAAAAAGCCTTGTCAGTTAGCCGCGAGTTTCGCGATGCAATTGTGATTGGCTCGGATCAGGTTTGCGAATTTGAAGAAAAAGAAATTTCTAAATCAAAAAATGCCCTTGAGGCAATCAAGCAGTTAAAAAAATTTAACGGCAAAAATCACTTTCAAAATAACGCGGTTTGTGTTGCCTTAAATGGTAAAATAATTTTCAAAAGTTTCTCGAAAGTGAAATTGCAAATGCGCAAAATGAGCGCTGCTGAAATTGAAAGTTACGTTAAAATAGATCAACCTTGGGGATGTGCCGGAAGCTACAAATACGAGTCTTTAGGTAAGCATCTCTTTGAAAAAATCTCGGGGGATTATTACTCAGTTTTGGGTTTGGCAGTTCAGCCTTTAATCGCTTTTCTTCATCAACAAAAACTAATACAACTTAAGTAAACTTTATGGATATTTTTACCTACGACATTCTTTTTAGCTTACTTACCCTAACGTTCCTCGAGATTATTTTGGGTATCGACAACCTAATTTTCATCACTTTGGTGGTGCAAAAGCTACCGGTTAAATTTCGCAAGACCGCCAGCGCTTTTGGTCTTTCGCTCGCATTCATCATTCGTATTTTGATGCTATTGGCATTGTCTTGGGTCATGAGCTTGACCGAGCCTCTATTTCACATTGGAGAGGTGGGCTTTTCTCACAAAGACTTTTTGTTAATTGCCGGCGGCGTGTTTTTAATTGTTAAAAGCGGCAGCGAAATTGCGCGTGACGCATTTTTTGGAATTCATCCATCAAAAGAAAATAAAGAAATTCGTGTTGGAGAAACCTTCGCTGCAGCGGTTTTACAAATTACTTTAATCGACTTTATCTTCTCTTTTGACTCAGTAATTACGGCAGTTGGCATGACTAGCAACATTCCCGTAATCGTTACGGCGATTGTTATTGCGATGATTGTAATGTTTTTTGCCTCAAGTTTTGTTAGCGGATTTTTAGCTAAATATCCGTCGTTAAAAATTGTAGCGTTGGCCTTTATTTTTATGGTTGGGGTTATCTTGCTTGCCGACGGCTTGCACATGCATATTTCAAAAGGATATCTCTATTTCTCTCTATTTTTTACTCTCGTTGTTGAGTCTATCAACATCGTGGCGCGTAAGAAACACTAATCTCATCCATATGAAAAATTTTACAAAAATTATCACCGCAACCGCCATCATCTTGTCACTTTCATCTTGCGCGATGATTCAAGGTTTATTTAAGCCAAAAAAAGTGGCAGAGTTAGACTATCTTGAGGGTGCAAACAAAATGGATATGAAAAAATTCTTCGATGGCAATATCGAAGCTTTTGCAATCAAACAAGATGCTAATGGTAAAATCATCGCCACGTTCACTGCTAAAATTAACGGCAAGTGGGAAGATAATAAAGGCGTGATCCAACAAAACTTTCTTTACTCTGATGGCACTAAAGATAACAGAACTTGGCTAGTTACGATGGACAGTGACGGAACCTTTGATGCGGTTGGACATAATGTTTCAATACCTGCCAAAGGCAAACAAATCGGTAATGTAGCTCAATCAAATTACAGCTTAAGCTTAAGCTCTAAAGCCGGCAAAGAAGAAGTGAATTTCGAAGATAAAATGTATTTAGTTGACGAGAACTCGATGATCATGATTTCAGATTTCGGCAATAAAAAATCAGACAAAATTGCCTCTGGGAAAACCATCTATTCTCTCAAAAAAGCTGCTAAGTAATCATGGAAAAACTCAGTCCAATCCTGTTTTCATACGCCTTTGACGAAAGTGGAGTTGCCACTAAAATCAACGAAACCAAAACTTCGGCGGAAATTGAAAATGAAGGATTGGCTTGGGTCCATTTAGATGCTGGCAATGAGCTGGTAAGAAAGTGGCTCGAGAGCGAAGTTGGTTATCTCGATCACTTAATTATCGATGCCTTACTTGCCCAAGAAACTCGTCCCAGAATCATGGAATTTGACGAGGGTTTGCTGATAATTTTGCGCGCCGTAAATCTCAATAAAGATGCTGAGCCGGAAGACATGGTGTCGCTGCGCATCTGGATTGATCGCGATCGCATCATCACAATTCACCGTCGCGAAGTTAAGGCAATTTACGATATTGCGACGCGTTTGGATAATGGTAAAAAAATCAAAAATTCCGGCGAGTTTTTGTATAATTTGCTCTATCAAATTTTATCAAACACCTCACCATTTCTTTACGCCATCAATGAAAAAATTGATGATTTGGAAGAAAAAATTCTCGTTACTCGCGACGTTAAATTTCGCGAAGCAATGCTTAAAATCAGAACTCAATCAGCGATTTTTAAACGTTATTTAGCACCACAGCGTGACGTGATTTCAAAGCTGCGCACCACTAAATATAGCTGGATTAACGATTGGGCCAAAAGACACTTCCAAGAAAATTTGGATCAAATTACTCACATGGTAGAAGAGGTGGAAGAGGCCTCAAATAGATCGCAAATTTTGCATGATGAACTCGCCAACGCCATGAGCGAAGGCCTCAACAAAACCATGTATAAGCTGTCGATGATTAGCGTTATTTTTATGCCTCTGACTTTTATCACCGGACTTTTTGGAATGAATGTTGGTGGTATCCCCGGTTCACAAGATCCGGCCTCTTTTTACATCTGCACTTTTTTAATGCTTTTGGTGGTGCTGGTTTATCTTGTGATTTTAAAGACTAAGAATCGGCTGTAGAGCTGATTTAAATTTCCTACACACCTGCCTTGTCACGCAAAACCCACAATACATTGATAGCCATTCTTCTTCTAATGCTCACCGCTTGTGGCGGCGGCGGAGGTGGTGGCGGTTCTTCTTCATCTTCAGCAAGTTCTCCAACATTCACTAATTCGCCAGAGTGGACTGCAACTGACAGCGAAGCTAATTCCTATCGTACTACAGAATATTCAAGCCAAGTTGGGTTGGAAAGAGTCCACGCCGCTGAGGCTTACGCGGTTCTGGGTAAAAATAGCAAAACAGTAGATGGCAGTGGCGTCAAAATTGCTATTGTCGATACCGGAGTTCAAACCACCCACACCGACATCGCCGCTAATTACAGCGCTTCGGGAAGTTACGATTATGTTAATGAAGATGCGGACCCTACTGACGATTATGGTCACGGAACCTTTGTGGCGGGTGTTGCGGCTGGTGCCAAAAATAGTTCAGGAATTCACGGTGTAGCTTACGGCAGCACAATCATCGCCTCAAAAGTTATGTTTCCAACCACCGACAGCCACGGCGATCCTACGGCTGCAGGTTATAGCTATGATATTGCTGACGGCATTAATGGCGCGCTAACTGCAGGGTCTAAAATTATTAACCTAAGTTTAGGTTCGGCATTTTCCTCAGGCGGCGACACCCTGATTCGAAATGCTTTAATCGCAGCTAAGAGCTCCGATGCTTTGTCAGTTATCGCTACGGGCAACGACACTGCCACCCAGCCCGATTATCCGGCTTACTACGCTACTGACTCTGCCTTGCTGGGATATGTTTTAGCAGTTGGTGCGGTTGACGCCACTTCAACAACTCCAACCATCGCTAGTTTTAGCAATAAATGTGGAGATGCTGCAGCCTATTGTTTAGTGGCTCCGGGTGTTGATATTATTAGCTCTTACCCAACTACGATTTTTTCTAGCGGCTATGCCACGGGAGACGGAACTTCTTTTGCTACACCTTTCGTTGCAGGAGCTGCAGCCGTAATTCGCGGCGCTTGGCCGCATTTAACTGCAGTGCAAACTTCGCAAATTTTACTAACTACCGCAACTGATTTGGGCACTTCGGGAGTCGATTCAACTTACGGCCACGGCATGCTAAATCTTTATGCCGCGGTGCAAGCGCAAGGCCAGAACACTCTTGGATACGGCTCCAGCATTTCAATGGGCGGATACGAAATAGCTGATTCGTCAATGGTGACTAGTTCAATTTTTGGTGATGCTTTTGCTTCTAACGTAGCCCCAAATCTGGCCTCCGCAATATTTTTTGATGATTACGGTCGCGATTACAAAGCGAATTTGGCGAGCAAAATTGGCGCTAGAAATTCTAATAATATTACCAATCTCAATAGTTTGGTTTTTAACAACATCACTGCAAAAACCGCGCCATTGCAGTTTGGAAAAGACTTTAGAAACACCTTAAAATTTAACGCCGCAACTTACAAAAATCCCCAAGCACAAAATTATTTCGGCTTAAAATTTATCACTTTGGATCGCTCAATTGATCCGCAAAATAATCTAAGCAATGGCCTGTCTTTGGTGCGCGATTCATCAGATTTTGCGCCGAATTTAAAATTAGGTTTTGCGATTAACGTTGATGAAGTTGCTAATCTGGAAGGAAATGATTTTGCTAATTTAGGTTTTCTCTCGCAAAAAAATCTTGCTACCAACCCTTACCAATCCTTCATGCAGAGCAATTCACTAACTCTGCAAAATAACCGACAGTTCAATCAGTTTTTTGCCGGACAAAGTTTTTTTGCCAAAAAATTAGCGCTGAAATTTTCTTACCAATCATCTTACGACAGCACACAAATGCTGAGCAAAATCGGCAATAAGCAAAATCAGATTTTAGATTTTGGTCTGTCGCTCAAGCCAAAAAGCGGCAGCAATTTCTTAGTTTCTCTCGGCAATTTATCAGAATTCGACAATAATATTTTAAACTCGCGTAGCGTTGGGGCATTTGAGTCGGGCGGTGGGGTAAAAACTTCTTACGCTAAAATTTCAGCAAGCCAAAATCTGACAAAAAATCTGCAATTTTTGGCGAGTTACTCTGAAGGTGTTTCAAAAATTAATGGCAACCAACAAGGAATTTTTCGCGAATTCGACAATGTGCGCAGCCGCAGCCTGTCTGCCTCACTACTGCTTAGCGATTTTTACAAAGGCAAACTCGGTTTAGGATATTTAGAGCCGATGCGGGTTTATCAAGGCAGTGTTAAAATTGACATTCCGGTGGCGCGTGATTTGGCGGGAAATTTAACGCGCTTGCAAAGCAAGGCTTCATTGGCATCGCAAGGTAGAGAACGCGATTTGGAAATTTTTTATTTGAGAGAATTAAGTGAAGTTTCGCAGGTGAAATTTAATTTCGTCAAACAAATTCAGGCGGGAAATATCAAAAATGCGCCGACAAATTATTTGGGATTTATGCAATTTTCATTGAATTACTAAACACTCTCTTAGTCATGCTGAGCCTGTCGAAGCATGATTCAAGGCACGGGCTAGAATCATGCTTCGACAAGCTCAGCATGACTTGGGTATTTTATTCAACCCTCTTTGCATCAGGCTCAATTTTATTAATAATTGCGCGCCGCAAAATGATGTGACAAAGCAGATTTGCCACCACCAAATTTAGCACAATTAATGTGATGATTTTCGCTAAAGAGACAAAAGAAAAGCGATCAATTTCCACCCCCAATAAAAGCAGCGGAATGACGTAGCAATTAGCAATCATCACCACGTGCGTCATGGTAAATACATCTTTGGCTTTTAAGAATGACAAAGCGGCTGCGATCAATAACAGAGCCGAAATAATCACGATGGTTAAGGCAACTAAATTCATGATTTAGATTTTTTTGCGATTGAAAAGCAGGAATAAAACCGCGACCAGTTTTAGTAAAAAAAGCAGAATGATGATGTCGAGAATTGCGTCAAAATTAGTGACGGAATTGATCAGAATTAAGATGATGATGTTGGTGAAGATGAAGTAGAAGCTGAGGATTTTTTCGTAAGAATTGCGCGAGATACAAAAGCGCACAGTGACAATGGCGATTGAGATGATGATGAAGAAGGAGATGATTTCGGACATTTTTATTTTTTTATAAAATCTTTCATAGGTCCCTGAGCAAAGCGCAAAGCGCGTCGTCGAAGGGCC
>CAIRMX010000049.1 GCA_903879805.1 uncultured Alphaproteobacteria bacterium | reverse complement strand
GGCCCTTCGACGACGCTACGCTTTGCTCAGGGACCTATAACTTACTAAAAAAACTTTTGCACAGCTGTGCAAAAGTGGCTTTTAACCAGCAAGATCAAGCATCCAATTTTATGAAAATCGAATTAAACGGCTACAAAAAACTTTTAACTGAAGTTCAAAAGTCGATTCAGAAAACTGAAAAAAATATTGTTGAAAGCGTCAACCGCCAAAAAATTTTAATGAGTTGGGAAGTCGGAAAAATAATCGAAAAACATTTGAGCGAAAATAAGCAGGCCGAATACGGAAAAAAATTACTAACCCAACTCGCAAAAGACACTCCAATTAAAGAACGCGCCCTCTACCAAATGCGCGCCTTCTACAAAGCCTACCCAACCCTCCCAAAAAACGAAAACGACTTGAGTTGGAGCCATTACCGCAGTCTCGCGTCAGTTAAAAATGAAGAGACGCGACAATATTTAGAAGATTTGAGTGTGGAAAATCACCTCGAGGCGAATGAATTGCAGAAGGAAATTTCGAAAACAAAACCGCGGGCGACAAAAGTTGTGCCGCAGAAAATTGCGCAATTAACTTGCAAGCGCGGCAAGCTTTTCACCTACAAAATCGCGACTTTGCGGGATGGAGAAAAAATTTCGGTGGATTGTGGTTTCAACATTTTTACGGAAGTGAAAACCAGTTTGAAGGCAGAAGAAATTGTGGAGTCGGTAAAAAAAGGCGAAGGTTTTTCGTTGAAGAAATCGGCAACAAAACCAGAGCAGATGCACACCTACAAAGCTTACTTAGACCGCGTGGTTGACGGTGACACTTTGCACGTGACTCTCGATTTAGGGTTTAAAATTGAGCACCGCGAGATTTTGCGGCTTGCCAAAATTAATGCGCCGGAGTTTGACACTGTTGACGGCAAGCTGAGTGGCGAGGCGCTGCGAAAAATTTTAAAAGACGTGCCTTTCTTAATTATTAAAACCAACAAAACCGACATTTACGGTCGCTACATTGCCGATGTTTTTTTTAGCGACAGCGGTGAAACCAGCGCGCAGAAGGTTGCAGATCAGGGAATTTATTTGAATCAATTGCTGCTCGACCGAAGATTGGTGTGGGAGTATTAGTTTGAAGCAGTTGTAAAAATAACTTACAAAATCGGCTAAATGTTTTGACAGCGAAGGATTGGTGCTTGATTTAAGAGGTTTAAAATTCCCTCAAATATTTTATCAAAAATGCCAGTCGTAAAAATTTACCGCAAAATTAAAGCGCGCGGTTTTTCCCTAGTCGAATCCTCCGTCGTCATTATTATGATCGGAATCATTATTGGGGGTGTTGTAGCTAGTGGCACGATTATTAAGAAGTCGAAACTAATCTCTTCACAAATTTTAACGGACAGCTCTCCCGTCAATTCTATTCCCGAAACTTCCACTTGGCTGGAAAGCACTTTAGAAAAAAGTTTCGGCACCTCAGAAAGCAACAACCACTCAGCTCTAAGCCTTTGGAGCGACATTAAAAACTCCAACAATCCTAAAAATGATGCAACCACAGTTCAGGTTGCGGGCAACTCGCCAGAATACACCACGGATGCAATGGGCTATTTGCAGGCAGTAAAATTTACCGGCATTGGCTACCTCAATATTGACGGCTCTTCGCTAAACGGCACCAATTACAGCGTGGTGGTTTTGGAAAAAAGACAAAGCGCTTCAGGGGACAATTATTTTATTGGCGACAGCTCAAACACTACGGCGAATCGCAGCTTGTTGTTGGGCTACAATTCTGACACAGGCGTCATTCACTCGCAATCAGGTGGAACGTTAACCAATGCCACCACGGCGGGGGTTGATTCTTACAGCAACAACAGCAAGCCGCGCATTTTTGTTTTTACGGCAAGCGGCACTGCTGGCAAAAACACTTACGTTAATGGCACTTTGGCGGCTTCGGATCCAAGCAACACGGCGCGTCTTACTGGCGTTACAAATTTGAGTATTGGCAAAAATTACGTCGGTGAAATTGGCGAAGTAATTACATTTACCAAAGCTCTCAACAGCGAAGAGCGCAAATCAATTGAAGATTATTTGGCTAAAAAATGGACGGTCAAATTAACTCGCGATGCTGCGCCAACTTGCACCAGCGGCGTTGTTGCTGAAACTGGATGTAAGCAGATTTGTTTGGTGAATATTGTTGGGGTTTCTTCGCCGCTTTCGGTAGAGGAAGGCCAATCATTTAATTTTGGCTGTAATGCTTCTGGCTACAGTGGCAGTACTTCGCAAAGCTACACTTGTTCTTCTGGTGGCGTTTTAACCCCAACCCCAACTGCAACTGCTTGCACCTCAAATGGCTGTGCTGCTGGTTACGAAGTTGTTTCTGGTGTTTGTCAGGCAATTTTCTGCACGGTTCCAGGAACTGTTGGAACCGCCACAACCAGTGTCTCGCAAGCTAGCGGCACTGTGCCTTGTAACGCCTCTGGCTACACTGGCGGTCCGGCTAATTACACTTGTATTGCCGGAACTTTTGCGGTGACTGGAAATGCTTGTGTGGCTGCGCAAAAATGTACGGGCGGTGACACCACAACTTACACGGCTGCGGGCGACACGATTCACCTTTTTGTCACAACAACTTCACCAAAAACGCTAGTTTGTAGCCAATCGGTAAATGCTTCGGTGCTGCTAATTGGTGGTGGCGGGGGTGGCGGTTACAACTTTGCTGGTGGTGGAGGTGCTGGAGGATTTCTTGAAGTTACTAGCTACGGTCAGGTGATTCCTGTCGGATCTCATACAATTACAATTGGTGCTGGTGGAACTGGCGCGCAAACTGGCTCGGTGCGCGGAACCGCTGGCGGCGACACAACTATCTCATTTGGTTTAACTGCAAAGGGTGGCGGTGGCGGCGGCACGGCAAGTACGGTGGCTAGTGTTTACGGTGGTGGTGCTGGTGGCTCGGGCGGCGGAAACAGTTCTAACAGCGCCAATGGCGAGTCTGGAGGCGCTTCAACTTTGGGGCAGGGAAATCTCGGCGGACAAGTTACTTCATCAGCCTCGGGCGGCGCTGGTGGCGGTGGTGCTGGTAGTGTCGGTGGCAATGGTGGAGCTAATCCTGGTAAAGGTGGCAATGGTAAAAGCTCAACCATTACTGGTGGCGCTGGAATTACTTATGCAGGCGGCGGCGGTGGTGGAAATTACAATGCTAGCTACACTTCACTTGGTGGTTCTGGGGGAGGTGGAAAAGGTGGATCGTCAATTTCTTCGGCACCCGGCAATGCTACAGGATACGGTTCAGGAGGTGGAGGCGGTGCTGGTGGTAACTATTCCGCCACCGTCTCGAGAGGTGGCAGTGGTAGTGCAGGGCTTTTGATTGTGCGCTACGCTAATTAGGAATTCGCGAATAATTACTACTTCTAGTTCTCTTCTACTAGTTAGTGAATTGCTCGCGAATAATTCTTTCCTCCAGCGAGTGATTGGGGTCGAAAAGAATTTTAAATGCGATTGAACGATCTTCAAAAATCAAAACCTCTTTGACATTTTTAACCTCGTTGGAGTCGGCAGTGGCACTAACTGGGCGTGATTCAAAATTCAAAACTTCTAATTTTATTTTACTGTTTGCCGGTAGCAAAGCACCGCTCCAATTGCGTGGGCGGAAGGGGCTAATTGGCGTCAGCGCTAAAATTTCTGAACCAAAAGGAATGATTGGTCCGCCCGCTGACAAGTTGTAAGCAGTGCTTCCAGCAGGGGTTGCAACCAAAATTCCGTCAGCAGCAAGGCAGTTGATTCGCTCGCGTCCGTTAATTTCAATTTTAATTTTTGCTGCTTGGCTTGATTGGCGCAAAAGCGCGACTTCATTGATTGCAATGTGGCTGTATCTTTTATTTTCTGCGTCGAGCACTTCCATCCGCAAAGGGTGGAGCGTTGATTCTTGGGCTTGTGCGATATTTTCTAAAAAACTTTCTTCACTAAAAGAATTCATCAAAAAGCCGACAGTGCCGCAATTAATGCCGTAAACGGCGATTGGTTTTGATTCGTATTCGTGCAGTAAATGCAGCATTAATCCGTCGCCACCAATGGCCACGACAATGTCGATTCCTGCGACGTTTTTGTGGTTTTGGGTGAGGTCGGTGAGGCCGTATTTGGCAACGAGTAAATCTTTTTTGGCTGCGGCGTCTGGGTTGTTTTTGGCGGCGATTACGGCGATTTTTTTGGTCATTTTTGTTGGGATAAATTTAGTAATCGAGTTCTTGAATAACCACCCCCAACCCCTCCTTGAAAAGGAGGGGAGTTACTAGAAACCGAATTCAGACTAAAAGCCCCTCCTTTTCGTAGTGAGGGGTTGGGGTGGTTATTCGCGAATTCAATCTTCCATTAAAATTCTACTTACCGCGCCAACTCGTACAACGCAATCGCTGCAGCCACTGACGCATTTAAACTTTCAACTTCTCCGTCAATTTCAATCCGAGTCAACAAATCACAATTTTTTTTCACCAAGTCGCGAATCCCGTCCCCTTCTGATCCGACAACTAGCGCGATGTTTTTGTATTCTTTGATTTTAGTCACCGCCACCGTGCCTTCTCCGGCCAAACCAACGCACCAGTAACCGATTTTTTTTAGCTTCTCAAACAGATTGCTGAAATTTGTTACCACAAACAAATCAGCCAATTCAATGGTTCCGGCGGAAGATTTTACAATCGTAGCATTTTCTTTTGGTGAATTGTGCTCGCAAAAAATAATCCGTGTCACGCCAAAACTAACAGCGCTGCGAATGATTGCGCCAATATTGTGTGGGTCAGAAATTTGGTCGAGCAGAATTAAAGTTGGCAGCTGTTTGTCGCTTTCAGCAATTTTTTGTAGTTCCGCTAAAAGATCACTTTGAGTTTTAGTCGGCAGGCGCGAGCAGCGCACAGCAAAGCCCTGATGCACTTGATTCTTGCCAAAAAGCGCTTCGATTTTTTCGTTGTCGACTAGTTTTATTAAAGAGGCGAGGTGCGAAAGAGAATGTTTTTGTAAAAACTTTTCCAACTCAGAAATTGAATTTTGAGTGGCGAGAATTTCAAAAATTTTACGACGCTTTTTTTGGAGAATTGTCAGGATGGGATGCTTACCACAGAGCCACAGCTCTGAGTCTGGAAGGCGGGGCAGTTGTGGTGTAAAACTGCCGCGCGATTTATTTGTGGGTCTATTTCTTAGATTTTTTTGATTTTGAATCTTTGTGTTTTTTTGCTTCATTTTTTTCAGTTTTTGCAGATTTTTCTTCGGTTTTTTCTTCAGCCTTTTCTTCAACTTTCTCTTCTTCAGCTACAACTTCTTCAACAGCTTCTGGAGCTGCTACTGAATTTGCTGCAGGTTGAGCTTCAGCTGCTGGAGCGGCTTCAGGAGCTTTAGGCTCTTGCAACTTAATTACGATTTTAACTTTAGCGTCTTTAGTGATCGCAGTATTAATTTCGTTAAGCGCGTCTTGTGACAATTGCTCACGGATATTTTCTTTTACTGACTCGAAAGGCAAAGCTTGAGCGTCGCGAACTTCCAAGACTTTAATTAAGTGCCAGCCGAATTTGCTTTGAACTGGAGCTGAAATTTGGCCTTTTTTCAATTTCGCAATCACGTCAGAAATTTCTTTGATCATGTTGTCTTCAAGCACGTAGCCAAGCTCGCCGCCACGGGCTGCACTTTCTTGATCGATGGAATATTTCTTTGCAACTTCAGCAAATTTTGGAGCTTTTTTAGAGTTTAGTTCTTTCTCAAGTTTTTCAGCTTCTTCTTTTGATTTGGTTACGATGTGAGCAACTGAATATTCTTTTTTGCCAACAAGTCCGTTGCTAAGTTCAGTGTATTTTTCTTTCACTTTTTCTTCGCTAACTTTGTCTTTCATCAAAGAGTTGATGTAAGCTTGGCGCAACATTCTGTTTTTTGATTCGGCAATTTTTTCTTGCAGAACTTTTTCTTTGGCAACTTTTGATTTAGCCGCTTGTTTAGTGAGCTCGCGGTCTAGGTAAATTTCTTTAGCTAGAATTTCGATTACTTCTTTTGGAAGAGAAGCGAGGTCTGGGATTTTAACTTCTTCGTCTTTATTGCCAAAATTTTGGCCTTCAAAAACGCTGCGCAATTTGGCGTCAATTTCAGATTTGAAGATTTTTTCATTGTTAACTCTAGCAACAACCGCGCCTTTTTCTGCGCCGATGAAATAAGATGAAAGGACGAAAAGTAATGCGGCAACTAAGGCTGCAACGGCAAAAACTTTAGTAGAATTTTTCTTTCTCGAGTGAAGGCGTTTCATATTTTTAAACTGGAAATTACAAAATTAGGAAAAAGTTGGTGCTGCTTACAAAAAGCTTCGAGCTTAGTTTGGTCTGCGGTCTGGCGGTAGTTGATGCCAAGGATGTTGGAGAGAATGCCACCGGTCACTAAAAGGCTGTCAATTTTGAAATCGTTAGCGCCTTTAATGTCGGTTTCTATTCCGTCACCAATCATTAGCATTTGTTCATTTTTAGGATCGTTAAAAATTTCGCAAACGATTTTATAAACCGATGCAAAAGGTTTTCCGTAGTAAATCA
Source organism: uncultured Alphaproteobacteria bacterium (assembly GCA_903879805.1). Lineage (GTDB taxonomy): Bacteria > Pseudomonadota > Alphaproteobacteria > Rickettsiales > UBA1997 > UBA2645. Next base: position 670 of record CAIRMX010000049.1, on the reverse strand, counting down.
CTTTGCCGCCCAAAGCTTGGTATTCTTTAGCTAAAGCACCGGCGCAAATTATCTCGAGACCATTTTGTTTGATCACGATCATGTCGGGATTAACGCAAATTAGAGTGAGGTTATTTTCTTTTGCGGCTAAGGCTTGCGGCATTTTTTCGGCTAAAACTGAATCGTCGCCGTCAAAGCCCGTAGTGATTGCGAAGTGCGCCTGCGCGGCGTCATCAACTCTTTTGTAATCTAAGCCATCAAGCAAATCGATGTCTTTTTTGGGGCCGATGTAAAAATAATTTTGGCCGAAATCTTTGAAGCCAGCTTCTTGGTTTTTTTTCAAATCGAGAAAAGTTGCCTCGCCCGAAGACATTACAAAATCGTAAAGATTTGGTGTGACGCCAAAACGCTCAAGCATGGTTGCAACTTTGCTGGCGCGGCGCGGGGCGTTAGAAAGGAAACAGATTTTTTTGCCTTGGCTGCGCAGGTAGGTGATTGCTTCAATGGCACCTGGGTAGGCGGTGCTGCCGTCGTGAACGACGCCCCAAACGTCGAAGAGGAAGTAGTCGTATTTGTTTGATAGTTCTTGGATGGATTGGATGAATTTCATTAATTAATATTTTGAAATTGTTGGGCGATGGACCCCGTCATTCGACGGGGTGACACTGAATTTTAGTTTGTCACCCCGTCG
>CAIRMX010000048.1 GCA_903879805.1 uncultured Alphaproteobacteria bacterium | reverse complement strand
GGCCCTTCGACGACGCTCGCGCTTTGCTCAGGGACCTATAAAAATTTTGAGTAAGTAAAAATTTACAGAACCAGATTATTAACCCCATCAACATCCAAAATTTCAGAAGCGATTTTGCGGGCTTTGTCGAAGTAATTTATATCTCTTAAAGTCTGCAATTCTTCTTTAGAAGCCAGTGCAATCACGATACCTGTTTTCTCAAATTTTACATTGCTGGCGGATAAAACTTTCACAATTGAATCGAGATATTTTGGGTTATTTAAGTAATCTAAATAGCGATCGAGCTTTTGGATTAAAACTTTTTCATCTTTGGAATGGAGATATTCTTCCAAATAGTGACTGGCTTTGAAGTCAATAATATAAAGCTTGTCGAGACTTACGAAAGCAGTTTCGCAGAAAAATAATTTAGCTTTTTGTTCATCAAAATTTGCTGCCAAAAAATAATCTTTATTTGCTAGCCAGCCATTGGCTTTCATGGTTTCGACTAAATCAGAAATTAGTTTTGGCGATAAAGGCTCGTGCGATGCAGGCTTCGTGGTTGCAGCTTTTGTAGATGCCGGTGCTGGGGCTTGCGAAGTTGAATTTTTTGCCGGCACTGCAATTGCCGGTCTTGAAGCTACGGAAGCGACGGATTTTTCAAAAAAATCTGAGATGTTTTTCGAGAATTTTCCTAAGAGATTTTTATTGGTTTCAACTTCGTTTTTGTAGCTGTCATTGAGTTTTTTGAAAAGCTCGTTGCCCACTTTCACAATCGCATCTTTTGAATCTTTCATCACCGCATCTTGCACCACGCTCCAATCATGCATGCGCTTTTGGATTTCGTCAGTTTTTTGCAAAGCCAGCTCAATTTGTTTTTCGGCTTCAAGGCGCAATTTCACTTCACCTTCTTTGGCTTTTCTTAATTCATCAATTTCGCGGAGTAGCTCTTGGATCTTGTCGCTGTCAGCTTTGCTATCGAGTAAAAGTTTGGTTTGGAGAGATTTTTTTTCGTCAATTTCCTGGCTGATTTTATTGTGCAGCGCTTCAATTTCTTTGGCCGAAGATAATCTAAATTTAGAATATCTGGCATAGATGATAATCATCATAAGCGCCATACCGACATTGATGCTGATGACGAAAATCATGTTTTTTTTGAAAAATTAAAAGTTGTAAGCGCCTTAGAGCTGCATGTTGTCAATCAACCTAACGCCGTCCAAGTAAACCGCAATAAATATTCGGACGACTGTTTTAAAATCAGTCACCAATTCTAAATTTTTTTCTTCGCGAATTTCCAGATAATCAATTTTTTCAAAACCGCTTTGTAAAAGTTTTTCGCGATGTTTTTGCAAGATTGCCTCACATTGATCGGGGCTATTTTTTACTTCTGCTTTGATTTCTGATAAAGTTTTGAAAATCTCGGAAGCCTTGATTTTAGACGCCTCAGACAATCTTTGATTACGTGACGACATTGCGAGTCCGCTTTTTTCGCGGATAATTTCGCAAGAAATAATCTCCACATCAAAATTAAAATCCTCAACCAATTTTCTGATGATGGCAACTTGTTGAAAATCTTTTTCGCCAAAGATTGCAATGTCAGGTTTTACGATGTTAAAAAGTTTCGAAACAATCAAGGCCACCCCATCAAAATGCCCAATTCTAGCGCTTCCGCACAGGCAATTAGTTAATTTTGTTGGCAGCAATTTAAAGGCAAAATCATCAGCAAAAATTTCAGAACTTTCCGGCACAAAAGCGTAGTTCGCGCCGCAGTTTTTTAAGAGTTCCGAATCTTGCTCAACTTGTTTGGGATATTTTTGGTAATCAGCTAAATCATCAAATTGCGTCTTATTCACAAAGATGCTTACAACCACTATTTCCGCAAGCTCACGCGCCTTTTTAACCAAAGCCAAATGACCCTCATGCAGCGCACCCATGGTTGGCACGAAGGCAATTTTTTTGCCCTGCGATTTTTCTTTTTTTAGCTGCGCTCTGATTTGGGGAATGGTTTGCGTAAGCAGCATGAAAGTAAAATTAAACTTCCGGCGCCGAGCATTGTCTGCCCACTTGCGAGCCAACTTTAAATTCTTTGCCGGCTTTTAAATCTTCGAGAATTTGTAGGAAATTTTCTGAAGTTAAATCTTCGGCAAAATCATCATTAATTTGCACAACTGGTGCATTGACGCAAGCGCCCAAGCACTCAACTTCTTTCAAAGTGAAAGTGCCATCCAGCGTGGTTTGATCCATTTCGATGCCAAGCTTTTCTTCGCAATCTTTCATGATTTTATCAATACCGCGAAGCATGCAGGGCGTGGTTTTGCAGAATTGGAGCAAATATTTTCCAACTGGTTTCAAGTTGTACATCGTGTAGAAACTAGCTACTTCGTAAACTTTGATTTCGGGCATTTCGAGAATTTGCGCGATGGTGGCAATTACATCTTTTGAAATCCAATTGCTGTTTTGTCTTTGCGCTAAATCAAGCAATGGCATTACTGCCGATTTCTTTCTCTCGCTTGGATATTTAGCCAAAATTTGAGTGACTTGCTTTTGGTTTTCTTCGTTGAATTGGAAGGTCATTTTTTTGAAGAATTATTTAATTTTTTTCCACACTGCTTTTTTCGCCGCGATCAAAATCGCAAACAAAATGCCCAAGAAAATCATGGTGCGAACGCCCATTTTTTTGCGATGTTCGGTTTCAGGTTCTGCCGCCCATTGCAAGAAATTTACTACGTCTAGCGTCATTTGCTCTTTGGTGGCGTAGGTTCCGTCATTGTAGGTAACTTGACCATCGTCAGAGATTGGCGCTGGCATTGAGATTTGGCGACCTTCGAAATATGGATTGTAATTTTTGCCATCATTCATGTGAAAGCCTTCCGGCGCATCAGCAAATCCCGTAATCAAAGAATAAACGTAATTAGCGCCATCGTGACGCGATTTAATAATCAAAGATAAATCTGGTGGATAAGCGCCGCCATTTACTGAGCGCGCTGCTTGTTCGTTAGCGTAAGGACCAACAAATTTATCAGATGGAAGTGCCGGACGCTCAAACATTTCGCCATCATCATTTGGACCATCGGTTACTGAATATTCGCTAGCGATTTGCTTAACTTCTTCTTCAGAAAATCCGATTTCTTTGAGGTTGCGGTAAGACACTAATTTCAAGCCGTGACAAGCTGAACAAACTTCTTTGTAAACTTGATAACCACGTTGAATTGAAGCGCGATCGAAGCGACCGAAAATGCTGTCAAATTCCCACCTCATTTGTTTGGGATGAAGCGCTGCAGTGCTTAAAGCGCCCTCTTCGTGAGACTCGTTAGCCCAAAGAATATTTGGTAGCAGCAATAAAATTAGAAAAAGTTTTTTCATTTTGGTTTCTTAAAATTTGTACAATTTTTTTTCGAAATCGACGACTTTGCCGTCAGAAATTTTCACGCCTTCTTTAGTTAGAATTGCAATTTTTTTATCAATGCCAAAAGCATAACCACCAAGCCCGCCGTCAGTTCTCACCACGCGGTGGCACGGCACTTGCGGCGCATTTGGATTAGCGCCGACAATCTGTCCGACAGCGCGGTAACCTTTAGTTTTTAATTGCAGCGCCAGCTCTTTGTAAGTCGTGACTTTTCCTTGCGGAATTTTAGTCAATAAATCGTAAAGCTTTTGCGAATTAATCATGCTTTTGATGCTTGGCTTGAAAGTCTGAATCGATTGATTCTGGCAAAGGCAAAGTTTTTTCAAACTTTGGCAAGTTCGGCAAAAGCACTAAAAAGTAAGCGTAATAATAAAGCGTGGCAACACGCGAAGCCCAGATATACCAACCTTCCGCAGGAGCTTTTCCAAGCCAACCTAAAAACAAAAAGTTCACCATGAAAAGCCAAAACACTTTTTTGAAAAGTGGACGATAGGCGCCAGAAGTAACGGTGCTGCGATCCAAGAAAGGCAAAACAAACAACATGGCAATAGCGCCAAACATGGCGAGCACGCCGCCAAGCTTGTCTGGAACGGCGCGTAGAATTGCGTAGAATGGCAAGAAATACCATTCTGGCACGATGTGCGCTGGCGTCACCATTGGGTTGGCTGGGATGTAGTTATCTGGATGCCCGAGTGAGTTGGGATAGAAAAACAAGAAATATCCAAACACCAAAAAGAAAGCGACAAAGCCCACCATGTCTTTGATGGTGAAGTATGGGTGAAAAGGAATAATATCTTTTTTAGTTTTAATCGGAACACCAGTTGGGTTGTTTGAACCAGCAGTGTGAAGCGCCACCAAGTGCAATAACACGGTGCCAACTACCAAAAAAGGCAGCAAAAAGTGTAACGAAAAAAAGCGATTTAGCGTTGGATTATCAACCGAATAACCGCCCCAAAGCCATGTCACAATTGATTCTCCAACCACTGGAATTGCTGAGAACAAGTTAGTAATTACTGTTGCACCCCAAAAACTCATTTGTCCCCAAGGCAGCACGTAGCCCATGAAAGCAGTGGCCATTGAAAGCAAGAAAATGATAATTCCCAACCACCATAAAATTTCGCGAGGCGCTTTGTAAGAGCCATAGTAAAGGCCGCGCGAGATGTGGCAGTAAAGTGCCACAAAAAACATTGAAGCACCAACAGCGTGAATGTAGCGAATTAACCAGCCATAATTCACGTCACGCATGATGTGCTCAACTGAGTCGAAAGCCATTTTGGTGTTAGCCACGTAATGCATTGAGAGAAAAAGTCCGCTCAAGATTTGCACAACTAAAGCGATCCCCGCGATTGATCCAAAACTCCACCAATAGCTCAAATTTTTTGGATAAGGATGGCGCAACAAAGTGTTTTCAAGCGTCGCAATTAGCGGCAAACGGTCATTAACCCATTTAGCAATTTTCGACTTCTCAGTAATACTTTTTTCCAGATCGTTCTCGATGTGATTCGACATAATTTTTAGTTTGTTAGCGGGCCTGTCGCGCTGTAGCTCAAAAGAGCGTAAGCGGATTAGCCAATTTTAATTTTGGTATCTGAGACAAATTCGTAAGGCGGAATTTCTAAATTTCTTGGCGCTGGGCCTTTTCTAATTCTCGCTGAAGTGTCATATTGCGAACCGTGGCAAGGGCAGAACCAGCCTTTATATTCACCTTGTCCGGCGATTGGAATGCAACCCAAATGGGTGCAAATTTCGATGGTGATTAGCCATTCTTCTTTACCCGGTTTAACACGCGCTGAATCTTCTTGCGGGTCGCGCAATTCTTTTAAATCAACTGCTTTTGCTTCGGCAATTTCTGCTGGCGTACGGCGTCTAATTGAAACTGGCTTGCCGCGCCACATTACTTTTTTCTCTTCACCAAGCTTGATATTGGTAAGATCAACTTCCGTGGAAGCCAAAGCCTCAACGTCACTTGACGGATTCATACTATCGATAAAAGGCAAGATCGCACAAGTCGCGCCAATGCCGGCGGCGCCGTAAGCAGTTGTAGTTAATAATTTTCTACGGCTTTCATCTTTCGGCGAAAGAGGATTTTCTGACATGTTTTTAGAGGAGAATTTTTTGAGGAAAAAAAGAGTCGCGTTTTCTATTTGTGGCAGCAAATTTATCAACCTCGAAATTCTTTAAAAACCAACTCCCGACAATGACATTTCTCAAAATCAAAAAACTTGAAAACGGTAAGGATTTGCCTTTACCAAAATACGAAACTGCTGGCAGCGCCGGAATGGATTTGCTCGCCGCAATTGACGAACCGATTACGCTTAAATTTGGCGAAATAAAATTGGTAAAAACCGGAATCGCTTTTGCGCTTGAGCAAGGCTTCGAAGCCCAAGTTAGACCAAGATCAGGACTAGCTTTAAAAAATGGCATTACCGTTTTGAACACTCCAGGAACCATTGATTCAGACTATCGCGGCGAAGTTTGCGTGATTTTAATTAACCATTCTCAAACTGATTTCGTAATCACCCGCGGCATGAGAATTGCCCAAGTTGTGATTGCAAAATATGAGCAGGCGCAAGTTGTTGAAGTTGAAAGTTTGGATGAAACATCTCGTGGCGCTGGCGGGTTTGGATCGACCGGAACTAAGTAAATCCGCAATAGGTCCCTGAGCAAAGCGTAGCGTCGTCGAAGGGCC
>CAIRMX010000047.1 GCA_903879805.1 uncultured Alphaproteobacteria bacterium | reverse complement strand
GGCCCTTCGACGACGCTCGCGCTTTGCTCAGGGACCTATTACTTTTTGTTTTCTAATAATCCGCCCGCAAAAAATATAACCCACAAGCCGGAGCATTCGGCCCTGATTTTGTCCGATCTTTTGCTTCTAGAATTTTCTTCATTTCTAAAGCTGCAATTTTCCCCGACCCAACCCAAACCAAGGTTCCGACAATATTTCTCACCATGTGATGCAGAAAAGATTTGGCGCTGACTTCAATTAAAATCTCCTCGCCATTTTGAGTAATTTCAATTTTCTCGATCGATTTCACTGGAGATTTTCCCTGACATTCGGCATCGCGAAAAGATGAAAAATCATGCTCACCAATCAAAAATTTTGCTGATTCTTGCATTGCCAAAATATCCAACAATTGAGCCACATGCCAAGCGCGATTTTTTTGCAAAACCAGCGGCGCACGGCGATTTACAATGGCGTAGCGATAGTGGCGCATTTTGGCGTTGAAGCGGGCGTGAAAATTTTCGTCGGTGATTTCTGCGTCCAAAATCGCCAAATTTTCTTGTCGTAAATAGCTGTTGAGGCCGAGAATAATTTGATGGCTGGAGAATTTTTTTTCTAAATCAAAATGCACAACTTGGCCCAAAGCGTGAACTCCGGCGTCGGTTCTGCCGCAAACCATAATTTTTGGTTTTTCTTGCGACATTTTAAAAACTGCTTCTTCCAAAATTTCTTCGATCGATTTCTCCGTAATGCCAAATTGCTTCTGAAAGCCGCAATAGCCGCTGCCATCATATTCGATTGTTAATTTGTAGCGTTGCGTCATTTATTTGCTTCCTCGCCTCTGGCTAAGTTTTTATAGCCACTTCTTTCGGAATTATCAGTTGCGGTGTAGCCATTTTCTTCATTGGCAAAAAACTCAAAAAGTTTTGTAAGGCCTGCTTTGGCAGCGGCAGTTAAAATTAAGATTTCTTCACTGTCATCGCAGATTTTTTTAATTTCGCTCGCGGATGACGAAGATAATTTCCAATAATTTAGCGAAGAAATTTTCTCTTCCAGCAGCATCAATGCTGCAAGAGTGAGCTGAGGACTAATGCCCAGCATCACATCTTTTTTGCTTGGAACTTGGCCGGTTTTGTAATCAAAAATTTCCAAACCGCCTTCATCATTTACAATCACGCGATCGATTTTTCCGCGAATTATAATGCCTTCTACAACCACTTCGGCAGGGATTTCAACGCGATTTTCAAGATTCAAAAATCGCTGATTTTCTTTAACAAATTCAGCAAAAATATTTTCAAATTTCGGCCACCAAATCAATTTGCTTTCGGAAAACAAAAAATATTCCTCAAAAATTTTGTGAGCTTTTTCTAAGAAATTTTCTTCTTTGGGATTTTTAACAAACTCTTCTAAAGCCTTGTGAATAAAGCTGCCAAACTCGGCGTAGCTCGGTTCAAAATCGATTTTTTCCAACTCTTCTAATTGAAGAATTTTTTTGGCGTAAATGTCGTAAGGATTAGAAAGTAATTTAGAAATATCCGTGACGGAGATTTTTTTCGGACGAAATTCAATTTGAGGTTTGGGATTTGCAGCCTTGATTTGCCTGCTTTGCACCTCATTTGTTTTTGCCAGTAAGGCGAAATATTTTTCGCCAGAATTTAAGCTAACACCAATTTTTTGGCAGAGGGTTTTAAATTTTAGCAAGAAAGGTGACCCAATTAAAACCGCGCCGTTAGTGCTTTTGCAGCGAGTTAAAACTACAGACTGATTCGACAAATAATTACAAAAATCGTAAGCGCTTTGGCCAGATTTTTTTAGCACGCGGTCAATTCCCAAATCTTTTTTGATTTTTTTACCCAACCAATTTTCTGCCTCAACTTGCGGAAAATCACCTTCGTTAAGTGAAGCAATAATCACCAAATCGTAATTTAGCAAACGCGCTTCAATGGTCGATAGAATCTGAATTGGCGCGCTGGCATCGGACTTTTCAAAATAGCTCAACTGCGACAATAAAGTTTTAAAGCTGCTTAAAAGATTTTTGGAATTGAGAGTGATTTCTTTTTGAGTTTTTAATTTTTCGAAAAATTCAAAAAGTTCGATCTGCGCCGGTTCTGGCTCGAGCAATTGCTGCCAAGTTTTTTTGCTGAGATTTTGCGCTATTTTAATCAAAGCAGAAGTTTGTGAGGCGAGGGTGAAAGTTGAAAATTCAGAAAAATCAGCGCAGAAATTTTCAAAAAATTCTCTCAATATTTTATCATTTTCTAACTTTTTCTTAATGCCTTCCAAGCCAGAATTGGCACGATCTTGGCGCAGAATCTTAACTTCAAAATCAGCTAAAATATCTTTATTTTGCGAGTAAGCGCAAAGCGGGTTTTTCAGAATCGCAAGCAAGCTGTGCGAGTTAAAATCGCTTTCAATTAATTCTAAAATCAGCAGCAAAAAATTCACCAAATGTGAATTAAAAATGCTCAAATTTCGCGTGTCGTTGAAAGGTAAAAAACTTTGTTCAAGCTCAAGTTTTACAAGCTTCGCCAGCTTATCATTGTTAGTAATTAAGGCTGAAGTTTTGTTGCTTTGCAGTGCTTCGAACAAAATTAATTTAATGATTTTGGCTTCTTCAATTTCGTTCTTGGCTTCAATTAAATGAAAGTTTTTGGCTAGATCTTGCGACGTGTTTTCAACGTCTAAATATTTTGAAACTTCCTGCCACTTCAGCGTTTCTGCGCTTGGCAGCATCATCAATGAAATCAGCTTTTGCCTGCTTTGCGGGCTTAGAGAAAACTTTTCTTCAGTGATTTGGCCAATCGCTTTTTTCTCAATTTTTAAAAATTTTATTAAGCGATTTAGAAAAAATTGCGGGTGATTTTCAGCAACAAAATCTTCATCACTGGCACCGTGCAAGACGACGTAATTCTTCTGCGAAATAGCGCGAATTAATTTTGAACTAAAAGAGACGCTTCCGGTTGATCCGGCAATAACAATTGGAGCTTTAGAGCCTTGCTTTTCTAGTAAAGAGACGAATTTCTGAATAATAAAATTTTGACTCGAACTAGCAAAAAACACATCTTTTTTGAGCAAAGAATTTTTAATTTGAACGTGAAAATTCTTCAAAAAATCGAGAGTCAGCAAGCGATGCTGCGACAGGTTAGAATCGTCAATTTCTTCAAGTTTTTTTAAATCAATTTCTTCGCGCTCAATATCATCAAAGAGGCTTTGCAGGTTGATGGCGATTTTGAAAGCTTGTTCAAAATCAAGATCTTGGCCAAAGATTGAGAGTTTTTGAATTTCTTGGCTTAAGAAAAAAAGATAATCGCTTCCCGAGAGAGTCTTGATTTTCAAGAGTTCATCGATGTTTTCTTTAGCTTCAACATTGGGCAAAAACTCAAAAAAATCTTCGTAAGAAATGTCTGAAATCGCCTTAATTTGCGGTAGGATTGTATTGGTTTTTTTCTGCAAAAAAACTTCACGAAACTCACGGCAAGAGCGGCGATTTGGTAGAAAAAATTTTACCTGAGAAATTTCATCACCGAATTTTTTTTCGGCCCAATCAAAGAGTGATTCGAAAAAATGATAATTCGCTGGAATGTTGAAAACATTGGGTTTATCTAGCATTTCAATAGTTTAGTTGCTGGGTTTTTCTTCAATTTAAAAAGACAATTTTGCGATGAAAGTAATAGTTTTAGGAGCTGGCGTTATTGGTGTAACGAGCTCTTATTTTTTGGCGCGCGCGGGGCACCAAGTGATGGTGGTGGAGAAAAATTCGGCGTCAGCCTTGGGTTGTTCAGAGGCCAATGGCGGGCAATTGAGTTATTCACATGTTGAAACTTGGGCGGCGAAAACTTCGCTGACCTCAATGCTGAAAGCGGCAATTTTGCCTAATTCATTTTTGTCGATTTCGGATTTTACCAATAAAAGTTTTTTGAAATGGCTTTGCGAATTTTACAAAAACTCTTCACCAAAAAGAGCACAAGAAAATAGTCGCAGGTTATTTCGCCTTACATCTTACAGCAAAGAGGTTTTGCTAGAGATTTTAAAAGAAGAAAAAGACTTAAAATTTGATTATAAAAATAACGGAATTTTGCATTTTTACCGTGACCAAAAAAAGCTCGATTGCGCTATTAAAGATGCCGAATTTTGCAATTCGATTGGTGCCAAAGCGCAAATTTTAAATGCTGAAGAATGTGTTAAAAAAGAGCCAACTTTAGTGAAGCTTTTTGATGAAAAAAAACTTGCTGGCGGCATTTTTTACGAGATGGATGCAAGTGGCAACAGCCTGCTATTTACAAGGGCTTTAGAGAAAATCTGCCAAGAAAAATATGGTGTGGTTTTTGAATATGACGCTGAGATTAAAAATATTTTTACCAATTACAAAAAGGTTACCGGCATCAATACCAGCAAAGGTGTTTTTGTTGCCAATAAATATGTTTATGCGCTTGGAGCCGCGGGTGACAAGCTTCTGCAAGGCATTAAAGTTTCGACCGGAATTTATCCGCTAAAAGGTTACAGTCTTTCAATTGCGGCGAGCGGCGAATTTATTGCGCCAAATTTAGCACTAACCGATGCGCAAAATAAAATCGTTTACAGTCGTTTGGGAAATATTTTTAGAGCGGCGGGAACCGTTGAGATTTGTGGTTTGAAGCTCAATAAAAACAAAAAACACATTGCCTTTTTGAAAGGCTCGGTGCGCGCAACTTTTTCTGATTTTGGTAATGCTAATGATGTGACCGAATGGTCGGGATTTCGTCCCTTTCGCCCCAATTCTATTCCGCTAATTTGTGAAGTTAAAAAATATGGCAATCTGCTTTTAAATACTGGCCACGGCTCGCTGGGTTGGACGCTTTCTGCTGGGTCGGCAAAAATTTTGTCTAATTTGGTTTCGGATCAAAAAGATGAAAGATTTGGGTTTCTGGAAGAAGAAGAGGAATCTCTTTAAAAGATTTCGACACAATAAATTGTTATTCGATGCTTTATTCTAAAAGTTTTTGCACTTTTCCTAAGTGCTTTAGATAAAAGCGGCCTAAATATAATCCTCTACAAATATTTCCTATTATATGAACTCTCTAAGTTAAAGCCTTCACCCTAATCGAGCTTTCGGTAATCATCCTAATCATCGGCATTATGCTTGCCGGCACTTTCATCGGAACTCGAATAATTGCAAAATCCCGCTTAGCTGCCGCAGAATCTCTAGCTCGCTCTTCGCCAATTCCCGGAATTAAAGACAACATGCTTTGGCTAGAAACCAGCCTCAGCTCCAGTATCGATGGCTCGCAAGCAAGTGATGGTGCGGCAGTAACTTCTTGGTACGACCAAAGCAGCAATTCTGGCAAGCCTTTAGTAGTTGCTGTAGGAACCGGCCCAACTTACGCCAACACCATTAATCACGTTCATGCGATTAAGTTTGTCGGCAGCACTGCAAACTATTTACAAATTTCTGATGCCTCTTTTTTAAACGGCACTGACTACACAATCATGGTCTTAGAAAAAAGACAAAGTGGCGGCAGCAACAATTATTTTATCGGAGAAACTTCGGGAAGTCCCAATACCAGTTTAGCTTTGGGTTATAGTTCTGATTCAACAGTGATTCACGCTCAAGGCAATCAATCTTACGTTGCTAGCGCCACAGTTAGCTCTTACACCTCTTCAACCGACAAGCCGAGACAATTCACATTTGTTCACAGCTCAACTGCGGGAAATTCAACTTACATTAACGGCATTTTAGCCGCTCAAGATGCGACTAAAACTACTCACCTTTCTGGCATTACAACTCTAGCAATTGGTAAAGGCTACACCGGAGAAATTGGTGAAATCGCAATTTACGCCCGTGCTTTAAAGCCGGAAGAAACAAAATCAGTTGAAGATTACGCTGGTAAAAAATGGACTCGCTCGATCAATAGAAGTGCAGTTTCAGGTGGCTCATGTATTGGATATACGATTACTGAAACGGGCTGTGATCTTTCGGCGTCTCCTTGTTCAATTAATGTTGCTGGATTGG
>CAIRMX010000046.1 GCA_903879805.1 uncultured Alphaproteobacteria bacterium | reverse complement strand
GGCCCTTCGACGACGCTCGCGCTTTGCTCAGGGGCCTATAACTTTTATTTTCTTATAAAATGACCGAAACATCCCTCCCAATCATCGCCGCCAAAGCCCCCTTCAAAGTTGCTGTGGAGCAAGGCAAAAAATATTTCTGGTGCTCTTGCGGAGCCTCCCAAACTCAGCCTTTTTGCGATGGATCGCACAAGGCTTTCAAAAATCCCGATGGCACCAGCATCATGAAATCTGTAGTTTATGAGGCCACCGAAACAACTGTTGTAAGATTCTGCGGCTGTAAGCACAGCAAGAGCGGCGTGCTTTGCGACGGCGGCCATAATTCTTTGTAAAATGACAATTCAAAAACCTCAGAAAAAATCGCTAAATCTCAAAAATCTTTTTGCCCTAATCCCCTTTTTTAAGCCTTACAAACGTGATATTTTTTTCGCTTTATTAGCGCTATTTATCACGGCGCTCACCGTTTTATTTTTTGGAAAAATCATCAAATATTTAATCGATTTGGGATTTGCCGAGCAAAGCCAACATTTCTTCAATGTAATTTTGGCCATCTTTGCCGCCGCCGTAATTATCATGGCAGTTGCTGGCTATTATCGCTCATCTTTGGTCAATGCGGTTTCAGAAAAAGTAATCGCCGATCTGCGCAAAAAAGTTTACAATCACATCATCCGCGTTTCGGCGGAGTTTTTTGAAATTACCAAAACTGGCGACGTGATCTCGCGCCTCACGGTTGACACCACCGTGCTCTACAATGTCATCAGTAACACCACGTCATTTTTCTTGCGCAATTCGCTGTTTTTTATTGGCGGCATTTGTTTCTTATTTTTCACCAGCGTCAAACTCAGCTTGATGTCGATGATGCTAATTCCTTTGGCAATCGCGCCGATTATTTTAATTGGCAAATCGGTGAAAGGCCTGTCGCAGAAATCGCAAGAATCTCTAGCATCGGTTGGCGCTCACATCGAAGAAACAATTAATGGAATCAAAACCATTCAGTCCTATTTGTGCGAAGAAAAAGAGGTGCGAAATTTTTTCGGCTTTGTTGACGATTCGCTAAAAATCGCTCTGGCAAAAATTCGCATTAAATCGCTAATGGTGGCTTTGGTAATTGCCTCAGCATTTGGTGGCATCGCTATTGTGCTGTGGGTTGGCGGGCATGATGTTTTAAGCGGCAAAATCACATCGGGTGATCTTTCTTCCTTCATTTTCTATTCGGTAATTACTGCCACTTCATTAGTTTCGCTAAGCCAAATTGCTGGGCAATTGCAAAGCGCATCGGCGGCTGCTGCGCGAATTTTTGAGCTTTTAGAAATTAATTCTCCAGTCAAAGAAAGTGAGGCGCCGCTTGCCTTTGCTGACAGCAAAGCAGTCACAATAAATTTTCAAGATGTCAGTTTTTCTTACCCAAGTCGCAAAGATTTTGCCGTGTTAAAAAACTTTAATTTGGAAATAGCGCCCAACGAAAAAATCGCGATTGTCGGCTCAAGCGGCTCAGGCAAAAGCACGGCATTTCAATTAATGATGCGTTTTTACGATGTAGATTCTGGCGTGATTTCGCTAAACGGCGTGGATATCAAAGCTTTGTCATTTGCTGATTTGCGCAAAAACTTTTCTTACATCTCGCAAGATTGTTTTATTTTTTCGGGCACGATTTTTGAAAATATCGCTTACGCCGATCAATCAATTACCGAAGCCCAAGTTGAGAAAATCATCGCGCAAAATTCGGCGCTACATTTCATCAATAAATTGCCGCAAAAAATGCACAGTTTTGTTGGTGAAAAAGGCATTAAATTATCGGGCGGCGAACGGCAAAGAATCGCGATTGCACGCGCCATTATCAAGGATTCGCCGATATTACTTTTGGATGAAGCAACCTCGGCGCTCGACAATGAGAATAGCAAAAATATCGTTCATGCCATCAGTGACATCGCAGTAAATAAAACCGTTATCACCATTGCCCACAAGCTTTCATCAGTGATTACGGCAGATCGAATTATTTTTATTAAAGACGGAAATATCGCCGAAATTGGCTCGCACCAACAGCTGATCGCTTTAAATGGTTTCTACAAAAAAATGTACGAAGTGGAAAGTCTCGATGTCATTTTGAGCCTTACCAAAGACGAGATCGAATTAATTTAAATTTTTATTTTATGAAAAAAATATCGCTGCTTTTCACTTTATTTTTTGTTTCTTGTTCAACTCAGGCCTTCAGCGACAACGCTTTTCAGATTGAAAGTTCTGACATTAAAGCTGGTTCAACAATCACTAACAAAAATGTTTTCAACGGTTTTGGTTGCAGCGGCGAAAATATTTCTCCGCAAATTTCTTGGGCCAATGCTCCGAAAGAAACTAAGAGTTTTGCGCTAACTGTTTACGATCCAGATGCTCCAACTGGCAGCGGCTGGTGGCATTATGTGGCGGTCAATATTCCGGCTAGCTACGCCAAATTGCCGACAAATTTTAGCTCTGAAGATAAATTCAAAACTACCGACGGCATTTCGCAGGTTCGCAACGATTTTGGCACCTACAAATTTGGCGGCCCATGCCCACCAAAAGGCGACAAAGCGCATCGCTATATTTTCACCATTTACGCTTTGAAATCTGAAAAATTAGATGTGCCAGAAACCGCTACCGCAGCACTTGCGGGCTTTATGATTAACCAAAATGTTTTGGCGAAATCGAGCTTTGAAGCGCTTTACGGAAGATAATTTCTCTGTCACCCTGAGCTTGTCGAAGGGTGATTCAAGGTACGGGCCAGAATCACCCTTCGACAGGCTCAGGGTGACATCGTGTGTGGGGTTTTGCGGTTGACAATCTTCGCCGCAATTCTGTAAGTTCTGTGCCACAACTTCTCCTCAAAATAATTTCCTTAAACACGGCCATGAGCGACCTTCAAGAAATCATCGAATTATCCGACAAAATCACCAAAAATTCTGACCAACTAGTCACCAAAATCGCTGAGCTCAGCTATTCAGCAGCTCATGGTGGCGGAATCGATCCTTTTGTTTTTGGTCTAACAGTTTTTGTTTTGGCTTGCTTCGTTGGCTATTTTGTAGTTTGGAAAGTAACCCCCGCACTTCACACGCCTCTAATGGCGGTGACTAATGCAATTTCTGGTGTGATTGTAGTTGGTGCGATAATTGCTCTTGGTTCGGCGAAAGATTTTTCCCTAATTTCGATCTTAAGTTTTGCCGCTATTGTCATCGCGTCGGTAAATATTTTTGGCGGATTTTTCGTCACTTGGCGCATGTTGCAGATGTTTAAAAAATAACTTCTAACCCTTTTAAAAAATGAAAAAACTCTACGAACGTTTTAAGGCTTCGTCTTGGGCGAAAATTTTTGCAATTTTTGCCACACTTTCATTTGTGCTGCGCCTGTTTTTCTTGATTCGCGAAAGAGCTGAAATTGATTTTTCTGCGGCAGTTTTATTTAAAGTTTTTGTCACGGGATTATTTTTTGACATCTTGTCTCTTGCCTACATCGCAGCAATTCCGCTGACTTACTACGCGGTCATTTCGAGCAAAATCTTTAACTCAAAAAAACACCAAACCGCCAACAGAGTTTTTTACTTTCTGTTTTTATTCGTGATTGTTTTTTCAGTTTTTTCGGAAGTGGTTTTTTGGGATGAGTTTCAAACTCGCTTCAATTTCATCGCGGTTGATTACTTGATCTACACCACAGAAGTCATCGCCAACATTATGGAATCTTATCCGATGGGCTTTTTGGTTTCAATCATCGCAGCGGTTAGCGGCACGATTTTCTTTTTTACTCACAAAAAAATCGTCAGACAAAAAGAAGAAAAACTAATTTGCCGTAGCAAAAAACTCGCCGTTTTTGCAGTGATTTTAGCGGCATTATTTTTCGCCGTTGATAGTTCAAAACTAAGCCGAATTTCACCAAATAATTATTTGAACGAAATCGCCTCAAACGGCATCTATCAACTGTTCTCGGCTTACCGCAATAACCAAATTGATTACGATCAACTTTACGCCACGCGTGAAGAAAAAGACGCGGTTGCCGATTTGCGCAGACTAGTTGCGGCCCAAGAGCCGCGTTCAAAATTTTTAAACGAAGAAGATATTTCGCGCTTTGTGCCGCAAACAAAAGCGGGCGCGGAAAAAAAATATAACGTGATTTTTGTTTCAATTGAGAGCATGAGCGCCGAGTTCATGCAAGCTTTTGGCAGCACAGAAGATGTCACGCCAAATCTTGATGCCTTGGCAAAAAAAGGCCTGCTTTTCACCAATTTAAAATCAACTGGAACCCGCACAGTTCGTGGCCTTGAAGCTTTATCGCTGGGTGTTCCGCCAACACCAGGAAACTCAATTGTGCGCCGCCCAAATAATGAAGGCATGTTCAATATTTCGAGCCCGCTAATTGATCGTGGATATGAGGCAAAATTTCTCTACGGCGGCGACGGCTATTTCGACAATATGAATTATTTTTTCGGAAATAATGGCTTTGAAATTGTTGATCGTCCGACATTTGCTAAAGATGAAATTTCTTTCTCCAACGCTTGGGGTGTTGCGGATGACGACTTGTTTAGCAAGGCAATCAAAGAGGCGGATAAATCTTACGCCGCCGGCAAGCCGTTTCTGAATTTCATCATGACCACAACTAATCATCGTCCATTCACTTACCCCGAAGGAAAAATCGACATTGCGCCAAAAACTGGACGCAACGGTGCGGTGAAATATACCGATTACGCCATTGGTAAATTGGTTGAAGACGCCAGCAAAAAACCGTGGTTTGACAACACCATTTTTGTTTTTGTTGCAGATCACTGCGCAGGTTCTGCCGGCAACACCGACGTGCCTTTGTGGCGCTATCAAATTCCGGCAATTTTCTACGCGCCAAAAATTATCAAGCCGCAGGTTTTTGCTAAAAATGTCAGCCAAATTGACTTAGCGCCAACTTTGATGGGCGTGATGAATTTGGGTTACAAATCGAAATTTTTTGGCACTGATGTTTTGAATAATTCTAAAACGATCGACCAACATTCTTTTGTTAGTACATACACCGACATCGGCTATTTCAAAGGCGACAAACTTTATTTATTGAAGCCGAAAAAAGAGAAAAAAGTTTTCAATGTTGAGTTGAAAAAATATGGCTGGGATGGCTCAGCTGAAGTTATCACCAAAGATTATGAAGAAGAAAAACTAAACGAAGCCATCGCTTATTACCAAGTTGCAAGTCACTTGTTTAAAAATGAAAAACTCAAAAATTTTACCTCAGATAAAAAAAATTGATGCACTGATTTTAGCTTGTGCGGGTCTGCTGCTAGCGGTTTTGTGCTTGGTTAATTACAGCAATATTGATCTGGAAATTCAGAAATATCTTTTTGATTTTGAGACTAAAACTTGGCTGATTGACAAAGACGAGCCAGTGAAAAAATTGCTTTTTTATCAATTGCCGAAACTGCTTTTTGGCATTGGTGTTGCTGGTTGTTTGGTTGCAGCGATTCTTGACTTTAAAGGTCAGCGTCGCCGCCTTTTCCTGATTTTTTTGGGTCTCTCGCTAATTCCGCTAATTGCTGGAAACATCAAAAAATTTACCAATATTTACTGCCCAGCGCAGCTTGAGATTTACGATGGCGACAAGCCTTACGTGCGAATTTTTGAATCTTACCCAAGTGATTTTCAGCAAATAAAGACAGGCCAATGTTTTCCGGCGGGTCACGCTGTTGTTGGTTTTGCCCTGATGATTTTATTTTTTGCTTTTACCAAAAAATCGCATCGCCTTTGGGGACTAGCCACTGGCCTGATTCTGGGCTGGATCACCGGATTTTACCAAATGGCCAAAGGTGCACATTTTTTAGGTGATAGTTTGGTTTCAATGCTGGTATGTTTCTTGCTCGCTGCATTGATCTATAAAATTTATTTTCAACTTACGGACTCGCGCAAATGACCAATCAAAAAATTACCAAAAAACTTACGCTCGGACCACTTCCGGCTTCTAAAAAAATCTACGTGCAAAGCGAAAGATTCGCTGATGTGAAAGTTGCGATGCGTGAAATTGCATTGTCGGAAAAATCAGAAAATAAATCATTCACGGTTTACGACCCTTCTGGCGTTTATTCTGATCAAAATTATTTGGATAAAATCGATTTAAACAAAGGCCTGCCGAAGTTACGCCAGCAATGGATTATGGAGCGCGGTGACGTTGAAGAATATCAAGGTCGTGATGTGAAGCCTGA
The DNA here is from genome assembly GCA_903879805.1 of uncultured Alphaproteobacteria bacterium. Lineage (GTDB taxonomy): Bacteria > Pseudomonadota > Alphaproteobacteria > Rickettsiales > UBA1997 > UBA2645. The sequence goes on along the minus strand of CAIRMX010000046.1, from coordinate 1,938 downwards.
AGATAATGGTGTTACGGCTGCGGGCGCTAAGCCTTCGGCGCCAGAATTTGATTTGTCAGATTTTCGCCCACGCCGCGCTAAAGCAGGCAAAAAGCCAACACAAATGGCCTACGCGCGCGCAGGAATTATCACCAAAGAAATGGAATATGTTGCGGTTCGCGAAAACATGAATCGCCAAAAATTAATCGAAAATTCGAAATATCGCGGCGAAACTTTCGGGGCCAAAATTCCAAGAATAATCACTGCAGAATTTGTCCGTGATGAAATCGCGTCGGGCCGCGCTATTATTCCAAATAACATCAATCACCCTGAATCGGAACCGATGATTATCGGCCGCAATTTCTTGGTGAAAATCAATGCTAATATCGGCAACTCCGCGATCTTTTCGGGCGTTGAAGATGAAGTTGAAAAAATGATTTGGGCGACACGTTTTGGTGCCGATAATTTGATGGATTTGTCAACTGGCCGCAACATTCACAATATTCGCGAATGGATCATCCGTAACTGTCCGGTGCCAGTTGGAACTGTGCCGATTTACCAAGCTTTAGAAAAAGTTGGTGGCGTTGCTGAAGACTTAACTTGGGAAATTTTCCGCGACACGCTAATTGAGCAAGCTGAGCAAGGTGTGGATTACTTCACAATTCACGCTGGAGTACGTTTAAAGTATGTACCGCTAACAGCGGATCGTGTTACTGGCATTGTTTCTCGCGGTGGTTCAATCATGGCGAAATGGTGTTTGTCGCATCACAAAGAAAGCTTCCTTTACGAGAATTTTGAAGAGATCTGCCACATCATGAATAAATATGACGTGGCTTTCTCACTTGGTGACGGCTTGCGTCCCGGCTCAATTGCTGACGCCAATGACGCAGCGCAATTTGGTGAATTAGAAACTTTGGGCGAGCTAACGCAAATCGCGTGGAAGCACGATTGCCAAGTGATGATCGAAGGTCCGGGACACGTGCCGATGCATTTGATTAAAGAGAATATGGAAAAACAATTAGAGTGGTGCCACGAAGCGCCGTTCTACACTTTGGGGCCCTTAACCACCGACATCGCCCCTGGTTACGACCACATCACTTCTGCAATCGGCGCCGCAATGATCGGCTGGTTCGGTACTGCAATGCTTTGCTACGTGACGCCAAAAGAGCATTTGGGTTTGCCTAACAAAGAAGATGTGCGAGTTGGTGTTATCACCTACAAAATCGCCGCCCACGCTGCGGATCTTGCCAAAGGCAATGCCGCCGCAAAACTCCACGATGACGAACTTTCAAAAGCGCGATTCGACTTCCGCTGGGAAGATCAATTCAACCTCTCGCTAGATCCAGAAACCGCTAAGTCGTACCACGACGAAACCTTGCCAGCAGATGGCGCGAAAGTCGCCCACTTCTGCTCAATGTGCGGCCCAAAATTCTGCTCAATGAAAATCACGCAAGACGTTCGCGACTACGCCGCAAAACAAAAAGAAGCCGCGGAAGGAATGGATAAAATGAGTGAGAAATTTAAGGAGTTGGGGTCTGAGGTTTACGTAAAAGCTGATAAAATCTAAATTGTGCACAGCTGTGCACAATTGGCTTTTGACCAGTAAAATCACGGGTCCAATTTTTTATTTTTGAGAAAATAGGATAAATCTCGGTGCAAGGATAGTGGGTTGTTTAGTGATGTGTCTGATTTGGGTTATTTACGACAGGAGTTGCTATTGTCGTAGTAACATTGTCAGCAGCTGGAGCTGGTAGCGCCGCAGCAAAAGAGCTGTTAGGGTTATGAACAATTCGCGCTGTGGCAATTTCTTCTGAGTAGTTAGTCCATCCTGAAATACCTCCCCACCCCATATTCCACTTGCTTCCACAGAACTTTTTAACTATCTTTTTTTACCAGAAATCGAGGGGTCACCCTTCGTTTTCTGGCAAATAAATTCAGTAAAAATTGATAGAAATCCAT
>CAIRMX010000045.1 GCA_903879805.1 uncultured Alphaproteobacteria bacterium | reverse complement strand
TTCGACGGGGTGACACGGAGCATTAGTTGTCACCCCGTCGAATGACGGGGTCCATCTCGTCACATGTTCAATCTCCAAAATAATAATTAAGCACATCAACAACATGCTAAACTTCCTAAAATCCACCATCCGCACCATCAAAACCATCGTCCTTTCGCTCATCCTAATCTGCCTAATCATCTTCATGGTCAACAACCGCGAAGCCGTCACCCTGCACCTCTTCCCACTACCTTTTGAAATTCAAACCAGAGTTTTCATGGTGATGATTTTCTTCTTTTTATTTGGCATGTTTTTTGGAATGTTGGCCTGCTCAAAAAGCTTGCTCACTCGCATTTTCACAGGATTCAAAGACAAACAGAAAATCAAAAAATTAGAAAAAGAAATCACCAAAAAATAGGTGATTATCCCCCTACAACAAAAATACCGTCATCTCGAACGTAGTGAGAGATCTCTCACTACGTTCGAGATGGCAGCTGCGTTAACAGAACCCCAGCAGGTCGGCATTTGCAATTCCGACCTCACGTTCATTCAAACTTTTACTAGAAATGAACATTAAGGCGGAGTTACAAACTCCGTCTTGCATCAACGTCATACCAAAACCAATACAAATCGAGACAAACAATCTTATAAACCTATGCAAAAACTCTTCATTTCCGCTTTTTCAATTTTTCTATTTTGCTACTCAAACGCTAATTCTGAACAAGCATACACACTCATAAAAACCAAATCAGAAAAGGCCGGAAATAATCTCAATCAAATGGAGTTGTACACTATCAATAAGAACGCCGATTCAAAAGAACTGAAGAGCTTTTGTATGCAAAAAAAATCTCAATTCTCTCAAAACCATTCAATGATGTTTAGTTACGTGGTATTTTTTGATAGTAAGACTAGCGCAAGATTTCCCACCAATCCCCTTACCGCAGGATTTAATGATGAAAACGCCAGTAAGCACATCAAAGCTATTTACACATTTAACAAAATTAACGGTTACAGCAAATTATCCTTTTACAGAAAAAATAGCTGGGAAAGTTTAGTACAAGATATAGATATTTAAGAAAAGGTGTTGGATCCCGACATCCATTACTCCCACTCCGAGACACCAACCTCATTCCCCTTGCTCCGCTAAAAATAAAACCCGCTCGAATCTCACCCCCACAAACCCAAAAACTCACCTCACCAACCCGCATTAAATTTCTTAATTCACTCACGCGGGCTATGGCGAAAATTGTTATTTTGCTCTTCACATTTTTTGTAATTTTTTTATCAAGTGACGCCTTCGCACGCCGTGGATGCTGCTCGCATCATGGTGGGGTTTGTGGCTGTGGATGTTGTGATGGCTCTAGATTGTCGGCGACTTGCCGGCCTTATTATCCGTGGTGTGAGGGGAAGTAGATTTTGATTTTAGTGCGCCGCTTTAGTCAGCTTTTTCGCTGGCTTGATGCTGAAAACGTAGCCCAAATTATTGAGGATAATTTTTACAGTTTGGAACTTTGGATTGCCGTTGATTGGCAAAGTTTTGCAGAGGCTTTCACGCGAGAGGCCGGTTTTTTTGGAGAGTTCGTTGAAGCCTCCCTTGGCTAAAGCGACTTGCTTTAGAGCTATGAAAGGCTTACCCCGCCTTCACCACCAATTTCATGCCCAAAACATTCACGATTAAATCAACCAGCGCGAACGATGGATTGCCCTTTGGCGACAAGGCTTTGTAAAGAGTTTGGCGGTTGAGGTTGGTTTTGTTTGCAAGCTCTTGAATGCCTCCACTGGTGATGGCGATGGTGCGAAGCGCAAGCAGAAAAGCTGGGAGATTTTTTTCATTTTCGTAATCTTCCAATGCCACTTTTAGGTAGATCGCACGATTCTTGGCGCTTTTTGCAAGCTCGGCGTGGAAGATTTCGCGGGCGGTACGGAAGGTGGCCAATTTTTCAGGGCTGATATTTGCAAAAACTTTTTCTTTAGTCATTTTCACTCTCCTCTAAGAGTTGTTTAGCTTTAGTGATATCGACGCTCTGCGATGACTTGTCTCCGCCACACAGAATCACAATCACTTCTTCGCTTTGATAGGTAAAATAAATTCTGTAGCCAGGTCCAAAATGAAAACGCAGCTCATAAATTTTTTGATCAATTTGTTTGTAATCACCAAAAAAATTAAACTCTGCAATGCGATCAATTCTATCCCTTATTCTAAAGATAGCTTGGTGATCTTTAAGGCTTTCAAGCCAATTCTCAAAAGGCTCTTTGCCTCTCTTGTTTTTATAAGCGGTAACTATCACGTGGTGTTTTGGTTTGGTTTTTTGATGTATTCTTTAGCAGACAGTAAAAAAATTCCAAAACTAAAAGTCAAACTTTTCGGCTGGCCCTCTAATGCCTTTATTTTTTTATCAAAAAAACTCCTAAAAAATCTTGATTAAAAAACACTGCCTGATGCATAGTGCCGAGCCACTCGCAACTAACAAAACTAAAAGAAAAATCTCATGACTAACATCATCAATATCGGCGATAAGAAAAAGGAAGAAGGCGTGACACAGATTGAAAATATCTCGCTACAAAAAGACAAAGACCGCCAAGAATGGGCGCATAAAGCTGAGATTTTATGCGAAGCTTTGCCTTACATGAGAAAATTCGCCGGTGAAACTTTTGTGATTAAGTTTGGTGGCTCAGCGATGGGTGGAAAAGATAATCTGAAAAATTTTGCTAAAAATATCGTGCTTCTAAAACAGGTTGGCATCAATCCAATCGTGGTTCACGGCGGCGGGCCGCAAATTGGTCAAATGTTGGCAAAACTAAATATTAAATCATCTTTCATTGATGGTTTGCGCGTCACTGATTCAGACACGGTGGATGTGGTTGAAATGGTTTTGGCTGGCTCGATCAATAAAATGATCGTTAAAGAAATTAACGCCGCCGCTGGCAAAGCGATTGGCATTTGCGGTAAAGACGGCAATTTGATTCGCGCGAAGAAACTTTCTCGCACCAAAAAAGATCCTGATTCCAATATCGAAAAAATCTTAAATTTAGGATTTGTCGGCGAGCCTTACGCGATTGATCCAGAAATTCTCAGCATGTTTGAAGATACCGACATCATCCCAGTAATTGCCCCAATTGGCATTGGCGATAATGGTGAAACTTACAACATCAATGCTGACACTGCTGCGGGCGCTATTGCTTCAGCTTTGCATGCTTCAAAATTGATTATTCTTTCTGACATTGACGGCGTGATGTTGCCAAATGGCGAGCTGGTTAGTCATCTAAATATCGCAACTGCCAAACAAATGATTCACGACGGAATTATTACCGGCGGCATGATTCCAAAAATCGAAACTTGTATTAATGCGCTTGAGGGAAATGTGGCTTACGCGCACATTTTAAATGGTGGCGTGGATAATATTTTGTTGATGGAGATTTTTACTGAGAGTGGTGCGGGAACGATGATTTTGTAGGGTTACTTGAACTAAATTATATAGGTCCCTGAGCAAAGCGTAAGCGTCGTCGAAGGGCC
>CAIRMX010000044.1 GCA_903879805.1 uncultured Alphaproteobacteria bacterium | reverse complement strand
GGCCCTTCGACGACGCTTACGCTTTGCTCAGGGACCTATGACTTTTCTAACTCCGAACAATATTAATCACCTCTCTCTGCGGCAACGAAATCTGAATATTATTCTCCTTAAACTTGTTCCAAATACTAATCATCACATCACTCTTCGGCCTCATACGGCCTTCCACGACATCGCTGACCCAGAAATAAAGTTTAAACTTCACATCATATTCACCAAAGTCAGTAACGAAACATTCGGCTTCTGGATAATTTAAGCAGCGCGGATGTTCTTTCGCACAGCACAGCATCACTTCGCGCACCTTTTCCAAATCAGATCCGTAAGCCACGCCAACGTTAATTTCAGTACGAGCGCGGTTGTTGGAGTAAGTCCAATTGGTAACTTTGCCGATGATGAAATCTTCATTTGGAATCATGATTTCTTTGCCATCAACGGCTTCAACCAAAGTATAGCGCCCGCCAAAATGTTTGATGGTGCCGTAAATACTGCCATTGTCGATCTCAACAATGTCGCCAATTTCCACTGATTTTTCGACTAGCAAAATAATGCCGCTGATAAAATTTGAGGCGATTTTTTGCAAACCAAACCCAATACCCACACCAACCGCACCACCAATTACGGTGAAGGTTGTCATATCCACGCCGAAGGTTTTAAGCAGCACAATAATCACCACCGCATAAACCAAGATGTCGATGAATTTGCTAATAATTCCTTTGGTGCTGCTTTTGATATTTTTGGAGTTGTCGAGGAAAGATTTACTTTTTTTGCTGATTAAAGTTGAGAGCCAAAAAACGATCAAAAGCACAATGATGGCTTTGATGACGATATAGACCGAGATTCTCACTGCGCCTATTCTCAAGGCATATTCATCGAGAAAAAGCACGGTAGAATCAAATAGCCCAAAAATATCCAAAACCAAAGCCGGCATTAAGAAAAATCCAGCGAGATTGGCAACAAAAGTGTTGTTGGAAGAAATGCGTAAAAAGCGCAAAAATAAGAAAAGCGCGATCAGTTTGAAGGTGGTGGAAAAGACAATCGTCTCTTTGAAAAACTCCGAATAAATTGAAAGTCCCAGCCCCAAAAAAATCACCGCAAAGCTTGGATAAAGCAGCGGAATCACGTAGCGCGTAACTAAGCGATTGAGCGCGATATTTTTTTTCAGAGTCGACGCAATAATCGCCGGTAGCAAAAATTTGCGACTGATTTTGTAAAATAAATAAGAGACGAGAAAGCAACCAATCAAAGCCAGTGATTGCCAGTAGAAGCTTGAGCTGGCAATGGTTTTTTCAATGACTTCGATAATTTTATTGTAGTCGATTGTGTCTTTCATTGTTGATTGGGGTCGTTTTTAAAATTCTGTCATCTCGAACGCTAGTGAGAGATCTCGTGAGTTTTTTTCTTACAAGATCTCTCGCTTACGCTTACGATGACAGTTTGTTACTCACCTTGCCCTGAAGTATATCCGCATTTTCCGTTAAACAGATAAAGCCCTTCATATTTGACAAAATCAAATTTTTTCTCATTCAACACTCCTAGCATGTCGATGATGTTTTGATGCGAGATTGTTTTGCTGGCATCAATAATTTCATTGCTTGATTTACCAGTAATTCCTTTGCCGATGAATCGCAAAACAGTCAGACCTTTATTGTAATTTGGCATCATGTGCTGATCGCTCAAAGGCCACAGTAACAAGCCTTTGGCGCTAATCATTTTCACTTCAAGCTCAGAGCTTTCCATGGTTTTAAGAAGCGCCAAAAGATCAGAAAATTCCTGCTGCCAATCGATGAATAAATCAAAACCAATCAAAGATTTTACTTCTGGAATGTAAGCAGATTCTTCTGAGCTAATCGCGGTTTTTTTGGTGGCGTTAGCGAAGTTTGCCACTTTCAACATCGCAGGTTTTTGACCCAAATTTGCAATCACTGCTTGGGTAAATTCCTTAGTGCCCACTTTCTTTTTGCTAGTTGCCACACTGTAAACATCTGGCGTGTGCAAACCGTCTTCAATGGTTTTGTAAAGAGCGTTACGAATTTTATTAGCAACTTCACTTTGACCCAAATGCACCAACATCATCACTGCGGCATGAATCAAGCCAGTTGGGTTAGCCATGTCTTTTCCAGCAATGTCTGGCGCTGAGCCGTGGATTGCTTCAAACATAGCGTAATCTTTTCCGATATTTGCCGAACCTGCCAAACCTACAGAACCAGAGGTTTCGGCAACTACGTCGGAAATAATATCGCCGTAAAGATTCATCGTCACAACCACGTCGAAAATTTCTGGCTTAGCGGCAAGGCGCGCCGTTCCTATGTCGATGATGTAATGGTCATTTTCAATTTGCGGATATTCCAAAGCGATTTCGTTAAAAACTTTATGAAAAAGACCATCCGTCATTTTCATAATATTGTCTTTCGAAAAACAGCTAACCTTCTTGCGACCGTTAGCAACAGCGTATTCAAAGGCGTAGCGAATAATTTTTTCGCAGCCCAAACGCGTCACCAATTTCAAACATTGGTAAGTTTGGTCGGTTTGGCGATGTTCAATTCCGGCGTAAAGATCTTCTTCATTTTCACGCACAATCACCACATCCATTTTCGGAAATTGCGTGGTGATAAAAGGGTGAAACGCAGCAATTGGGCGCACGTTAGCAAATAGCCCCAACTTTTTACGCAAAGTTACATTCAAACTTTTGTAGCCTCCTCCTTGAGGAGTTGTAATTGGCGCTTTTAGCAAAATTTTTGTCGCCGCTAAATCTTCCCAAGCCGATGGCATCAGGCCAGAATTAAAGCCTTTCTCGTAAATATTTTTGCCAACTTCGATGATGTTAAATTTCAAATCGGCTTTGGCTTCTTTGAGAATCTCTAAAGTGCTTTCCATAATTTCAGGGCCGATGCCATCGCCATACGCAACTGTGATAGTTTGAGTCATTTTAAAATTGATTTTTGGTTTAGGAATAAACTAGGTTGGAGCCTTCATTTTTGGGCTTAAGCAAACAATATTCAACCCTTACTTGCAGTGCTAGAACTACAAAGAAACATTGAAGAAAAGAGATTGATTTGGGGCGGCAAACTCGAAAGTTTTTTATTAAAAAAGCTCGCCGCTTTTGGCGTTTTTTTTAGAAAAATTTTTGCCGCAAAATCCTGCGCTTTTTTTGGCACTTTAGCAATTGTTGCAATCAGCATTTTAATCAGATCCGCACGCGACATTGGTCACGATTCCGGCGCCTACTTAGACATGGCGGCGAAACTTTTAGTTGGCGGCAAATATTACCAAGATTTTTTCGAAAGTAATTTTCCGCTCTCTCTTTGCATCACGGTGATTCCGGTTTTTTTCGCCAAGATTTTTGCCACCAGCCCAATTGTCGCCTCAGAAATTTTCGTTAATTTAGTGGGAATTTCGGCGATTTATTTTTCTGCCAAAATTCTAGAACGCTCCAATATTTCTAAGGATCGCACCACTTTTAATCTGATTGTTTTAAGCTTTGCCGTCGGGTTTTTTCTGCGCACCTTCACACTGCAATTCAACGAATTTGCGACTAAATCGACTTATCTTTTGGCCTTTGCAATTCCCTACATTTCTTACCAATTTTTAAATCAGACTAAAAAATCCGACCAAATTTTAATCGGCACGCTCGCCGCCCTTCTATTCTGCCTCAAACCCCATTACGGAATGTTGGCAATTGTTTTTGAACTGGCAAAATTGCTCGAGAAAAAATCGCTAAAACCGGCTTTTTGCCTGAGAAATTACACGACAATTTCACTGCTGATTTTCTATTTGCTGATCTTGTTTAAATGCTTTCCTGATTTTATCGCCGCCCTTCCCGCCCTTTCTGAGTCTTACTACAACACTTATTCAAGCTCTATTGCGGCGCGGTTCTTTTTCATGCTGCACGAAGATTTATTTCCGGTTTTTTTACTGATTTTTTTGAGCTTCTTTTTGGTGCGACAAAATCACTTTTTACGCCCGCTTTTTTTGGCGTCCCTTGCTTCAGGTTTTTTAATCATTTTAGAAATGATTGCCGGCTATGATCAGAGATTTGCCTTCTATTCTTTATCCTTACCGCTGTTGGTTTTGCTTGGGGTTTTATTGCTTAAAAATAACCACATTAACTGGCGACGTAACGGAGTTATTTTATTAATAATTTTAATCGGATCGCAATTCGATCCGACAATTTTTGCTAAAGTAGTTTTTAATTCTGGCGCCTTTTGGTGGGTGATGGTTTTGATTTTATCAGCGAAATGGCGTGAGATTTTAAAAACTCCAAAAGTCACAGTAATTTCACAATTTCTTCTGCCCCACAATCTATTCTCATGGCTCTATTTTATTGGCCTGACGATCTTAACCATCAGCCTCACTGCGCGAAAAGAATATAATGATTGGCCATGGCTTTTTGCCACGATCATTCTGATTTTGTTGATTATTTTTTATCAAAAGCTGCACGAAAAAACTTACGGCAAAAAAGAGTTTTCGGCTTTTTCTTCCGCAGTAATTACAATAATTTTTGCCTATTTACTCAGCTTGCATCTGGTTGGAATTTTCAATCTCAACAGCTCCAGAGCCTACAGTTACAAATCGCCCAACGATCTAAATAATCAAATAATCGCACAAATCAAAAGCGCCACTCACGAAACTGACGAGATCACAATCATTTCAAGCCGAATCGCCGCGACTTATCCCGTAAGCAATTACACCAAAAAATCGAATCATTTACCATCACTGCATCTTGGCCCACTTTATGAAAAAATTAGTGGTTCAAATAAAACGAGCGAGTCCGACAGCTATTTGCTCTCTAAGATAAAAGAGCAAATTGGGCGCGGAGAAAATAAATTAATTTTTGTCGAAAAAAATCAAATTAGCTTTGACCGCTGCGCCATAAATTTTCTCGAATATTATTTGCGAGACCATGAATTTAAAAAAGTTTTTTTGCAGAATTACGTTTTTCTTAATCAAATAATCACGCTGCAAAAAGCCGAGAAAGAAGTAAAATTCTTTGACGATAAGAAAACTTTAGAATTGCCTCAAAGCGCTGATTTTATTGATGCTGAAGTTGAGGTTTATATTAGAAAAAATGACCAATAAAAATTTCTTTCACTCCAATTTATTTCTAAATTTTGCCTGCAGCATCATTTTTTTTCTGAGCATTTTTCTGCGTTCACAAATCGACATTGGCGCTGACACGGGTATTTATTTAAACCTGGGGAAAAAAATTTCTCACGGCGGTAAATATTATTACGACTTCTTTGAGAGTAATTTTCCGCTGTCATTTTATTTCTACGCTTCTCAGTACAAACTGTCGCAATTGCTGCATCTAAGCCCGATTATTCTTTCTGAGATTGTCATTAATTTTCTAGCTCTTGCCGCAATTTTCTGGTCAGCACAAATCTTAAAAAAAACCACGCTCTACGAAAATAAAGCCCATTACAATTTGCTGATTGTCAGTTTTTTTCTGGGTTTTTTCTTACGCCCCTACGCGCTACAAATCGGCGAATTTGGCACTAAAACCAGCCTGCTTTTAATCACACTTTATCCTTATTTGGCATTTTCTTTTGAGCGCAAAATTGCTCTAACCAAAAAAGAATTAATCCAGCGCGGATGCTTGATGGGATTGATGCCCTGCATTAAGCCACATTATCTAATTTTGACTTTATTCATTGAGTTAAAATATTTTTTTCAAAAGAAAGCGGCCTCCCATCTCGACAAATTTGTCATGGCTTTGATTGGCGCGATCTATTTGTTTTTGATGCTAAAATTCACTCCAGAATTTTTTGAATTTATCGTGCCGATGTGGCCAAAAACCTACGCCGCTTACGATGATTTCTCAGTCTTTGTAGAAAATTTATGGCGCCATCTTGGTTCAAGAATCGCAATTTTTTCTTTAATTTTTTTAATTTTTTCGCGCCTCAAAACCGATCCCAACGACAAAATTCTAATCTTGCTTTTTCTTGGCGCATCTTTGCTGATCTTGCTAGAAAACATTGGCACGGTTGATCAAATCACAATATTTTTTGCAGCGGTTACAACCTGCTTTCTAAAATTTATTTTTGATTTGGTTCAGTCAAAAAAAATCAGACTTTCAGAAAATCTCTTCATCATTTGCGGCGTAGCTTTTTTGCCGATGTTTGATTTGGAAATGTTGCCCGTCGCAATTTTTGGCGTTGGCGGAATCATCAATCTTTGGTGGGTTTTGGCGCTAGTTTATCCTTTCATTTTGGTCAAAAAATCTCTGCGCAAGAATTTAGCTTTTGTGGCGCTAATTTTAGCTTTATTTTTGATCACAATCCTTTCTGCACAAGCCTTTGGCGGCTCAGCTTACGTTGCGATTAATCTCTGCAGTTTATTGGTGGTTTTGTTTTTCTTCGAACGCAAATTTTTACCCAAATTTTCACCACTTTCAATTTTTGTAATTTGCTCAGTAATTTCGTGTTTATTCTACGCTTACATAAGCTCAATCGTTGACAGCATCCGCGGCAGTAAAAACACTTTTCCAAATAAATTATCCGACATGGTGACTTATTATTCTCACGAGTTTGCACCGCAAAAAACTGACGGGATTTTGATGATTTCAATTTTAAACGCTCATCAATTTCCACTGATTAATTATTTAGAAAAAACCGATTACCAAAAATATCACGTGGCTTCAATTCAGGCAAACAGAGGCTTGGCTGGAAATGCTAAAATGTTTGCAACTGATGATTTAGATCAGGTTCTTACTCTTTCTTATCTTTTTGATGATGTAAAAAATCAGGTGAAAAATCCCAACGTCAAAGTGATTTTTATTAATAACACACCAGAAGCTTTGGACAAAAAAGACCGCTGTTTAATTGGCACTTTAGAATATTATTTTTTGGATCCGCTTTTCAAAAAAATGTTTTTGCAAAATTTTCACTTCGAAAATCAGGTCATTCTTTTACGTAAAATTGCCAATCCAAAAAGAATAAATTTTTCTCAAGAAAAAAGTATATTTGATGAGGTAAAGCCAACAACCATAATAGTTGAGCATGATTTTGAGGTTTACGTAAGAAATGAAAAAAAATAAATTTTGGCAGAATAAATTTTTGATCTCCTTGCTTGCCGGAGGATTTTGCAGTCTGGCTTTTGCGCCTTTGCATTTTTTTATTGCGGCGCCGATTTCTTTGTCAGTTTTTTACGTGTTGCTAGAAAAAGCCAAAAAAAGAAACGAGATTTTTTGGCTCGGTTTTGCTTTCGGTTTTGGTTATTTTTTGACCGGAATTTATTGGATCGCAATTTCACTTTTGGTCGATGCGGCGAGTTTTGCTTGGCTGATTCCTTTTGCTCTCACCTTAATTCCATCAGCTCTGGCGCTTTATCTGGCGCTGTTTGCGCTTAGTTACAAATTTTTGTTGGAGAAATTTAATCTCACTTTCAACTACCAAAAAATCGCCATCTTCTCTTTGTGCTGGGTCTTTTTTGAAATTTTACGCTCGGAACTTTTCACCGGATTTCCTTGGAATTTGCTTGGTTACGTTTGGATGTTCGACATTCATTTTGCGCAAACTGCCAGCATATTTGGCATTTACGGACTCAGTCTTTTTGCGGTTTCGATTTCGCTATTTCCAATTTTCTTTCTCTACAAAAATACCCTTTGGGACAAGGTCTCAGCTTTTTTGCTGATCAAACTTTTAATCACGATTGCGATTTTTGGCTATTTGCGAGTTGATGAATTTGCTCTAAAAACAGACAGCAAAATCAAGCTACGTCTGGTTCAGGCCAATATTAAGCAAGAGATGAAATGGGACGGTGAAGAAAAATATCAAAATCTTTTAAAGCATATCGAGCTGACAAATTCGAAAAGTCTCAAAGATATTTCGGCAGTGATTTGGTCAGAAACTGCCGTGCCTTACGCAATTGAAGAAGGCTCTGAATTGTTGACCAAGCTACGCGAGGCAACTCCGCCAAATGGCGTTTTAATTACCGGCGCGCTGCGTCTGGGCTATGGCGACAAAAGCAAAACTTGGGTTTCAAACGCTTGGAATAGTGTATTTACCTTAAATCAAAATGGCGTGGTTAATGCCTACGACAAACACCATTTAGTGCCTTTTGGTGAGTATATACCTTTGCAAAAATATTTGCCTTTCATTGAAAAAATCACCGAAGGCGCCATGGGTTTTAGCGAAGGTGATGGGCCGCAAACTATTGCAGCACAAGGCTTTTCATTTAGTCCGCTAGTTTGCTATGAAGTGATTTTTTCTGATGAGGTGGTGAATAAAAATTCTCGTCCTGACTTATTGGTTAACCTTACCAATGACGCGTGGTTCGGCAATAGCTCTGGCCCTTACCAACATTTCGACATGAGCAAAATGCGCTCAATTGAATATGGAATTTCAATGGCGCGCGTTGCCAATACAGGAATCACGGCATTTATCGATCCATTTGGTCGAGTGATAGATAAAATCAATTTGAATCAATCTGGGATAGTTGATGTAAATTTAATCGAGAATCTTGATCCAACAATTTATGGGAAATATAGGTATGGACCCTTGCTGTTACTTGCTGTAGCAACATTGTTATTCCTAATCCTTTTAGCCAAGAGTGCCCATGTTATTAGACAAAATCACACCCGTTGATATTCACATTGCATCTAAGCTTCGTGAGCTTCGTTTAGTTTCGGGCCTAAGTCAGGAGAAGCTGGGAGAGTTGGTTGGAGTAACCTTCCAACAAATTCAAAAATACGAAAAAGCTAAAAACAGAATTTGCGCCAGCCGTCTTTTTGAATTTTCACAAATTCTTGAAAGACCGATGGACGCTTTCTTTGAAGGCCTCAAAGCCGATCGCAGCTATTACAATTACGATTTTAAGCCAAGTAAGAAGCAGGAAAAAAATCTAACATCTTTCAATAAAGAGCTGCTACCGCTGGTTCGTGCTTTTAACCGCATCGAAGATCCCCAATCAAAAAAACACCTCGTAGCACTCGCCACATCAATTGCTAAGGCCAAGGAAAAGAAGATTAAACACGCTTATTCTTAGAACTGGTCAGCAATCTTCTGGGCTTGCGAGATCAGCTCTAAAAAGAACTTCTCATCTTTAGCTTTAGCAGCGAAGCAACTTTTGTAAGCCTTAAAATTCACCTCATCACTTTTATTTTCCGCCCAAGTGTTTTCACAGGCATCAATTTGCATGGCTAAATTCTCAATCTCGGGATCTAGATCAATTTTAGCGGCAAAAATTTTATCAGCGCGGGTTGTGATGACGATCAAACTATTTGGGGGAAAGGCGCCAATATCTTGGGCATTTAGCACTAGAAAGGCGCGAGAATTTTTTAAGTCGGTGCTTTTGATTGGAAGTTCTAAATATCCGCTAAAGGCGGCGTCATTATTGAAAATTTGCGAATAGAATTTGTCGGATTTGAACAGATTTTCAAAATCTTTTGGCAGTTCTTTATGCTTCGATAAATAGTCGGTGAGAATTGTTTTAGTTGTGGCGAAGAAGGTCTTTTTATCTGAGGCAAAGTTTAACCCATCAACATTGCCGTAGAGGTGAGTGCCATCATCGTAAGGCGAGAGAGCTAAGTTAATTTCTCCAAACTCACTAGAAAATTTAATCGGACCAATCGCCTGCGCTAAAAGTTTTTCCAACTGCGCTAATGCAGCGGTTTCTTCTTTTCCGGCGCTGGCATCAACATCTTTGCGCGAATATTTTTTTATAAATTCATTACGAGATTTTATGTAGAGATCTTCGGCGTCAGAGCTGCGTGATTCAGCAGCAAAAATCGTCAGGGCTGTGATAAAAATTAGAAAAAATTTCAGAACCATAAATCTCATTAAATAGTTCTTACGGCGACTCCGTTTTGATTTAAAAAATCCTTCGCCTGCTTAATTGAATATTCTTTGAAGTGAAAAATTGAAGCTGCCAAAACCGCTGAGGCACCAGCTTTGATACCGTCGCGCAAATGTTCTAAATTTCCCACACCGCCCGATGCAATCACCGGAATTGTAACTTGGGAAGTGATTTTTTGCAGTAGCTCCAAATCGTAGCCCGACTTAGTGCCGTCTTTATCCATTGAAGTTACCAATAGTTCTCCAGCGCCCAGAGCTTCAGCTTTTTTGGCCCATTCAATGGCGTCAATGCCGGTTGGAGCTTTGCCGCCATGGGTGAAAATTTCGTAATTGCCACTTGAGTTTTTCTTGGCGTCAATTGCTACAACCACGCATTGCGCGCCGAATTTATTTGAGGCTTCAGAAATTAAATTGGGGTTTTTAATCGCGGCGCTATTTACCGAAACTTTATCGGCGCCGCATTTGAGTAAGTTAGAAAAATCCTGAATTTCTTTAATGCCGCCGCCAACGGTGAAAGGGATGAAGCAGACCTCAGCAACTTTTTTTACGACATCCAAAATAACGCCGCGATTTTCTTCAGAGGCTGCAATATCAAGAAAGCAGAGTTCGTCCGCACCTTGTTCGTAATAGAATTTTGCTTGAGCTACGGGATCACCAGCATCGATGAGATTTTCAAAATTTATGCCTTTAACCACGCGACCGTTTTTAACGTCGAGGCAAGGAATGATGCGGGATTTTAGCATTTTAAGAAAGAGATTAGATCATCCGTTTCAAAACATCATTTTCCGGTTTGTCGAAAAAACGATGTTTGATTACAGCCAAGACGTGAGCTACAACAAGCCCGAGCAAAGCGTAAGCGCCAAGCTCGTGAACAGTGGCGAATAATTTTCCTAATTCGAAATTTCTCTCAACCAACATGGGCAATTCTAGAGAAAATAAATGCACCGGAAAGCCAAAAGAATTCGACATTAGATAGCCCGAAAGAGGCACACAAAGCATCAAAACATAAAGACCGAAATGGCCCAGATGAGAGAGGATTTGTTCAGATTTTTTAATAGTTTCTGGAAGCGCTGGAGCTTTGTTGATGAAGCGATTGAGGATTCTGATAAAAACCAAAATCAAAGCGATGGCGCCAATAGATTTGTGCAGCGAATAAATTTCTAAATGATTCGGTGCGTCTTTTGGTAAGAATGTGGTCATGTAGATACCAAGACCAAGCATGAATAAAATAATCACCGCCATTAGCCAGTGAATGATGCGCGATGGCAGTGAATATTTTGTCATAATTAGAATGATCTTTTTTGTTCAGAAAGTTCGTAACATTCGAGCGTATCTTTTTCTTTAATGTCTTCGTAGTTCTCGAAAGCAACGCCACATTCAAAACCACTTTTAACTTCTTTGACATCGTCTTTGAAGCGTTTGAGGGTTTTTAGAATGCCGTCGTGAATTACCACATTGTCGCGAAGTAATCTAACGCGTGCGCTTCTTTTGATGAGGCCGTCAGTAACGTAAGTTCCGGCGATTTTGCCAGAGCCAGAAACTTTGAAAATTTGTCTGATTTCGGCTTGGCCCAAATAATCTTCTCTTTGAACTGGTGCCATCATGCCCGAAAGCAAGAGTTTCAAATCATCGGTCAAGTTGTAGATGATTGAATAGTAGCGAATATCAACATTTTTTAGACGCGCCATTTCTTTGGCAGATGCGTTGGCGCGTACATTGAAGCCAATGATGATCGCGTCTGACGCTGCAGCCAAATTAATGTCGCTTTCAGAAATGCCGCCAGTTGCCATGTGAACAACTTTAACGCCAACTTCTTCGTTGTTTAATTTAGCAACGCTGCCGTTGATTGCCTCAGCCGAGCCATGCACGTCGGCCTTAATAATGATGTTGAGATATTTCATTTTGTCGGTGCCCGACTGTTTGAAAATATCGCTCATTGATTTCACTGAATTTCTTAGAGCTTTTTCTTCTTTTTCTTTGCGTGAACGGTAAGAAATAATTTCACGAGCTTGTCTTTCTTCATCAACTTCCATGAATTTATCACCAGCATTTGGGGCGTTATCTAGACCCAAAATTTCAACCGGAACTGAAGGAGTTGCCGATTTAACAATTTTTCCAGAATCATCCGACATTCTTCTAACTTTACCAAAAGCGGTACCTACAACAATTAGGTCAGAAGTGTTCAAAGTGCCTCTTTGCACGAGAAGAGTTGCAACTACACCTTTACCTGGATCGATTCTTGACTCAAGAACCACGCCACTTGCTTTACCTTCGTAAACACTTTCCAAATCTAGAACTTCGGCTTGGAGCAAAATTGCTTCTTCAAGCTTGTCGAGATTTAGTTTATTTTTTGCTGAAACATTGACGAACATTACGTCACCACCCAAATCTTCTGACACGATGCCGTGAACTAGAAGTTCGTTTTTAACGCGAGTTGGGTCGCCACCTGGTTTGTCGATTTTATTAACCGCAACGATGATTGGAACTTTCGCCGCTTTAGCGTGGCTAATGGCCTCAATGGTTTGCTCTTTAACGCCATCATCCGCTGCTACAACAAGCACCACGATGTCTGTAACGTTGGCACCTCTAGAGCGCATTTCAGAAAATGCTTCGTGACCTGGAGTATCAAGGAAGGTAATGAATTTGCCTTCTTTAGTTTGAATGCGTGAGGCGCCGATATGTTGCGTAATGCCGCCATGTTCGCCTTTAACCACGTCAGTTTCGCGCAAAGCATCCAGCAATGAAGTTTTACCGTGATCAACGTGACCCATGATGGTTACGATTGGTGCGCGATGTAATTTTTCAGCATTGCTGTCATCAACGTGATCCAAAACATTTTCCACGTCAGAGTGAGAAACACGTTTGGTAGTGTGACCAAATTCACCGATGATGATTTCTGCAGTATCGGCATCAATTGCTTGATTGCTGGTTACAACCACACCCATGGTGAAAAGTTTTTTCACAACATCGCCAGTTTTTTCTGACATACGATCAGCCAGTTCAGAAACGGTGATGAGCTCAGGCAAATCAACTTCGCGTGAGATTTTTTTATATTCTTTTTGATCGTCTTGTTGCTGTTTGAATTTGCCTTTTTTTCTTCTGCGGCCGCCCTCTGAATCATCGGAATTACCATCGATGATGTAGGTCATTCTTCTAGAATTGGTGTTGCCACGATTATCTTTGAAAGATGGTTTACCTTTTTTTAGATCTTCTTCAAAAGTCTTTACCGGTGCTTTAGCAAAGGTGGTAACTGGTTTTTTTGGCGCTCTTTTTTCTTTTTCGATTCTTTCTTTTTCAAGGCGCTCTAGTTCTGCTTTTTTTCTTTGTTCAACAAGTTTTTCGCGCTCTTCTTTCTCGCGATTGGTAACTGCGATACTTTGTCTGATTTTATTTCTAACGTCGAAATTATCTGAATTATAATTCGGATCAGGTTTTTTAACTAGGTTGGTCGGCTTTTCTTCAACCACCTCTTCAACTACCACGGGAGAAGCTTCAACTACAACTTCTACTACTTCTTTCTCTTCTAATTTTTTCTCAGCAATTTTGCGATTTTCTTTGGCCAGTTTGCTGAGGATTTCGTGAGTTTTAATTTCTTCATTAACAACGTGTGATTCTGAAACTGCTTTGATTCTGGCGGCAAATTCGCTGTTGCTCAAATCAGTTGATCTAGCTTCTTCGGGACGCGCCTCTTTTTTGCGACCTTTGATTGTTACTTGCACTGAAGAACTGCTAACCTTTTTGTTTTCAGCAGCTTTTGGTGCAACGCTTGCAGCTCCTGCGGTTGGCAGCTTCAATGTCAGTTTTAAGCGAGTAGCGCCTTTATTATCTTGATCGGTCATTTTCGATTAGGAGGTAAGAATTAGGGGTCGAATTTTTGATGGCTTAATAGCTCGCGAACTAGTCGCGAACTATTTTAGATAGCAATTTTTTGTAAATATTCTTCAGCGCGACGTTTAATTTCTTGCGCGATTTCTTCGTCAAATCCTTCAATTGATCCGATCTCAGAAATTTCAGCTTGAGCTAGATCTTCAACACTCAAGAAGCCTTCAGAAGCAAGAAGGTTAGCGATCATATCTTCAACGTCGAGAGTTTCGACGAATAATTTAGAAGCTTGGTTGAATTCTGTAGTTCTTCTCGCTGATTCTTGCTCGTCAGTCATTACGTCGATTTTGTAGCCGACCATTTTTGAAGCGAGTTTAACATTTTGTCCGCCACGTCCAATTGCAAGGCTTAGCTGGTCTTCAGCAACTACAACTTCGATCAAACCATTTTCTTCATCGACTACAACTTTTGAAACTTTTGCTGGTGTCAAAGCGCTGATAACAAGTTCAGCAACATTTGGTGACCATTTCATGATGTCGATTTTTTCACCGCGCAATTCAGCACTAACTGATTGTACACGGCTACCGCGAATACCAATGAATGAACCGATAATGTCGATATCGTCACGACGTGACCAGATGGCGATTTTAGCGCGAGAACCCGCGTCACGAGCCACTGCTTTAACTTCGATATTGCCATCGTAAAGTTCAGGAACTTCTTGTTCGAAAAGTTTAACCAAAAATTGTGGGTGAGTACGTGACAAGAAAATTTGCGCGCCGTGTGGTTCTTTACGCACGTCTTCAATGTAGCAACGCATGCGGTCACCAACGCGGAAAGATTCTCTTGGAATCAAACCACTTTCGTGAATTACAGCTTCAAAGCCATCAACTTCCATTACGATATTTTTCAAACCAACTTTTTTCACCGAAGCGCTCACGATATCGCCCAAACGATCTTTGAATTCGTTGTACTCTTTATTTTTCTCAGCTTCTTTTACTTTGCGGATGATCTCGTTTCTAGCAACTTGCGCAACTACACGGTTCAAATCGATTGGTGGCAATTCTTGCACCACTGAATCGCCAAGTTCGGCATTTTTGTCTTCAAGTTTGGCGTGCTTCAAAGAAATTTGTGTGCGCACGTCAAAATCTTCAGTGTCGCCTTCAACAACTTGTAATTTATTGAACAATTTGATCTGCCCAGATTTTTTATCGATGCGGCATTCAATATCCAAATGGCTACCATATTTTTTCTTCGCGGCAAGCTTCAGGCCTTCTTCCATGGCCTCAATGATTTCATGAAGCGCGATACCTTTTTCGTGCGCGATATTTTCAGCAACCAACAAAATTTCCTTGTTGCCCATGATAGTTAAATTACTTGCCATATTTGATTGATTAAAAGTTGAGAGAGTGGGGAATTACAGCGTTTCAAAGTGGTGATCTAATGAATGGGCGTGCAACTTATTTTGAGAAAGTTTGAAAGCAACAGGTGAATGAATTTGATCTGATTTTGATATTTTATAGGTCCCTGAGCAAAGCGTAGCGTCGTCGAAGGGCCGGAACCTCGAGT
>CAIRMX010000043.1 GCA_903879805.1 uncultured Alphaproteobacteria bacterium | reverse complement strand
CCAACCCCTCCTTGAAAAGGAGGGGCTTTAGTTTCGAGCTCGGGTTAGAGTAACTCCCCTCCTTTTCAAGGAGGGGTCGGGGGTGGTTATTCGCGGCCTCAAATTACTTTTTATCCACAACCATCGCGATGATGCTGTTCAACTTCTCCCTCACCTTCTCCGCTGAATAATTAGCAAAGAATTTTTCCGAAGCTTTCACCGCCAAACCTTTGGCGAATTCTTCGTTATTAATCATTCTTTCAATCGCATTTGCCAAAAGTTCTGGCATTGCTTCGTCATTATCTTTTGAAACTTTTAGACCATCAATCCCGTCAGTAATCACCTCATCTGGACCCCATGAATTGCTGGTTAGAATTGGGGTTGAGTAAAGCATCGCTTCCAGCAAAACAATGCCGAAAGTTTCATAAGCCGATGGCAAAATGAAGATGTCGATTGAGTCGAAGAAATCTCTTTTATTGTTGGTCCAACCCAAAATTCGAAACTCTTTTTTTAGCTTTAATTCTTTGGCTAATTCTTTGAGTGACTTTTCTTCCGGCCCAACGCCGCCAATCACATATTCGCTTTCAATGCCGCGTTCACGCAAGATCACCATGGCGCGTAAAATTTTGTCGAAGTTTTTTTCAACGTATATACGCCCCAAAGAACCAAGTCTGATTGGTTTGCGAAATGGCTGTTTAACAAGTGGCGTAAAATCTTTCGGAACTTCAATCATGTTTGGAATTACCAAAGAAGTTTCTGGCGTTTTTCCTGCTTTGATTAGCTCTCTGCTGAAAAATGAATTCACTGTCAAAACATAATCGGCTTTCAAAAACTTTTTCGGATTAATGCCGTGATCAATCGCAATGATTGGAATTTTTTTGCACAGCAAAAAACGAGCAGCACGCGCTAAGAATAAAGCACGACCCGAATGACAAATTATCACATCAGGAGAAAATCCTAAAAACAAAATCGCCATGCGAATCATTGAGAAAATATCCGCATGATTCACCGCCTTAATTTCAGCGAACCTTGTGCTAGCCTGTCTCGCTTCACTGGCGTAAACCATTTTTGGCTTGGTAATCGAGAGAACTTTATTACCGCTCAAAGTCAGATGTTTGGCGTAATCAATAAAACATCTTTCAACGCCTAAAATTTTATTTTCGTTGGTCGATTTTTTGTAATTAAACAGGATGTTAACGATTTTCATGAGTGTTAGCGCTTAATTTGATTTGGGATGTTTTTGCGATATTTATCGATCTCCGCTTTATCAGCTTCGAAACGCGCTAGTTCTTTGCCCGTGAGTTTCAAGCCTGACGTAGCTTTTACTTTTGCCGGGTTGATTTGTGTACCTTTATAGATCACTTCAAAATGCAAATGTGGGCCGGTTGAGCGACCTGTAGATCCAACGTAAGCCACCACGTCACCTTGTTTTACTTTAGCACCAACGCGGAACTTTTTGTTGAATCTGCTGGCATGGCCGTAAGCGGTTGAATAGTCGGCATTATGTTTGATTTGCACGAAATTTCCGTAGCCACCCTTAACACCGAAATGAACAATCGTGCCACTTCCCGCCGCCAAAATTGGCGTGCCACTTCCCGCCGCAAAGTCGATGCCTTTATGCATTTTAGAATAACCCAAAATCGGGTGACGTCTTAAACCAAAACCTGACGAAACTCTTGCCGCACCATTCATTGGCGTTCTAAGGAGAGATTTACGCACGCTATTTCCCTTAATGTCGAAATATTCGACGCGGTTGTCGATCTTGTGCATGTAGATTTCAATCGCGCGATTTTGCAGGGTTAGCGATGAATAAAGCACATTACCGTCTTTAATTTTTTTGCCGTCTTCGCTGTAGAAACTTTCAACCAACATTTCGAATTTATCTCCATCATGAATGTCGCGCTCGAAATCGACGTCGTAGCTGTAGAGCGAAATCATATTCATCATTGAAGTTGGCGAAATCCCTGACGCCACACCATCATTGTAAAGCCCGTCTTTCAAGGTGCCGTAATATTTTGAGACGTAGCGCAACAATTTAACTTTCACTTCTCGCGCATCATATTCGCCGTCATTTTTGCGCGAAACGATGATTTGTTCTTCCGCTGAAGGCGCAATTGACACACTGTCCACCGTGACTTTGCGCGCCACGTTTTTGCTGGCGTCAACGCCATTTCCGTCATAACCGAGTTTAACGTGAAATTTAATTACAACTTGGTCGCCCGTAGTAATTGCCTTGGGATCAAAAACTTTTTTTGTAGCGCCCAAAATGGCAAAAACATCTTGCTCATCAACGCCATTATCATTGAGGATTTTTGACAAAGTGTCGCCGCTTTTAACGCGATGCTCGATCACCTGATTTTCATCAACGTCAAAATTTACGCCTTGGCCCGAAATATTAATTTTAATTGGTTTGCTCTGGCGCTGCTTGGTTGTTGACTCTTGATAATCAGCGATGAAATTTTGCAAATATTCAAAACCGCTAAATAAAATGAAGCTGGTGATGATTGAAATAACCACTGGCTTGAAAAGACGGTGGTCAATTGAGTTATCAATGATCGCGAAAAATTTAGACTTATCCGCGTTCTTTATGTGCTTAAGAATTTTTTTCAAAAGATTGGGGAATTTTTAAAGATTTGTAAATGGCTGTGGGGCTTACACGTGTAAGGTTCTATAGCTCTGATATGGATCGCACAATATTAACGCTTTTTTAAATAAGAATATTTTTTTTGAAAAAAAATCTTGCGCCAAGACTAAAATCAGCTATCATGCGCTTCTGCTCGTAATTTTTAATCTCAGTTCCAACCCTCAAACTTAAGTAATTTATGCCGGCAAAAAAATTGCAAAAAAAAGTGACTGCAAAAAAAGCTACCAAAAAACCAGCACCAAAAGCTGTTAAAAAAGCTGCAGTAAAAAAACCTCTTCCTAAGAAAAAGGTTGCCAAGGTTGTTAAAAAACCGGTGAAGAAATTGCCGGCAAAAAAAGCTAAAGTTGTGGTTAAAGCAAAAGCTGTAAAAACCAAAAAACCAGTAAAGAAGCCAGCGCCAAAGCCGGCGAAAAAGCCGGTTAAGAAAGTTGTAAAAGCCGTTAAAAAAGAGAAAAAATCGGCAAAAATTGTTCCTGTAAAAGCGACTAAAAAACCAAGCAAAGCCTCAAAAAAACTACCTCCGAAAAAAGAACTAACTCCCCAAGAAACCGCCAAACAAAGAACCGCTTTAGCAAAAAGCATCATGGCCAATACCAACAAGAAAGTTGTTGAAGAAGCTAAGGCTCCAGAAAAGAAAACTGACGCTCTACAAAAAATCATCATTGCCCGCAAATATGAAGGTCGCGGCAAAGTCACGTTTAAAGTTGGCGACTACGCAGTTTACCCGTCTCACGGCATTGGTAAAATTACCGGCATCGAAAAAACCGCAGTTTTGGGACAAGATTTCAGCTGCTATTTGATGTATTTCGAAAAGGAAAAACTGACGATTAAAATTCCAATGAATAGCGCCGAAAAAATCGGTTTGCGTCATTTGATTTCTAAATCGCAAATGGATGAGGTTTTTGTGATTCTGCGCAGCGGTGTCAAAAAACTGAAAGGCATGTGGAGTCGTCGCGCTCAAGAATATGAAACTAAAATCAATTCTGGAGACATCATGCTTTTGGCCGAAGTTTTGCGCGATCTAACGCGCGATATTGAAGATGGTGAAAGATCTTACTCAGAACGCATCATTTACGAAACTGCAATTTACCGCTTAGCTAACGAATATTCCGTGATCTACGGAATTGAGTTTGAAGAGGCGAAAGAAAAAGTCACACTAACCGCCAAAGATAAATTAAACTCTGAAGGCCGCATCATTCAAAAAGATGGCTTCGATGACTTTGACGCTGACATTGTAAAATCTGATCTTGATGAAGATGAGGATGAAGAAGAGGAAGAAAGTGAAGATGAGGATGAAGATGAAGAAGGTGATGATGATGATTACGATGATGATGACGATGACAAACCAAAAAAAGGTAGAAGAAGATAATTCCAAATTTAAAGCCCGAGATCTAACTCTTGGGCTTTAAAATTTTTTTCAAAAAAATGCCAAAATTCATCGAAGATAACGGAATTTTATTGCCGGAATTTTTATTTTATTTCGACACCTCGAAATCAAAAAGCATTTCACCTGCGGCAAATTTTAATCCGGCAACAGCTCTTGACGGCGGCGGCTTTGAAAGCTCAACCTCACCTTCCAAACAGCCGGTTAAAAGACCGGTAATTATTGATCAAACCTCACTACAACATTTAGATTACGGCGAAAAAATCGCTCTGATTAAAAGACTAAAAATCGCTGACTTTAAAATTCTGTTACGCGTCGCGCCACCCCAAGATTTTTATGAAATTGATGAAGATTTAAACGGCATTGAACGACTACAAAATCTTGGCACATTTAACGAAGCCACAGATTACCCATCTTTAGCAAAACATAAGGTAGCGCGCGACAAAGCGCTGATTTTAGATCACCAAGATCGGCTACAAACCAGCGACATTATTAGATCTTTTAGCGCCACCACTTACGCCGGGAAATTTTTTGGCAATGATTGGAAATGTGAGTTTCGCGACGCTGAAAATACCAGTTCTTCAGTTAATGACTTAGATAGACACCACTTACTATTTCGTCTAAGCAGATCTACGCCTGAAGAATCTCGCGCAGCTATCAAAGCTTACTACGATCTAGTGAAGAAATCTTCCCGCGCAATTGCATTAGCTGCTGAAGAAGATGGAGAGATGAGTTTAGAAGATAAAAAGCGCGAATTAGATGAGGCAGATGCTCGAACTATCAGTAATACCTACCAACTAATTTCTGCAACCCAAGACCCAGATCTTGTTCAATATATCATCGGTAGTATCCCACTGCACAATGGCAATGCCCAAGAGATTTTTAGAAATTACGACAAATTTTGCCAAGCAACCGATTTGTTACGTTTTGGTATCGATTTACTACCCTTAATTAACTGCGCCGTAAAATTATTTCCCGACAGAAAAGAAGAGCTGTTTAATAGATATGGAGCCTCTCTAGCTGCAAATGATTCTGATCACGCCCTAGAGCAGATTACATTATTTTCCGATGCTATTAAGACTTTTCCTCAAGGCAGTTCTTACCTAATTAATTCGGCCAAACGTAGATTAGAATTACTGAGATCTGGCGTTGATAATTTTTTAGATTTTAAAAAATCACTACAATCCGAATCTGCCCTAAGCTATTGGGAATCAGACACCAAACCTGGTTTGCGCAGCTTTTTTGAAAACCTTCCTCGAGAGGTACCAGAATCATTAGAAATTCTCGTCAATATTTACGAAAAAAAAGAAATCTCCGATAGTCAGAAATTAAAAAAATTATCTGACCTATTCGAAAACAAAAAACTTCTTGCCAGTAAGGGAGAATTCCTTGCCATATTTGCCCAAGCAGAAAGTCAAAGTGGTTTGGGTGGTTTTTATGAAAAACAACTTTTGCAATCACTTGATCTAAGTGGGCCAATTAATCCTGCTCAGCTCCGTACTATCTTAAAATCTTCCTCTCCAAGAACTGCCGAAAGAATTTCTACCTTAATCCTAGATAGCAAAAAAGATTGGCTGATAAGTAACCTCGCAGGGTCTAATAGCGCAGTGCAGAAGTTATTAACAACAATCATTAATTCTTGTCCGCAACGACAAGAAGAGCTTTCGCGTTTTTTGATCAGCCACACTAAAATATCTGCAGGAATCATTCGTCAGCTTCCTGCAAAAATAAGGCATCGTCTCTATGACCAACACCCTAATATAGCCAAAACCTCTCTCTCAATTAGTCTTAGAGAAGCTCTTGCTACAAAATATTCACCTGATGCTAACGCCAAACCAAAACAAACTTATCTGGAAATAGTTAATCTAGATGATGAAGAAAAAGAACTGCATCTAGCTTTGCAAAGAGACTCCGACGCATTTCGCGATATAGCCACCATAAGATTTGTGGGAGGAGGTGTAGAATCGATAAATAGTTTTTTATCCAATCTATTATTTGATCTCGGCAAATTGGAGAGTGGCTTAAAAGATGAGGATATGGAAGACGTGGCTGCAATTATCGAAAATGATAAACCAGCTGAACGAAAAAGATTTAAAAAATCTCTTAAGCATGTTGTTTTGAGCAAAATGGGAGGCCTGGAGACAATCTTGGAAACTTTAAAAAAGTTAAACGTCTCTCATGAAATCATCGATGACTCAAACTATTTAGGAATTCTCGATTCTATCCCACAGCCTGCCCGCAGAACAACTCCCGGAAGCAATAAAATTAAAATCGCCGACGGAGCTAAAGCAGGAAATGTCGGAATGCATGATGATGCCGCGACTCCAACTTTTACGATGATTTCTGCCGGTGAAGTTTTGGATAATCCTGCCATCACGGATCCGCAAATCCGCACCCATATTATCGAACGTGACGTCACTGCAAACCTAGATGAGAACGTATATGGCGCCGCAAATTTTGTTGGGGTTGCTAGTTTCAAATCTCTACGTGACGAAGACGTAGCAGAGATCAGAGGCAGGCATAATCCAACCCATTCTCACTATCTTTTCAAACAACAACTTCACGCCAGAGTAAGAACCAGATTACTTTCAGCACATCCAGAAGAAGAATTTTTTGGACTACTTGGCGATCAAAATGGCATCACAATTGAAAAAGGTGACGATGATTTTTTCTACGCCACATCTAATAGAGATCGCCTTTTATCTTACGTCACGAAAGCACCAAATCCGCAATCTCACATCGAATCTTACAACAGAATTCCCAGCAATAATCAGATTAAAAAAATCATCGGCGAATATCGTAATTCACCGAAATATTCGCACCAAGCAACAGAAGAGAGCAAGAACGCAAATTACACCCCAGACAATCACGAAGCCTCAATGCAGAGAATCTTCGAAGAAAGATCAGGAGTTTGCCGCCACCGAGTCGCCGCAGTTGAGTATAAATTAAGAACCAGCGGCATTGCTCCAGAAAATTTCCGTATCGTTGATATTAACCGCAATCACGTGGTTCTGGAAATTAAATATGACGGCAAATGGGTGTCGGTTGATTTGGGTGGCGGCGCTGCAGCAACCATAGATGCTGCGAGCGAAGATGTTTACCAAGCTTCAGAAGCAGTGCTTGTGATGGAACTTCCGGATTTGGCAACCAAACCCGAATTACCAGCAGACGATATCTCAGAGATCTCGTCGCTACCACTATCAGGCAGAAACTCTCCTACCGGAGTGGAGTTTGTAGAAACCGCATCTCAGACAGAAGATCGATTGAGAGAAGAAGCCATTCACGCCAAAACAACACAAATTCGCCAAGCCAAACAAGCTGCGCTATCTGCAATGGCCAAAAGCTTTCTAGATATTGTGAAGCTGCAGCAAATTAACGATGCAGACGAACTTTTGGATCTCACAACCAACAACAATCAAAATAAAATCTTAGTTGTTACCAATGACTTAGAAAAGCACAGCAACTTCTTTTTACATCAAGCAAACTTCTCACAGGGTCGCCGCACTTTTTACATCGACAGTCCGGATAAAATTGATTTGCATCGCACCAATCTTTTAATCGCCAATGACAATAAACCTCGCTTAAGTGAAGAAGGTTTATTGTCAGAATTTTTAGATTACGCCGCTACTCGCCCAGAAGAAAGACCGCTACTTGTAATCAATTGGAGCGCCTTTAACCCTAGACAAAGACTGGCTTTAAACACCGTCATTGATCGCGAAAGAAAAATTAACGGCGTGGCTATTGCCGACTCAATTCAGATTATCGGACTTTCCGACTCCGCCTCGCAAGACCCGTCATTTCTATCTCGCCACAATGTTCAACTCGAATCAAAAGTTGCTTTACCGGAAGTAGATTTAGAAAATACCGCCGCCAAAACCATCATTGATCTGCAGGGATTTTCCAATTGGCGCCGCCAACTTTTTGGCAAAGTTATTTTAAATGGCGGCAAGATGATTTGGGAAAAAAGCCCTTTCGTTGCAGCGCTTGAAGCAAAGCAAAATAATTTTGAAGTTTGCAACTTATCGCCGCAAGCCGCTGAAGAGTTAACGCGAGAGTTTTTACAAGCCAAAGCCGTTGGTAAATTTAGCTATCACGGACATGATATTTTCTTACCCGCCGACACCGAGCTTTCTTGCGACAGCAACTCTTTTGCCTTCGATAAATTTGATGGCACACCGCAAATCTCGGTTGCTCGCGGCGCCTCTTTTGATAATGCTCCGGCTGATGCCACACTTGTTAACACTCAGCTATTTGATCTGCTCTTATTCGACAAAAGAATTGATAATGCCCACGGCACCTATCACGAAGAAAAAGGCTTAATCGATAGTTGCACTAGCCAGCCGCTAAAATTATTTATCTCATCTGATCTATCCGACAGCCAGTGGTATTGCCTGCTTAACCAAATGCAGCAAAAAGATTTGGCGCTCGAACTTCATTTAGCACCGGAAGTAAATTTACCAAGCAGCGTCAAGATTGAAGAGATAGCGCTAGCTGAAGAAGAAGAAGAAACCAGCAGTGCGATTTATGTTAGCAATGATCCGAACAAAATGCTGGAAGAAATTTTAGCAGAAGAAGCAGAGTCGCCATTTGCCATAATTGATGTCGAAGACCTCACCTACCAAGATTTAGTCAGCAAAATTACTTTTAAGTATGACGAAAATGGCTTTAAAAATTTTACAAAAACTGACAGCGATTTTTTAATCGAACTACGCAATGGCAAAAAAATAGTTCTCAAAGGTCAGTTCGATGCCGACTTACTGCAAATGCTTGAGCCAGCCTTACTCAGCACAACTGCTGAGTTTGCAGGAGTTGCCAAAAACCTAACTTTAATCGTTGAAGATAAACATTGTCAGTCTGGCGCAGTTTATAAGCCGCTAAAATGGCTGCCACAAGATATCTACCTGGTTAAAAGCTATGAGAAGGAAGCTGTTGTTGCAGTTACATCCCCCGCCCCTGAAATATTTAACAATTCTTTCGACCTAAGTAACAGCGCCGCTGAAGCTGCTGAATTTATCAGAGTCAGAAAAGAAACTTTCACTAAAACACTCGATCGCAGCTCGCTGCTTCGCCTGACTGGTCACAGCGGCGTTGGTAAAAGTCGTCTTCTGAAAATGTTTGAAGCTGAAGATACCGCAACAACGAAAGTTTGTCGCGAACTCAGCTCATTTGAAGAATGGGCCAATGATAAAAGTGGCAAAAGAAAAATTCTCTTCATCGACGAATCCAACATTGAAGACCTGCATTTTACAATGTTCTCGCAGCTAAAAAATGGCGGACCACAAAGAATTTTTTACCAAGGAAAATTCTACGATTTAGATGAAAATCACAAAGTAGTTTTCGCCTGCAACTCTGCTGATTATGGTGGCGGAAGGTTTGAGCAAAAATTGTTTGAAGACAAACAAGTTCCGGAATTTGCCATGACAGATTTTCCGGCAAGCTACATTTACGAGAAGATTTTACGAGAATCGATTTACGAAAAATTATCTGCCGAGATTAAAGCAGAGATTCTAGAAGAAGATTTTAAGCAGGTCTGCCAAGAATATATTGAGGAGTATCAGAATACTGAAGACCTCACCGTAAGAGAGTTTCAGGAAGAGTTATTAATCAGGCTTAATAACGCCCTTGAAGAAGAGTTAGTGCCTATTGTTGTGAAAAGTCCAAACTATGTTTCAACCAGCGCTACAAAAGAAGTAGAAGAACGATTACTCACCGCCTTAAGCATCCGTCAAAAACAACGCGATGGTATTTTTCCAAACAAGGCTGTCGGCTTAAACGGCGTTTTACTTGAAGGAGATTCTGGCACCGGAAAAAGTGAATTAATCGGCGCCACACTTGCTGCCAAAGGTATTAGAGAAATTAAACTAGGCGAAGAAAGAACCGACAATCAGCAAAGATTTTACAAAATAGATGCCAATTTACCTCTCAAACAAAAACGCCAAATCATCGTAGAAGCCTTTGAAAATGGTGACGTGATTTGGATCGACGAAATCAACAGCTGCATTGATGATGGCTTGGAGAAAATTTTAAATGCCGCGCTGACGGGAGATCATCCAAATGGCACAGGCGCTGATCCAAAACCGGGATTCATGCTAATTTCCAGCGTCAATTCTGCTGGACTTGAGGGACGCTCTATTATCAGTCCTGCCTTGCTGCACCGCACTATTCAACCAAGAGTAAGAAGCTTAAAAGAATATTCTTGCGAAGACTTTGCTGCAATTATTGAGCATTGGCTGAGTCACGAAAAAAGCGGCTCGGAGCTTTATGTTAGGTCACATCTGCGTCATCAAGTTTGCGAGAATATCGCTAATCATTTTACGCAATGCTTAAACAGCAGCAATGGTGATAATTTAAACTTGCGCATGCTGCGAGATAATCTGGGAAAAATTTTACCAGCGCATGTTGAACTAGCTAAACTTCAATCGGGTGACCTTAGTAGCCCTTCTCCTTCGGTAGTTACTGTTGATTCAGAAAATCTTGATATGGCTTCCTTTATCAAAGCCATGACACCCACCTATTTTAAGGAAGAGATCGAGGAAATCGAAGGTTCAGAGATTCAGCTAAGATTGATCCACCCAACATTTTCTGAAGCAGATAGAGATTCCGATAAATTCGATTACTCCAGCATCCGTGAACTACCATCTGGGGGAGGGGATGTAATTTCAGATACTTTAATGAGGACAATATCTGAGAGCAAAATTTCAAAAACTCTGGCGGCAAAAATTATTCTAAGTGCCATTAAAAACGGCGGAACTAGCGATGAAGAAAAATTAAAAAGTGATTTAAGATTACTCAAAGAAGAATCTCATAGAAACGGTATTCGCGCTCAAAATTTTTCCTCCTTATTTCAAGAAAAAATGAGAGACGAGAGTTTACTTACCGGCAATCAACGAAGCATCAATCTCGTGCTTTCGGGCAAGAGAGACGTTACTGAGCTTGTTGGCATGAGATTAAAAAGACTTACTCCCGACTACGCTCTTGATCTATTGGAATTAGAATATGGTACCGAGCAAGGCCCTCAAATTTTTAAAGAAATTTGCAAAGATCTTGGCCTAAACAAAACAAATTTTTTAGAAAATTCACAATCCCCAACCAAACAAACAGGCTCACGAAGATAACATGAAAAACGTTTTAAAACTGATCAATGTCACCAAAGAATTTTCTCAAGGGGATCAAAAAATCTCAGCCATTAAGGGCATTAATTTAGAAATAAAAAAAGGCGAATTAGTTGCTTTAATTGGCCCTTCGGGATCAGGCAAAACCACCCTTTTACAAATTGCCGGATTGCTTGATGGCGCAACTTCAGGACAGGTTTTTATTAATGAAATCGACGCCTCAAAAGCCGACGACAAAGCCCGCACCGAAATTAGAAAAAATCACGTCGGATTTGTTTATCAATTTCACCATTTGTTGCCCGAATTTTCGGCACTAGAAAATGTTGCTTTGCCACTTTTGATTCAGGGTAAAAGCAGAAAAGATGCTTTCGCGGCAGCCGAAAAAATTCTGCACGAAGTTGGTCTTTCTGATCGCCTAAATCACAAACCAGCGGAATTATCCGGCGGCCAACAACAACGTGTCGCCTTGGCGCGTGCCGTGGTTTCAAAACCTTCACTAATTTTAGCGGATGAACCGACCGGAAATTTAGACTCTGACTTAGCCGAAAAAATCTTCGCACTTTTGCAAAGTTTAGTAAAAAATTACGAGATCGGCTGCTTGGTAGTTACGCATAATTTGGAGCTCACCAAAAAAGCCGATAGAGTCGTGCTAATAAAGGATGGAGTGATCAAGTAATGAATTTCCACAGGCCTGTGGAAATTCGAGATCAACCTAGAAATCCCACTTATTCACTCTCGGTGTGTTACACGCACTTCGTGTCACCCCGTCTTCACGACGGGGTCCAGTCTCCACACTCCGAATAAAATTCTTACCGCGCTGACTAGACCCCGTCGCGAAGACGGGGTGACACGAAGTGCATGCAACACACCGAGGATGGATTAGCTTTGGCTAGTCAAATGGGGCTTTTGCTACCCAAAAACTAAACAATAAAAAAGCCTCACTCAAAATTTGAGTGAGGCTTTTTATTTTTAGTTCTTTTGAGAACAGCTTATCTACGATATTGCTGTTGCTGACTAGCGTTTGGAACCGCGCCAGAAGAGTCTTGGTTGTAGTAATAATTAATCATGTCGGAAGGTCTTTTACCAACTCCCATCATTGAATTATTAGCAGCTCCGGTGCGTGGAATAGTTACGAAATATTGCTTCTCTTTAAATTCATTGCATTTGCCCGACCACAATACTGAATATAACGGCACGACCAAAATCGCACCTAACATATCAGCAGAGCATGCGCCGTTTTTTACCGCAGCCCAAGCTTCAAGTTGCAATTGAGTTGAACCGTAACCTTCTTTAGTCAAAACCACTGTCGAGTTTTTTGCTTCGATAGTAATTGTTGCAGGAGTTTGTCCGTAGTCTCTGCCTTCAATAAAAATATTAGCTCCTGACGGATTACTATTGATTGAAATCTGATCGTTTTTGTCATTCATCATCAACGCGCAAGATGAAGACGCGGCCATTAGAGAAAGCAAAGAAAGTGTGCGAAATAATTTCATAAATTTGTTAATTAGCGTTTCCAGCGGTTATGAACCCAAAACCACTGTGCGGGATATTGTTTAATCCACTCCTCAAGCTTGCAATTAATGCTGCGAGTGAGTTGCAGAAGGTCGAAATTAACATCGCCAGTCTTTTCAATTGCAAGCGGTTTTTCAGCTTCCACGCGAAATTTAAAAGTTTTTCCGATGCGAATCGAGCGCGCCGGAATCAACGGCACGTCATATTTCAAAGCAATACGCGCAATTGAAGTTGTGGTGATTGCATCATCGTGAAAAAATTTCACCGGCTCGCCTTCACTAACTTTTTGGTCAGCTAAAATAATTACGAAGCCGCCTTTGCGAATCACATCAATAATCTTGCGACTGCCGCTGGTGCTTTTGCCGATTAGCTCAACGCCGCGCAAATTTGCCGTTAGCGTTTCAACGTAAGGATTATTTAGCGGGCGATAAACCGTGCTAACTTGCATTTCGCTTTTTATAAAAACTTTCGGGCCAACTTCCCAATTGCCCAGATGTCCACCAAAAATAATACCGCCTTTGCCATCGCGTTTATATTGCTCAAGATTTTGGCGAGTTTCTTCCGACATCTCGATCAAACTACCAATCTCAGCAGTTGGACATTTAGCCACGTGAGCATATTCACCAACGATGCGGCCCAAATTATCCCACATGTCATCAAGGATATTCTCTTTCTCTGCTTCACTCAATTGCGGCATGGCATTTGAGATATTTTTGTAAGCCAATTTGTTAACAGCGATTTTTTTGCCAACAAATTTAGCAATTTTCGCCGCCACATCTGACGCCTTTTGTGGCTGCATTCTGCCAAAAAACCACAGACCAAATTTGACGATTAAAAATTCTAACGCATAGCGCGCAGCTTTGATTTTACTCTTTAGATTCATAAAAATTTTTTTAATTCGCTTTTGATAAGATTTTTGTCTTCAAACTCTAACTCAACATTCAGGTAGGGAATTTTATCCTGAAAATTTTTCGGAAATTTCATCCAATCTTTTTTGGTAGTAACCAAATTGGCATTTTGCGCTGCAGCAATTTTGCACAGACTTTCTAAGTCACGATCTTGATAAAGATAGTGGTCAGGAAAACCAATCGTTTCAACGGTTTCAACACCATGATCTTTCAACAAAGAAAAGAATTTTTGCGGATAGGCCAAGCCGCAAAAAGCGACCTGTTTTTTGTTCTTAAATTTTTCTAAATTGGTTGGAAAAATTTTAGCGCGAGCAATTTTTTTGCCGGCGAATTTTTGTAACAATTTTTCATCAGCCTCTCCAATCACCACGACCAAATCAGTTTTTTTCAAACCCATACCAAGCGTCTCGCGCATTGGCCCCGCCGGAATTAAGAAGTCATTGCCAAAACCAATTTTTCCATCAACTACAAGAATTGTGTAATCACGATAAAGCGCATCATTTTGCATGCCGTCATCCAGCACGATCATTTTAACTTTATTGATTTGATCAATTTGCTTGGCGCCAAAAAGACGATCACGCGCCACAAAAGTTGGTGCAGTTTCAACCAATAACATCGGCTCATCACCAACTTGGCTGGCTTTGTTATTATCGTCTTTGCGCAGCAGTAAAAAAGTTGAACCGTCACTCATGTAACCACGACTCAAATAAGCAAATTCTGCCGACATTTCGTGAAGAATTTTACCCAAAGCAATCGCCGTTGGAGTTTTGCCCGAGCCTCCCGCAATGACGTTTCCCACGCAAATTACTGGCTTAGAAATTTTAACCGTTTTGGTAAAAAATTTAATTAGACAAAAGCCGATAAAATAGATCAAGCTAAGCGGCAAAAGCGCGCAGGATATTAGGTTTTTTTCGGTCCAGAATTTGGGAGTTTTTAGCATTGTTATCTTCTATTTTGATCTTCAGCTACAACTCTAGTAGCTCCTAGTGGCGGATGTTGCTCATCAACAACTTCGGCATCAACAACTATAGCATTATGGTTATCTATCGGACGAGCCCTAACCGCACGATTTGTTGCTCCAATTGGCTTCAATGGCTTTCTTTCACTAAATATATCTGCTGGCACCACTTGACCCTTGGCACGGTATTCATCTTCAAACGCACTTTTCGCATTTGCTAATTTTTTATCCCCCGCTGCTTTTTCTGCTGCTTTACGCTCGTTCATTTCATTTATCGCTCTTTGCGTTCCAGCATCGATCCCTTCTGAAGCCTCAATTATGAGCTTTAAATTAGGCATAAATTCCTCTTTATTTTAAATTTAATTTATCCGCCAACAACACTTGTGCAGCGCCATCACCCATTTCAACTCGAACTTTCTCGCCAATTTTCAAATCAGAAATTGCTGAAACTAATTCGCCGTCTTTATTTTTTATCAAAGCAAATCCACGTTTCAAAATCTCGTGATAATGATTTGATTTTAGTGATTTTGACAAATTTTCTAACTGTAACTTTATTTCTTTCAATCGCCTTTCTGGGCTTGCATTTAAACGCTCAAAAGCAAATTGAACTTTTTGATTTGCTGCATTTATTTTTTGCAAAAGCAGTTGGTTTGAAATTTGAATTGAAGCGATTTTTTGCGATTTTTTTTCTAAAAAATTCTCCACAAAAAAATTAAATTTCTTACCAATTTGCACGAACCGATCTCGGGTTTGATCCAGCATTTTCATGGGATCAACGATGTAGCGCTGCAAATTTTTTAAGTGCAAAAAATTCTGCTCTAAAAATTTTTGTGGTGCTGATTTTAATTTTTCTCTCAAAAAATTTAGCTGATTTTTCAAGTCAGATAAAATTGGCGTCGCAAGCTCTGCGGCAGCTGTTGGCGTTGGTGCGCGCAAATCTGAAACATAATCAATTAATGTAGTATCAGTTTCGTGGCCCACCGCTGAGATCACCGGAATTTCCGATTTAAAAACTTCTCGCACCAAAGATTCATCATTAAATGACATTAAGTCTTCAAATGAACCACCTCCGCGCGCGATGATTAAAACATCCGGCCTTTCTTCGTTTTTTAGGCGGTTAAAAAATTTTACCCCTTCAATAATTTGTGCCGCCGCTTTTTCGCCCTGCACTAAAGTTGAATAAAGCATCAAATGCGTTGGACAGCGCGCCTCAATACGATGTTTAATATCTTCAATAACCGCGCCGGTTTCGGCAGTTATTACGCCGATAATTTTTGGGAAAAACGGAATTGGTTTTTTGTGAATTTCATCAAACAAACCTTCTGCCAAAAGTTTTTGACGGCGCTTTTCAATCATTTCCAGAATCGCGCCCACTCCGGCGATTTCTAACTTCTCAATAATGATTTGATAATTCGAGCGTCCCTCAAAAGTTGTAATGCGACCCGAAGCGCAAACTTGCAAACCGTCAGCAATTTCAAAACCAACTGTTTGTGCGGCGTTACGAAAACACACTGAAGAAAGTGTCGAGTTTTCATCTTTTAGCGTGAAATAAAGATGCCCGCTGGAAGCGCGTTTAAAGCCGGTGATTTCGCCTTTGATGCGAACGTAACCAAATGAATCTTCAACAACTCGTTTAATCGAGCGCGAAAATTCAGAGACGGTAAATTCAGGAATATTTTGCTTCATTTTTTTGATTTGTGAGTGAACAGATGCCGCATAGATGACATTAGATTTTTTTTAGGAGCTACGAAAAAAAATAATTCCTAAAAAACCCCGCAATTTCGATTGATATTTCGCAACTCGTTCTTAGCTTGCGACCCTTCGTTTTTGATTATTTTTTCCCCCAAATTTCTCGGAGTTCTTTTGCTACATAAAATCAAATCTCTCAAAATTTCAGGTGTTGACTGTTTGCCAATTATTGAAGGCGGCAAAGGCGTTGGCGTCACAACTGGCGTAACCGCAGGACATTTCGCAAAAGCCGGAGCTGTTGGAACATTCTCTGGTGTTAACGCCGATTACATCGATGAAAACGGCAATTTTATTCCTCTGGTTTACAAAACTCACACTCGTCGCGAAAGACATGAAGAGCTAATCATTGACAGTATTCGCGGTGGTATCTCACAAGCAAAAATCGCCCACGATATTTCTGGCGGCGCTGGTCGTATCCACATGAATGTGCTGTGGGAAATGGGCGGCGCGGAACGTATTTTACACGGCATTTTAGATGGTGCTAAAGGTATGATCCACGGCATCACTTGCGGTGCTGGCATGCCTTATCGTCTCGCCGAAATCGCTGAAAAATATAATGTTTATTACTACCCAATCGTTTCATCAATGCGCGCTTTCCGTGCTTTGTGGAAAAGAAGTTATCACAAAGCGGTAACACTTCTTGGTGGCGTAGTTTATGAGTGCCCTTGGCGCGCTGGTGGTCACAATGGTTTGTCGAACGCTGAAGATCCTAATGCTTACGAAGATCCATATCCTCGCGTTGCTGAAATTCGCACTTTCATGAATTCAGTTGGCCTCAATGAAGTGCCAATCATCATGGCTGGTGGCGTATGGAATTTGGCTGAGTTTGATCACTGGTTAGATAACCCAGAAATCGGACCAATCGTTTTCCAATTCGGCACTCGTCCGATCGTTACCGAAGAATATCCAGTGCCTCTTGCTTGGAAGAAAAAACTTCTCTCTTTGAAAGAAGGTGACGTTTATTTGAACCGCTTCAGCCCTACAGGCTTCTACTCTTCAGCCGTTGAAAATGAATTTATCCGTGAATTAAAAGGCCGCGAAATCAGACAAGTTGAATATCGCTCTAAAGCAATCGACAATTTCACCGCTGAAATTCCTTTCGGCCAAAGAGGTCGCGTGGTTTTCATTAAACCAGAAGATAAAGCCAAAGTTGATTCTTGGATTCAAGCCGGCCACACCGAAGGCATGAAAACGCCTGACGAAACTTTGATGTTTGTCGATAAATCAAAAGCCGC
The DNA here is from genome assembly GCA_903879805.1 of uncultured Alphaproteobacteria bacterium. Lineage (GTDB taxonomy): Bacteria > Pseudomonadota > Alphaproteobacteria > Rickettsiales > UBA1997 > UBA2645. Next base: position 6,533 of record CAIRMX010000043.1, on the reverse strand, counting down.
CCAAATTGTTACCGACCAAATCAACTGCATGGGCTGCTTGAGCCAATGCCGTTTCAGTAATTGGTCTGATAAAGAAGAAATGAAATATACTACAGATCGCAAAGCTGATCCACGCAGCTTCTGTATTCAAAAAACTTTACAAGATGTGCGCAAAGGCATCGACATTGAAAATCAATTAATGTTCTCAGGACATAGCGGCTATCGCTTTGCCACTGATTCTTTTTATGACAATGGCTTCATTCCAACGATCCAGCAATTGGTGGATCGGATTATGGCTGGGAAGTAATTCTCGATTGTCACCCCGTCGAATGACGGGGTCCAACTCGTTACAATATCCGCGACCAAATGGATAAAATTCATTCTACAAAATCTCCATTCTTTCAAAATGACTAAATTCATCTTCATCACCGGCGGCGTAGTTTCTTCATTAGGAAAAGGCCTCGCCTCCGCCTCTCTTGCCGCCCTACTCCAAGCTCGCGGTTACAGCGTAAAACTTCGCAAACTTGATCCTTACTTAAACGTTGATCCCGGCACCATGAGCCCAACTCAACATGGCGAAGTTTTTGTTACTGAAGATGGCGCAGAAACCGATCTTGATCTTGGTCACTACGAGCGCTTCACCGGTGTTGACGCCAAAAAATCTGACAATGTAACTGCCGGACAAATCTACTCAAATCTTCTCGCCAAAGAACGCAAAGGCGACTATCTTGGCGGCACAGTGCAAGTGATTCCGCACGTTACCGACCTAATCAAAGAATTTATTTTAAACGACATTAAAGGCATCGATTTCTTGCTTTGCGAAATCGGCGGCACTGTTGGTGATATTGAAGCTTTACCATTTTTTGAAGCAATCCGCCAACTTGGCTACGAATATGGCCAAGCCCGTTGCGCCTTTTTACACCTTACTCTTTTGCCTTACATCGAAAGCGCTAATGAACTTAAAACCAAACCAACTCAGCACTCTGTAAAAGAATTGCGTTCAATCGGCATTCAGCCAAGCGTGCTTTTATGCCGCGCTGAAAGACCAACCACTAAAGCTCATTTAGAAAAAATTGCTAAAATGTGTTCAGTGCCAATTTCGTCAGTTATCGCCGCGCCAAATGCCTCAAGCATTTACGCCGTTCCGATGGTTTATCACGAAAATGGTCTCGATACTGAAATTTTAAAATTCTTCAAACTCGACCACAAAAGAAAACCTGATTTAAGCAAATGGGCCGCTATTAAAGACGCCATCGACAATCCTCAGGGCGAAGTAAATATCGCCATTGTCGGAAAATATACCGACTATCGCGACTCTTACAAATCGCTACTTGAAGCCATCGACCACGCTGCTTTTTCACTAAAAGTGAAGGCTAACATCGTTTGGGTTAATGCTCGCAAAGGCAAAAATGATTTACCAAAAAATATTGATGCCGTGCTTGTTCCGGGTGGCTTTGGAGAAGATGGCGTTGAAGGTAAAATCGACATGATTAAGCAAGCGCGCTTAAATAGAATTCCATGCCTTGGCATTTGCTACGGCATGCAAATGGCGGTGATTGAATATGCCCGCAACGTGCTTGGCATCAAGGATGCAACCTCTAGCGAATTTTCTAAAAAAGGCAGTTTCTTGATTGGCACCATGCAAGAATGGATGGATTCAGCTGGCAAAAAAACCAAAAAAGCCGGATCCGACATGGGCGGTACTATGAGACTTGGCGCCTATCCGTGCAAAATTTCTAAAGGATCTTTGGCAGCAAAAATTTACGGCAAAACCGCAATCTCAGAACGTCACAGACATCGCTACGAAGTTAATATTAACTACAAAGCGCAATTGGAAAAAGCTGGATTGACCTTCTCCGGCATGTCACCAGACGGCAAACTTCCTGAAATTGTTGAGATTAAAAACCATCCGTTTTTTGTCGGCGTGCAATTTCATCCTGAGTTAAAATCGAAACCATTTGCAGCTCATCCGCTTTTTGTTTCTTTCGTTGAAAGCGCAATCAAACATAAAAATGCTTAGAATATTTCTCACAATACTTCTGCTGTTAAGCCTGTCATCATGCGGCTTTCAATTGATTTACAAAGAGAATGACCAAGGTTCTGATATTTCTTACACCAACGAACTCGCGGCAATTCGCATCCAAAAAAACCGCACTCGCATTAATCAAGAATTACAAAATAATCTTTACGACGTCATCAATCCTGACTACGTCAAAGTTGAGCCTAAATATTTTCTAACTCTGACTCTCACCGAAGTAATTTCGCCAACTTTCATTACCATTACCGGTTCGTCTGGACGTAATAAAATTACTCTCAATGTTGCTTACGTGCTAAAAAATCTCAGCACCGCCGAAACAATTTCTGAGGGACATACTGCAGTTAACGACAACTACGACGTCAGCTCTAACCGTTATGGATCTTACACTGCGGAAAATTATGTGCGCACCAATCTAACTAGAATCGCCGCTCAAAATACGCGAAATTCACTGGTTAATGATTTTATTGAATTGAAGAAGAAGTGTGATCAAAGGGTGAAGGCGAAAGATAAGGAATTTGTTTGTCCGTTGAATAAGTAAAAAAAAATAGGTCGCTTAAGCAAAGCGACCTATAAAATTACTTACTAAGTTTTTTACCCAATCAAAGCTTCAAAAAGCGCCAAGCCATCGCTCGAGCCAGTATCATCATCAGTTGCTCTTTCTGGATGAGGCATCATGCCAAGCACATTTCTCTGATCGTTAAAAATGCCAGCAATATTTAAAGCCGAGCCGTTTGGATTAGACTCGTCACTCAAATTTCCTTCCGCATCAACATAACGAAAAGCAATATTGCCATTGCCTTCAAGCGCTTTCAAAACTTCAGTTTCAGCAAAATAATTGCCATCCATGTGAGCAATTGGGTAACGCACCACCTGACCTTTTTTATATTTTTTAGTGAATGCAGTTTCAGAATTTTCCACACGCAAAGTAACTTCGCGGCAAATGAATTTGATTTTTTTGTTACGCAGCAAAACACCGGGAAGTAACCCAGCTTCAGTCAAAATTTGAAAGCCGTTGCAAATTCCTAAAACGCGCACGCCTTTTTGCGAAAGTCTTTTCACTTCTTGCATCACCGGAGAAATCGCCGCCATCGCGCCCGAGCGCAAATAGTCGCCGTAAGAAAATCCACCGGGAACAATGATTAAATCTAAATTGTCATCTAGTTTAGTTTCTTGGTGCCAAACTTTTTGAACTTTGCTGCCGATTTTTTGAAGCGCGCCCAAAGCGTCGCGATCACAATTTGAACCAGGAAAAGTAATTACTGCTGATCTCATTAGATGGCCTCGTAGGTGTAATTTTCGATGATCTTGTTGACCAAAAGCTTGTCGCAAATTTCATCAACAATCGCTTGGATTTTTGCTGGATCAGTTTCAGCAATTTCTAGCTCTACAACCTTGCCTTGTCTAACTTGCGAGATTTGTGGAAAGCCCAAATTTTTATTCAAAGAATTTTCAATGGCTTTGCCTTGAGTGTCCAAAACGCCTTTTTTTAGAGAGATTAGAATTCTGATTTTCATGATTAATTAATTTTAATTCCTAAACGCGAAGCCACTTCAGAGTAAGCCTCAAGCAAACCGCCCAAATTTCTTCTGAAGCGATCTTTATCCATTTTTTCTGAAGTTTGTTCGTCCCAAAGTCTACAGCTATCAGGGCTGATCTCGTCAGCTAACACGATATTTTTTTGCGCATCAAACCCAAACTCGATCTTAAAATCAACGAGTTTGATACCAATTTTTTTGAAAATTGCCTGTAAAATTTGGTTAATTTTTAGAGTCTGTTTTTTGATTTCTTCAAGCTGTTCTTTAGTTACCACTTTCAAAACATTAACCGCGTGATCGTCGTTAATTAGGGGATCGCCGAGCGCATCATCTTTCAAACAAATTTCAAAAACCGGCGCTAATAATTCAGATCCTTCAGCAATACCAAGGCGTTTCGCCATTGAGCCGGCTGCAATATTGCGCACAATAACTTCCAAAGGAATAATTGTAACCTTACGAATCAACTGCTCGCGCTCATTTAATCTTTTTTCAAAGTGAGTTGGAATTCCAGCGCCAGCCATTTCCAGCATAATATGCTCAGAGATCAGGTTGTTTAAAACACCCTTCCCCATAATAGTTTCTTTTTTCTCGCCGTTAAATGCAGTGGCGTCGTCTTTGAAAAACTGGATCAACAAATTGTCGTCAGAAGTTTTAAAAAGTTGCTTGGCTTTGCCTTCGTAAATTTTTTCTAGTTTTTGCATTTTAATTCCATTTCGCGACTGGCGGCAAAGACATCAAAATCGCCTCTGTATTGCCTCCAGTCATTAATCCAAATTTTGTCCCACGATCGTAAACCAAGTTGAACTCAGCATAAAGCCCGCGCTTAACTAATTGATGTTCGCGCTGTTCGTCGCTGTATTTCTCAAACATGTGATTTCTCACCAGTCTTGGAAAAATATCTAAAAAAGCCAGCCCAACATTGCGGGTAAATTCAAAATCATTTTCAAAATTATCCGTGTTGACGTAATCGTAAAAAATCCCGCCCACGCCGCGCGCGCAATTACGGTGTTTGATAAAAAAATATTCGTCACACCATTTTTTGAATTTGTCGTAATACTCAGGATCCGCCTTGTCGCAAGCGCCTTTAAACGCCGCGTGAAAATCTGCGGTATCTTTTTCAACTTCAAACATCGGATTCAAATCTGACCCGCCACCAAACCAATTTTTCTCGGTGCAAATAAAACGCGTATTCATGTGAACCGCCGGAACCAAAGGAGATTTCATGTGTGCAACTAGTGAAATTCCGCTGGCCCAAAAGTTGCGATTTTTTTCGGCTCCGGGAATTTGCTTAGCAAATTCTTCACTAAATTCGCCGTGAACTTTTGAAAAATTCACTCCCACTTTTTCAAAGACATTGCCTTTCATCAAAGACATCTCGCCACCACCGCCACCTTCACGATCCCAATTCTTGCGCGCAAATTTACCGGGATTTTTCTCGCCAAATTCCACTTCAATTTTTTCAAATTCAGCACAAATCAAATCGCGTAAATTTTGAAACCACGCGGAGGTGACTTTCTGCTTTTCTTCAATGTTCATTTGTAAATTTGGATTGCTTAATTGGGACACGGTTTTGATAATTTTTTCTACAAAATAAGAGATCCTGAAACAAGTTCAGGATGACACGCATTTCAGGATAATATCTCGTCCCGTCATCATGTCATCCTGAACTTGTTTCAGGATCTCTTTCTCTTAAAAAAAACTACGTCCCCCAAAATGAATTTCAAATCACAATTTTTACGAGAATTTCACGCGCGCGGATTTTTTGCCCAAGCAACTCACGCCGAAGAGCTTGACCAAATTTTCGCCAAAGAGCAAGTCACCGCCTACATTGGCTTTGATTGCACCGCAAAATCGCTGCACGCCGGAAGCTTGATTCAAATCATGATTCTGCGCCTACTGCAAAAACACGGCCACAAACCTTTGGTTTTGCTGGGCGGTGGCACTACAAAAATTGGTGATCCGAGTGGAAAAGATGAAGCACGCCAAGTTTTAGGCGAAGAAAAAATCGCTGAAAATCTCGCAGGAATTAGAAAGACTTTAGAAAAATTTATCAGCTTCGAAGGCCCAGCTGCCGCGGTTTTAGTAAATAACGACGACTGGCTCAAAAACCTAAATTACCTAGAATTCCTCCGCGACATCGGCCGCCATTTTTCGATCAATCGCATGCTAACTTTCGATTCGGTGAAAACCCGTCTAGAACGCGAGCAACCTTTGAGCTTTCTCGAATTCAACTACATGATTTTGCAAGCTTACGACTTTTACGAGCTAAACAAAAACCACAATTGCCGCTTACAGATTGGAGGTTCCGATCAGTGGGGAAATATTGTTAATGGTGTTGAATTAACTCGTCGAGTTGCCGCAAAAGATGCTTTCGGATTAACCTCTTCTTTGCTTACAACCGCAGACGGGAAAAAAATGGGAAAAACCGCGGATGGTGCGGTTTGGTTAGATGAAACGATGCTCTCACCTTTCGATTATTTTCAATATTTCAGAAATACTCACGATGCTGACGTGGGTAAATTTTTAAAATTATTTACCGATTTAAGTTTGGAAGAAATTGCCGATTTAGAAAAATTGAAAGATCAAGAAATCAACAAAGCCAAGGAGATTCTAGCTTTTGAAGCAGTAAAAATCTGTCACGGCGAAAAAGCCGCGAGCGAAGTTTTACAAAAAGCACGCGAGATTTTTGTCGCAAAAAATTCTGCTGCTTTTGAAGAAAAAGAAATTTCTTTGGACGCTGAAGGCAGCAAAAAACTAATCGAAATAATGAAAGAAATTGGCGCAGTTGAATCAAATAGCGAAGCCAAAAAACTAATTGAAGGCAAGGCGGTTAAGATCAATGGTGAAGCAGTTTTAGACGTGCAGCTTGCGATTAAAGAAATTGGCAAGTTTGACTTGGCAGTTGGTAAGAAAAAGTTTTTTAAAATTAACGTATCCTAACTTAATAAACCCTCGATGTCATGCTGAGCCTGTCGAAGCAT
>CAIRMX010000042.1 GCA_903879805.1 uncultured Alphaproteobacteria bacterium | reverse complement strand
GGCCCTTCGACGACGCTTACGCTTTGCTCAGGGACCTATGACTTTTTTGTTCTTTAAATTACTTTTTTGTTAACCAACCAAATGAATCGCGATTTCCAAAGCTGGTCTTTTGCCCATCAAATCTTCGAAAACTTTTAGCATTTTATTGCGCAAAGTTTTTTCGATTTCGGCCATCACTTTAGTTTCTTGCAATTTTTTGCGGCTTTTTTTGCTCTTCATAAATTTAAGTCCGAAACCTTCATTTAACTGCAATTCGCGCGCTTTATTTCTGAGAATAAACTGAATTTCATTTTGCAACATCTCTGCGGCTTGGCGATCATTTTTCAAATCGTAAGCGCCAACAGAAATGATGCGTGGTTTTGACGAAAGAACCAACGAGTCATTAACTGTCAAAGAAATCGTCACGATGCCGGCAAATTGTAGTTTTTTGCGCTCTCTTAAAACTTCACTTTTCAAATCTAAAAGCTGCTTTCCATCAACGCCGATGTAACCCACTTTTACTTTGCCGACGATTTCGGAATTCATGTGATTTTCCGCGTCAAATCTAACGGCAGCGCCATTTTCAATTTGGATTACGCGAGGCACGTTGCAATCTCTGGCGATTTCGCAGTGAGTTTTGGTGTGCAAAAATTCGCCGTGAACCGGAATGGCAATTTTTGGTTGGGCAAGAGCATACATTTCGTACAACTCTTCTTGCGAAGGATGTCCAGAAACGTGAACGAAGTGATCTTTTTCAGTCAAAACGTCGATTTGTTTTTTGGCTAATTCATCAAAAAGTTCGAAGATTTTTTTCTCATTTCCTGGGATAATTTTTGATGAAAAAATCATCAAATCACCTTTGGTAAAACGAATGGTTGGATGCATGTCGGTTGCGATTTTACGCGTGCCGGCGTTGGGCTCACCCTGGCATCCGGTTGAAATAACTAAGATTTCGCTTTTGGCATAAAATTTCATTTCGCGATCAGAAATGAATTCAAAATTTTCTGCGAAATAACCACTTTTTTTGCCGACTTCGTGAAGGCGGTGCAAAGAAAATCCAGCTAAAACAACTTTTCTGCCCACGTCGCGAGCGATTCTGCAAATGGTGTGGACGCGTGCCAAATTCGAGGCGAAAGTGGTTACGCCAACCAAACCTTTGCGGCCTTCGATTAAACTTTTTAGTGAATCGTAAAGTTCACCTTCCGAGCGTGAGTGTCCCTCAGATAGTGCGTTGGTTGAGTCGCAGATCACGGCTAAAATTTCACCGCGATCTCCATAAGCTTTGATTCTTTCTTTTTCTGAAATGTCGCCAACTACAGGATCTGGATCGAATTTCCAGTCGCCGGTGTGAAGAATATTACCTTTGTGGGTTTTAACCATCACCGCTTTCATCTCAGGAACTGAGTGGGTGAGGCCGATAAATTCGAGTTTGAAGGGCCCAAGGTTTAAGTCGCGTGAGCCGTCAATGACGTGGATTGGTACTTCTTTTTCGAGTTTGAATTCTTGCAATTTAGTGCGCAAAAAATTCGCTGCAAATTCGGTGGCGTAAACCGGAACTTCAAGATCTCTCCACAAATATTGCACCGCGCCTAAGTGATCTTCGTGAATGTGAGTAATCACAATTCCAAGTAAGTTTTTGCGATTGGCTTTAATGAAAGAAATGTCAGCTGTAATCATGTCAACGCCGGGTACGTCGTAAGCAAACCCCATGCCGCAATCGATCATAATCCATTTGCCGTCAAGATGGTATAAATTGAGATTCATCCCAATTTCGTTAGCGCCGCCCAAAGGCAAGAATAGTAGGTCGCTCTGGTGTTTTTTTAAGTTAAGATCCATGTGAGGAGTTTTTGATAATTAAGATTTAAATTTTCGAATTATTTTCATAAACAATCCGAAGTCCGTCTAGCGTAAGGTCGGGCTCGTAATACTCGACTTCGTTTTTTAAAGCATCTTTGAAAAGTTCAGCAAGTCCGCCCGTGATTATGCGGGTGGTTTTATGTCCAAGTTCTTTTTCGATTTTTACAATCATGCCTTCAATCAGCGAAATATAACCAAAGAACGCACCTGAATTCATTGCTTCAATAGTGGTTTTGCCGATTACGTTTTTTTGCGCTTTAACTGAAATTTTCGGCAATTGCGCCGTCATGTCGTGCAGAGCTTTGAGAGAAAGATTGATGCCGGGAGCAATAACGCCGCCCAAATATTCGCCGCTTTTTCCAACCACATCAAAAGTGGTTGCGGTGCCGAAATCAATGATAATTAAATTGCCGCCAAATTTTTTAAATCCGGCGATCGAATTAATGATGCGATCGTGACCAACTTCGTTTTTATTTTTCACTTTGAGGTCGATGTTCAAATCGACATTGTCTTGTCCGATGACGAGAATTTTTCCGGTGAAAGTTTCGCTGGTGAATTTTTTAATCGATTCGCAAATAAGGCCGGTAAGAGTTGGAACCACTGATCCGATGATGGCGCCAGAAATTTTTAGGCAGTCGATTCTTTCAGTGAGGCAGAGTTCGATAATATCAACCGCGTAGTCGTCAGCCGATTTTTTGGTGTTGCTAGGCAAGCGCCATTTTTTGATTAATTTATTATTTTCAAAAATTCCGATGACGATATTGGTATTGCCGATGTCGAAGGTGAGAAGCATGTGGAGGGATTGTTTTGAATTCCTGCCATGATTGACAGGAATTCAATTTTTTAAGAATTTTATTTCAATTTCGCACAAGCGTCCGCGATGCGTTGCATTGAGTTATTTAAAAATTCTTCGCTAGCAGCGTAAGAAATTCTGAAGAAATCAGGAGCGCCGAAAGCAACACCGGGAACTACAGCAACTAAAGCTTCTTCAAGCAAATAGCTGGCGAAATCATTGTCATTTTCAATCGCTTTTCCTGCTGGAGTTTTTTTACCAAACAAACCTTTGCATGAAGGGAAAACGTAGAAAGCGCCGTTTGGCGTGTTGCAATCAATGCCTTCAATTTTGTTAAGCATTGAAACCACCATGTCGCGGCGTGATTGGAAAAGTTTAGCGTTAGTTTTGATGTAATCTTGCACGCCGTTTAGCGCTTCAACTGAAGCTGCTTGTGAAATTGAACTTGGGCTAGAAGTGCTTTGTGATTGAATCACCGACATGGCTTTGATTAGTTTTTCAGGGCCAGCGCCGTAGCCAATTCTCCAGCCAGTCATGGCGTAAGCCTTAGAAACGCCGTTAACGATCAAAGTGCGTTCTTTTAATTTTGGTTCAACTTCAGTGATTGTGGCGAATTTCAAATTGTCAAAAATCAAATGTTCGTAAATGTCATCAGCCATTACGTGAACTTGTGGGTGACGCACTAAAACGTCAGCCAAAGCCTTTAATTCAGCGGCAGAGTAGCAAGCACCCGTTGGGTTGCTTGGAGAGTTTAAAATAATCCATTTGGTTTTCGGGGTGATTTTGGCTTCAAGCGCGTCTGGAACAATTTTGAAATTATTTGCCGCAGATGAATCAACGATTACTGGTTTTCCACCAGCAAGCAAAACCATGTCAGGGTAAGAAACCCAGTAAGGAGCTGGAATAATAACTTCATCTTCGGGGTTAATTGTTGCCAAAAGCGCGTTGAAAATAACTTGCTTAGCGCCAGTGCTAACAATGATTTCAGAAGCTTTATATTCTAAAGAATTCTCGCGTGAAAATTTTGCGATGATGGCTTTTTTAAGAGCGGCAGTTCCGTCAACGGCAGTGTATTTTGTGTCGCCTTTGTTGATTGCGGCAATTGCAGCTTGTTTGATGTTTTCTGGAGTATCGAAATCTGGTTCGCCCATTCCTAAAGAGATAATATCTTTGCCGGCAGCTTTTAATTCTGCGGCTTTCATGGCAACGGCAATAGTTGGAGACGCTTTAATATTGCTTAAAGAAGATGCTAAAAATGACATTTTTTTGAAGTTTTAAAATGAAGGAAGAATTTGACTTTTTCGAAGGTCGCGCGTTTTATGCGGGCTCGCCTCTTTGTCAATTATTTCCTCTTTAAAAAACTCGTAAAAATTATGTCCGGTGTAATAGGTACCGATCCGCTATTTTTGGGTTTAACCAGACCGTCGATGATCTTGGGCGTAAGCTACAACTTCGCGGCTTTGAACGGTATCGTGTCGCTACTTGCTTTCGTTATTACCAGTAAATTTTTCTACCTCTTAATCTTGCTTCCGGGTTTGCACATGATCGGCTGGTTTATTTGTTTGAAAGAGCCAAGAGCGATTGAGCTTTTTTTGGCGAAGACTTCTAAATGCAGTGTGTGCCGTAATCGGTATTATCATGGTGGCACGAATTCGTACGATGTTTACTAAGTAAAGGTTACCCATCACTAACTCGGTGTCACCCCGCATTTACTGCGGGGTCCAGTCTCCAAACTCTGAACTTAACGTTTGTGCTTTTAAGACTGGACCCCGTCGTAAAGACGGGGTGACACCGAGGTTGTGACAAGTTCGTAGGTGTTGAGTTGAACTAATTTAATTTCCCATCGGATGAAAATCTCATCCGATTTTTTTGTTTTTATTTATGCATAAATATCGCACGCACAATTGCTCTGAGCTTAACAAATCTAACGTCGGACAAACCGCAAAACTTTCCGGCTGGGTTCACTCAAAACGCGATCACGGCAGTTTGATTTTTATCGATTTGCGTGACCATTTTGGTCTGACACAAATTGTCATCGATCAACAAAATTCAGCGCTAAATCTCGATCAAATCGCTTCAATAAAACTGGAATCAGTAATTACTATTGTGGGTGAAGTGGTGGCGCGCGCCGCAGAAGTGGTAAATACAAATATCAAAACCGGTGAAATCGAAATCAAAATTAACGAGCTAATCGTTGAATCTCTCGCCGAGCAAATCCCTTTCCAAATCAACGCTGAAAACGAAAATTACCCAGAAGAATTACGTTTAAAATATCGCTTCCTCGACTTGCGTCGCGAAAAAACTCACAAAAATATTGTGCTGCGCTCGCAAGTGATTTCAAGCATCCGCGCTGAAATGACCGCGCAAGGATTTTTAGAAATTCAAACGCCAATTTTAACTGCGTCATCTCCAGAAGGTGCGCGTGATTATTTGGTTCCGGCGCGTTTGCACCCAGGAAAATTCTACGCGCTTCCGCAAGCGCCACAGCAGTTCAAACAGCTTTTGATGGTGTCTGGTTTCAACCGCTATTTCCAAATCGCACCATGTTTTCGCGATGAAGATTTGCGCGCAGATCGCGCTCCTGAATTTTACCAGCTCGACATGGAAATGTCTTTTGTCACTCAAGAAGATGTCTTTGGTGCGATTGAGCCAGTTTTGAAAAACATCTTCAAAAAATACGGCGTTAAAAAAACTTCTGACGAAGATTTCGTGCACATCAAATATGAAGACGCCATGCTTAAATACGGCATCGACAAGCCTGATTTGAGAAATCCGATTTTGATTTCTGACGCGACCGAAATTTTCCGCGGTTCAGAATTTTCAATTTTTGCCAAGCAAATAGAGCAGGGCGCGACAATTCGCGCAATTCCTGCACCAAAATGCGCCGCGCAACCGCGTTCGTTTTTTGACAAAATGATCGAGCACGCGCAACAAAATGGCGCCAAAGGTTTGGCTTACATTATTTTTGATGAAAATGGTGAAGCGAAAGGCCCGATTGCGAAATTTTTAACCGCTGAAAAATTGGCTGAATTGAAAAAAACTGCCGGCCTTGAAAATGGTGACGCGGTATTTTTCTCTTGCGGCAAAAAAACTGAAGCGGCGAAAATCGCAGGTGTCGTAAGAATAAAACTGGGCAACGATTTGAAATTAATCGATGAATCAATTTACAAATTCTGCTGGATCGTCGATTTCCCAATGTATGAACTAAACGAAGAAACTGGCAAAGTTGAGTTTTCTCACAACCCTTTCTCAATGCCACAAGGTGGTCTTGAAGCCCTGAATTCACAAGATCCAACTACGATCAACGCTTTCCAATATGACATCGTTTGTAACGGTGTGGAACTTTCTTCGGGAGCCATCAGAAACCACAAACCAGAAATCATGTATCGCGCTTTCGAACTTGCCGGATATGGCCGCGAAGTGGTTGAAGATCAATTTGGCGCAATGCTAAACGCTTTCAAATTCGGCGCTCCACCGCACGGCGGCTTGGCTCCGGGAATTGATCGTATTATCATGTTGCTTGCCGACGAACCAAATATTCGTGAAGTAATTCCTTTCCCAATGAACGGCAAAGCGCAAGATTTGATGATGAATGCGCCAGCGAATGTTTCAGAAAGACAGTTGAAAGAGTTGAATGTTGATTTGAGTAAGAAGGCGCGGGATTTGTTAGAGAAATAACTGCCATCCCAAGTCATGCTGAGACTGTCGAAGCGCGACTTGGGAATTTTCTAGATTTGTTGGTTGAGCACCGCAAAAGGATTGCTGATTTTTACTTCCAAAAAACGTTCAACCTGCGACTTACAAGATGAACCGCTGACCATGATGATATTTTCTTGATCTTGCCCCAATTTAATTAGCAACTCTTGCCAATTATTTTCAAAAATAATTTTCGAATCAGCGAAGTTTTGTTCTTCCATGCCAAAGCTGCCACTCATGCCGCAGCAGCCAGTTTTGATGATGTTTAGTTTGATGCCAAATTTTTCAAAAATTTCACGCCAAGTTTCAATAACTCTGCTAATATTTGTTTGCTCGGAGCAGTGCAAAATCAGGTGATGTTTTTTGCTGCTTGTTGAAGTTTTTTTGATCTCGATTTTTTGCAAAAATTCGGCTAAATAAAGCACTTCAATTTTTTGATCGAAGAAGCGTGGATATTCATCGCGGTAAGAAAGCGCCACGCTTGGATCAATGCTAATTAGTGTGCCATTTAAGCTGCTTAAGTAAGAAATATTTTTTGCGACAACTTTTCTAAATTGATTCAAAAAACCCTTGGCGTGCAAGGCTTTGCCGTTTTCGAAAATTGTGGTAAATTCTACGTTGAAGCCAAGTTTGGTCAAAAGCTCAAAAGCATTTTGTAATTCTAAGCCGTGAAAATAATTGCTGTAAGCGTCGCGTAAAATGTAAATTTTAGCGCCATTTTTATTGTTGTGCGAAGTGCATTGGGCAGACGAAATCGGCAAAATATCAGTCACGCCAAAAATTTTGCGGGCGAGAAATTTGGTTACGCGCTTTTGCGTTACAAAATTAAAAATGCGGGGAAACCTGCCGAAAATGAGCAATAATTTTTCGATATTTCCAATTAAATAATCTTGGGCTTTGCGGAAATTTTTGGTGAAATAAAGTGACAGAAAATAAGCCTTGGCATCAGGAATACTAACCTTGATGGGGCATTGAGTATTGCATGCCTTGCAGCCCAAACATTTAGAAAAAGATTCGTAAATTTCTGACTCAAAATTTTTGCTAAAAAAGTTCGAAACTTTCGCGGAAAAATTCTTAAAAAATTTCCCAGAAATATTTTTTCTAATTGAAGGCAAATCAGAATTTTGCCGCACCCATTCTTTAAAAAGCATGGCGCGTCCTTTTGGCGAAAAGCGGCGGTCAAGAGTTGCTTTGTAAGATGGACACATCGCTAAAGAATTATCCAAATTGAAGCACAAAGCATTGCCGTTGCAGCTTAAAATATTTTCAAACTCATCGTGAATTTGGGCGGCAATATTTTCGTCAAATTCGCCGCGCATGGTCACTTGATCGAGCTCGGTAATTGCTTGCTTGCTGCTGGCAATTTTGCCGCAATTTAGTTGATCGTGCGGGTCAAAAGTTTTTTTGATTTCTTTGAAAATTTGTACCACATCTGCACCCAAAAACTTCTCGCTATATTCGCTTCTAAAGCCTTTGCCATGTTCGCCCCAAATGATGCCTCGATGTTTCAAAAGCAGTTCACAAACTTCATCAGAAATTTTGCGGATTAATTCGCGATCTGTTTCTTGGCGCATGTTCAGGGCAGGTCGCACATGCAAACAGCCCGCATCAACGTGACCAAACATGCCGTAAGTGACGCCGTATTTTTTTAAGATTTCGCGAAAAGATGAAATGTAAGAGGCGAGCTCCTGAGGGGGCACGATGGTGTCTTCAACAAAAGGAATCGGGCGCTTTTTGCCTTTCATGGCGCCAAGCAGGCCAACGCCTTGTTTGCGCAGATTCCAAATATTAGCGATTTCGCTTTTGTCGTTGATGATGAAGTGATTTTCGAATAGATAATTTTCCTTGGAAAGCCGCTGTTTTAGCTCTTCTTCATGCTTTTCAAATTCAGCTAAATTGTCGTAAGCAAATTCTAAAATATTAATTGAAGTGTCGTGGCCGTCGCCAACCAAATGCCCAACATCTTGCCAGATAATGTCGCGTCGTGCCAGACGAATAACATTTTCGTCAATGGTTTCAATTGCTGATGGATTTAGCGCGATGGCATTTTGCGCATCTTTTAGGGCGGCATCAAAATTTTGATAACGCAGCAAAAGCACGCGTTTTTTTGCCGGCAGTTTTTTTAATTTCACGGTAATTTTGCTAACCAAAGCCAGCGTGCCTTCGGAGCCTGAAATCAAATAATTCAAATCAAGATTTTCATCAGCAAAAGACTTCTCGATATTGTAGCCAGTGGTGGTGCGCGCTAGATGTTTTGAAGAATAAAGGTTGCGAGCACGCGCCAAAATTTCGCTTAAGTTTTTATTTAAATTTTGTGAACCAGCTTTGCTTGAAATGACATTTTCTTCGCCAAGCACATGCAGCGACAAATCTAAAATATTGTCAGAAGTTCTGCCGTGAGTGCAGGAGCCTTTGCCGCAAGCATCGGTATTTACCATGCCGCCGATTGTGGCGCGATTGCTTGGCGAAATATTGGGTGGGAAATAAAGATTAAATTTTTCGAGTTCAGAATTTAGCACATCCAAAATTACACCCGGTTCAACTTCAGCGCAGAGGTTTTTTTCATCAATTTTGATGATGCGATTCATGTAGCGCGAATAGTCGAGAATCAACCCGTGATTGATTGACTGACCGTTGGTGCTGGTGCCGCCGCCCCTAGCGGTGATTTTTATTTGGTGAAATTTTTTCTGATTTAGCAGTTTGAAAATCAGCTCAACATCATTTTGGCTGCGTGGAAAAATCACGCCGTCAGGCTCAATTTCGTAGATGCTATTGTCGGTTGCGTAAATCACTGAAACCGATTTTTGCGTGGCGATATCTCCCGCAAAGTCGCTATTTTTGAGCTCTGAGAGAAAAACGTGATTTAAATTCATCGAGCCAAAAAAGAGATTAAATCGTGGGTGCTGTAGAAGAAATTTTCCGCTTCTTTGATTACTACATCGCGCGCGGCATGTTCACCAAAGCCGCAGAAAGTTACTTTTGAATTGGCCTTTGCCACCTCTAAATCAGTGTATCCATCGCCCACCATGAAAATTTTATCGTAAGATTTTTTAGCCAAAATTTGCGCCACGATTTTTGGTTTGCCGCCATTTTGCGCCAAGATGTTGTGCTCTTCAAAACCAACAACTTTTTCGCCGTCAAAAACAAAATTATTGGCAAAGCAATTTTGGCGTGAGATGCCAAGTGCGTCAGCTGCTGGATAAATAATTTCAAGGAAGCCGCCGGAAATAATGTAGAAATCAAAATCAGGTTTTAACTGATTTAACCCTGTAACAAAACCATTGGTGATGTATGTACAAATTTCCGATTTGAGCTCTTCGATTTCAGATTTTGTAAGTTTGATGTGAGCAAAGCGCAGGCGCAGAGAATCGGCAAAAGTCATCTTGCCGCCCATCGCTGCTTGGGTGATTTTTTCGATCTCTTCTTTCTGATCTTTGCTGGTTTTGGCGATTAGAAAATCAAGCGTTTCGATTGAAACCAGCGTTGAATCAAAATCAAAAATGGCGCATTTATTTTTCATGCGCGCGCCATTTGGTAAGCATATTCAAACCACTCGCACAGAATTTTGACGTCGCTGGCATCAACCGTCAAGCCGCACCAGATGCGGAAAGAGGCGGGGGCGGTGTTGTAGCCTTTGATGTCGAAGGCAACTTTTTCGTCTTGTAAAATTTTTGCGACTTGGTCGACAAATTTGCGTTGGTCGGCGTCGGGCAAGTCTTTAAACCATTTTTGCTTTGGTCTAAAACACACCGAAGTGCGCGACTGAAATTTTTCATCAGCGCAAAGATTTTCAAAATTTTCGGAATTTTTTAAGAAATCAGAAACTGCTGCGAAGTTTCTATTTACGCGATTATACATCGCTTCAATGCCGCCGCTTTGTTTGATCCAAGAAAGCGTGTCTAGCGCATCTAAAATGCAGATTGTTGAAGTGGTGTTAATAACCGCTCCTTCGAAAACGGCAGAGCTGAAAACGCCTTTTTTCTTGAGCTGGTAAATTTTTGGCAGTGGCCAAGTTGGCGTGTAGCTTTCAATGCGTTCAACAGCGCGCGGGCTTAAAATTAAAACGCCGTGCTGCGCTTCGCCGCCCAAAGATTTTTGCCAAGAATAAGTTGTGACATCGAGTTTAGAAAAATCGATTGGCATTGAAAAAGCAGCGGAAGTGGCGTCGCAAAAAGTTAGGCCGGATCTGTTTGATGGAATAAAATCGAGATCGTTAAAACACACGCCAGACGTGGTTCCGTTGAGCGTGAAGACGACGTCGCGATCAAAATCAAGCGCAGAAATTTCGGGAACTTTTCCAAACTCAGCCGAAAATTTGCGCACATCGGGCAAGCGTAATTGCTCGGTGATTGCTTTGTACCACTCGGCGCCGAAAGCCTCAAAATAAATTACGTCAACTGGTCGTTCTCCCAACATATTCCACATCGCTGCTTCAAAAGCGCCGGTGTCGGATGCGGCAATTATCGCGATTTTGTAGTCTTTGGGAACGTTGAGAAGTTCTAGGCTGAGAGCATTTACTTCGTTAATTACCTTCAAAACTTCTTTTGAGCGGTGCGATCTGCCCAAAAGTTCGGTCTTGTTTAAGAATTCAGCATTCCAGTTTGGCCTTTTGGCACAAGGGCCGCTGCTGAATTTGTTGGAATTTGGTTTTTGCGTTGGCTGCATAAATTTAAGAAATTGTCACCGCAACAGTTCCGGCGATTGATTTGATTCCTTCTTTTAAGGCGCTTGGAATTTCTTTGGCTTCAACGTCCAAAACCACGTAACCAATTTCAGAGTCGGTTGAAAGAATTTGTGACTGAATGTTTAGGTTATATTTGCTGATTTCTTGGTTGATGGCTTGAAGCATACCGGGAGTGTTGGTGTGGGCGTGAGTGATTCTGATGCAGCCTTCTTTCGGTCTTTGTAGCGACAAGTTTGGAAAGTTCACCGCCATTGCCGTTGAGCCGATCAGATGGTTTTGCGCCAGTTTGTTGGACACTTCAACGGCGATATTTTCCTGCGCTTCTTGTGTGCTGCCGCCGATGTGGGGAGTTAGCAAAACATTGTCGAATTTGCGTAGAGGAGAAATGAATTCTTCATTGTTGCTGGCAGGTTCAATCGGGAAAACGTCGATTGCCGCCCCTGCAACATGTTTAGATTCAAGCGCTTCTGCAAGAGCGTCAATATCGACAACATTGCCGCGCGAGTTGTTAATTACAAAAACGCCTTTTTTCATTTTAGAAATTGAGGCTTTGTTGATGATGTTGTCAGTGCTTTTATCTTGTGGAACGTGAACTGTGATTACGTCAGAAATTTTCAGCAAATCGTCTAAAGAATTAACTTGGTGGTTTGAGCCAAAAGGCAATTTATTTTCAATGTCGTGATAAACCACATTCATGCCCAAAGACTCAGCAATAATGCCAACTTGCGCGCCGATATTGCCGTAGCCGATAATTCCTAAAGTTTTGTTTTTGATTTCGTTGCAGCCAGAAGCGTTCTTGCTCCAAATGCCTTTATGCATTTCAATATTTACAACCTGCAAGCGGCGATAAAGCGAAATAATTTCGCCAATCACTAATTCGGCAACTGATCTGGTGTTTGAAAATGGTGCGTTAAAAACCGGAATGCCGAGTTTTTTTGCTGCGGTTAAATCAACTTGGTCGGTGCCAATGCAAAAGCATCCGATGCAAGAAAGGTTTTTGAATTTTGACAAAATTTCTTTGGTCAATTTGCTGCGCGATCTAATGCCTAAAATATTGGCTTCAAACACTTCGCTTGGTGCATCTTCAATGCTGGTTTTAAGAATTTGTATGTCTTCAATGCCGTATTTTTTGAAAGAGGCTAGAGATGCTTCGCTGATATTTTCGAGGAGGATTACTTTGGTCACGGTTTTGATTGATTTGATTTGGAAGAAGAAAATTGGAGCGGTGCAAATTAAAGCGGGTAAAACGCAGCGCAATCCAAAACTGGCGATATCTTGAAAAAAGTTTTTGAAATAGTTCTCGATCTAAAGCCCCTCCTTTTCAAGGAGGGGTTGGGGTGGTTATTCGCGGGTAAGATGTTGATTCGAGGTAGGATGTTTTTCGTGTAAATGGTGTTTGGGCTTTTGTAAATTTTTCAAAAAATAACAAATCTGAATTCTTGGAATAACCACCCCCAAACCCTCCTTGAAAAGGAGGGGAGAAATCGAGTTCTAAAAAAATCACAGACGAGATTGCATTTAAATCGCGAACCAAAGAATTTGCTAAGTCTTCAAATTTCTCAATCCTCAGCTCTTCAAAAATAATGCAAAAAGAATTCTATCTCACCGAAAAACTCCCGCCCTACATTTTTGCTGCAATGTATAAACTTAAAACCGAAGCGGCTGCAAAAGGTGTTGAAATTATTGATTTTGGCATGGGAACTCCTGATTCGCCGCCACCACAATTTGTGATGGATCGTTTGGCGGAGTTGTCGCGCGACCCAAAACTTTTTGGTTATTCGGTGACTGGTGGCATTGATGTTTTGAAAAAAGCGATTTGCGAATATTACGCGCGGCGCTTTAATGTTGAGCTAGATTACAATTCAGAAGCCCTTGTTACTATTGGCGCGAAAGAAGGTATCGCAAGTTTGGCTTCAGCAATTTCTAGCCCCGAAAATTACATGATCGTGCCGTCTCCGGCTTATCCGATTCACACTTTTGCCTTCACGCTTTCGAAAAGTAACATCATCCATTTGCCAGCAATTAGCGGTGCGGATTTTTTGCGTGAGTTTAAAAAATATATTGAGGCCGTAGAAGAAAAGCCGCTCGCTGTGATTGTTAGTTACCCCTGCAACCCAACCACTGAAATTGTTGGTTTGGATTTTTACGAAGAGTTAGTTGCCTTTTGCATCAAGCATAAAATCTACATCATTTCTGACATCGCTTACTGCGAACTTTATTTTAATGAAGCCGACAAGCCTCATTCGATCTTAGAAGTTAAAGGTGCTAAAGACATTGCCATTGAGTTTTCATCGGTTTCAAAAAGCTATTCCATGGCTGGATGTCGCGTTGGTTTTGCAGTTGGCAATCCAACTTTGGTTGGCGCACTTTACAAAATAAAATCTTATCTCGACTACGGTTCGTTCAACCCGCTGCAAATGGTGGCAGTTGATGCTTTGAGTGAAAAGAGTGACGAATATTTGGCGGGCTTACGTCAAAAATACAAAGCGCGCGGCGAATTTTTGGTTGAACTTTTAGACAAAGAACTTGGTTGGAAAATCGAAAAACCAAAAGCCAGCATGTTCTTGTGGACTAAGCTGCCAAAGCAATTTGCGCATCTTACTTCTTTTGAATTTTGTCAAAAAATGATTGCTGAAACCGGCGTTGTAATGTCTCCCGGAAGCAGCTTTGGCGCTAATGGAGAAGGGTTTGCCAGATTCTCTTTGATTCGTGATGAAGATGACATGAAGAAAGCGGTGGCGGCGTTGAAGAAGGTTTTTTAATTTTTAAAAATGATCAATTTCAAAATCCTAA
Organism: uncultured Alphaproteobacteria bacterium; assembly: GCA_903879805.1. Classification (GTDB taxonomy): domain Bacteria; phylum Pseudomonadota; class Alphaproteobacteria; order Rickettsiales; family UBA1997; genus UBA2645. Next base: position 49,779 of record CAIRMX010000042.1, on the reverse strand, counting down.
CTCTATTTCCCGAACTTTTCCCCGGACCGCTCGCAGCTTCTGTAACTGGCTCGGCTCTGGCCAAAAATCTCTGGTCAATTGAAGCGATCAATATTCGTAGTTACGCCAAAGACGAACGCGGAACTGTTGATGACACACCTTACGGAGGTGGCGCTGGCATGGTTTTAAAGGCGGATGTTGTTGCTGATGCAATTGAAAAAAACTCACACTCATCAACAAAAATAATTCACCTTTCACCGCGCGGCAAAACTCTCACGCAAAAAAAAGCACGTGAATTAGCTGCGGAAAAAGAAATTTTACTTTTATGCGGACGCTACGAGGGACTGGATCAACGCGTGCTTGACGAACTCGCAATCGAAGAAATTTCAATTGGCGATTACATTTTAAGTGGCGGCGAGCTTGCAGCTTTCATTGTGGTAGATACAGTTCTGCGAAATGTGGAAGGCGTGCTCGGCGCTGATGAATCTTTGGCAGAAGAATCTTTCGGTTCAAAGGACAATTCAGAATTTGAAAATTTGCTAGAATACCCACATTTCACGCGCCCTCATGAATGGCGCGGTCGAGTGATTCCAGAAGTTTTAACTTCAGGACATCACAAAAAAATTAATGAATGGCGTAAGGAACAAGCCATTGAAATCACTAAAAAAAATCGTCCTGATCTTTTTGAAAAATTCCTCAAACAAAAGTACTAAATTTTCCATTCTATTTTTTTCCAAATGACATCTTTTACTAACCTACACCTTAACCCAAAAATCCTCGCTGCTCTTGAAAAGAAAGGCTACGTTACTCCAACTCCCATCCAGCTCCAAGCCATTCCACCACTTCTTGAGGGCAAAGATATTTTAGGCATTGCCCAAACCGGAACCGGTAAAACTGCAGCCTTCGCTTTGCCGATTTTGCACAATCTTGCCAAAAGCGGCATCTCGGCAAAAAGCGGTTGTGTGCGTGCTTTGATTTTAACTCCAACTCGCGAACTCGCTTCGCAAATTGCTGAAAATATTGATGCTTACGGCAAAGACCTAAACCTGCGCTACGCTTTGGTTTACGGCGGTGTTTCTGATCGTGCACAAATCACGCAATTGCAGCGTGGTGTTGATATTTTAATCGCAACTCCGGGACGCCTTCTTGACCTCACCAACCAAGGTCACATCCGTTTCATGCAAGTGGAAGTTTTGGTTTTGGACGAGGCAGATCGCATGCTCGACATGGGTTTTGTCAACGACATCAAAAAAGTAATCGCCAAAATTACCTCAAAAAGACAAACGCTTTTCTTCTCAGCAACCATGCCAAAAGCGATTTCTGAATTGGCTGATTCGATTTTAACAAATCCAATTCGCATTGAAGTGACGCCACAATCGACAACGGTTGAGCGCATTGATCAGAAAATTTATTTTGTCGAAAAACACGACAAGCTGGCGCTACTTAGACACATTTTAAAACAAGAAAATGCCACTAGCGTGATTATTTTTTCACGCACCAAACATGGCGCAGATGACATTGAAGATTATTTGCTAAGAAACCGCATTTCTGTTGCGGCAATTCATGGCGACAAAGATCAAGAACAACGCGAAAAATCTTTAAATAAATTTCGTGAAGGCAAAATTCAGGTTTTGGTGGCAACTGACGTAGCAGCGCGCGGCATCGACATTCCAGCGATCTCGCACGTGATTAATTACGACATTCCATCAGATCCTGAAAGTTACGTTCACAGAATTGGCCGCACGGCTCGCGCTGGCAGACAAGGCGTAGCGATTTCTTTCGGCGACCCGCATGACGACACGCTTTTACGCGCTGTTGAAAAAGCGATTAACTACAAAATTCCGGTTGATGATTCGCATCCTTACAGCGGCAAAAAATCAGCACCGGTACGTCACGAAAAAAGAGAAGAAAAAATTAATTTAAATAATCACAAACCAATGCAAAAAAAAGTTGAACATAAGTCACATCACGCGCCAAAAGTTGCTCCAAAGCCTAAGAAAAAAACCGGAATTTTCGGTTTTGTAATGGGTTTATTTTCAGTAAAAAAACCTGTAGCAAAGCATCCAGAAAGAAGAGTTGATCCAAAAAGAACTGACGCCAAAAAACCGGCGCCAAGAAGAAATGATTCTAGAGGCGAGAGAAATCCACGCGCTGAAAGAGGCGACTCGAGAGACACTAGAAGAGAGCCAAGAGAAGAAAGAAATGAACCAAAAAGAGAAAGACCGGTACGCGCGCCAAGCGACAAGCCAATTGACAGAACTGGTAGCAGAAAACTTTCTTCGGGAAAGAAGGACTAAAAAATTCTCGATCTAAAGCCTCTCCTTTTCAAGGAGGGGAGCAACACTTCTTTTTGAAATTTCGACATTTCTAGCCTTGCAGAAGCCTGATTTCATTGACTCTAGTAAAAAAAGTAGGGAGCTGCCGCTGAGGCAGTGACCGTGGCTGTAGGATCGAGGTTTTTTCAAACAACAAAAAAGGGATGCTAATTTTCATTAGCATCCCTTTTTTTAGTCAAAACTTTAGAAGTCTAAAACTACTGCCAGCGCTTTTTAGGGCTTGGAGCTCTAGTTCCAGTTGATCTTCTTGGAGCGCCTTCGGTGTAAGGTTTTCTTTCGCCGCCGCCAAATGACGAACCAGATGATCTTCTATCACCGCCGCCAGCGCCAAATGAGCGTCTTTCGCCGCCACCAAATGATGAGCTAGATGATCTTCTTTCTCCACCACCAAAAGAGGAGCCAGATCTTCTTTCACCGCCGCCGAAAGATCTTTCGCCGCCGCCAAATGAAGAGCCTTCTCTTCTTTCGCGAGGAGCGCCAGATCTGCCGCCGCGTGAAGCGCCGCCAGCTGGTCTTTCACGGTTGCCGAATGAATCATCTCTTGGTTCTGATCTAGAGTCAGATCTTGAATCAGATGGTTTTTTGAACCAGCTGCCAAAACCGAAAGCTTTTTTGTCATCGCCACCAGCACTTCTTCTGTCTCTGTTTTCAGGACGGAAAGATGAATTGCCATCTCTGCCAACTCTCATGCCGCCGGTTTGTGAAGAGTAAGATTTCTTTTTGCCGAAGCCGATGAAATCAAGTAAACCGCTTTTGCTTGGGTCAACCACTGGGCGAGATTCTGAGCGTCTTGCAGGGGCGCCGCGTCTATCGTCGCGTCCGCCACCAAAACCTTCTCTTCGCTCACCACGAGGAGCTGAGCTTCTTTCACCTCTAGGTGCTGAACTTCTTTCGCCTCTAGGCGCTGAATTTCTGTCGTCTCTGCCGCCTTCTCTGCGATCGTCTCTAGGAGCTGAACTTCTTCTTTCTGAAGATGAAGAAGCTGCTGCGATTTTGCGATCTTTGTTCACTGAATGGCCGTATTGTCTGCCGCTTGATGGACGACGAGCTGGTTTTTCTCTTCTGTCATCATCTTCCGAACTTCTAGTTACAGGAGCTGCAGCCACACCATGGAATGGGTGAGTGTCATCAACTGGAATTTTGAAGCGGATGGTTTTTTCAACAGCTTGCAAAAGTTTGCGTTCAGAAGGATCGCAGAAAGAAATCGCAATACCTTGTCTGCCAGCGCGAGCCGTGCGGCCGATGCGGTGAACGTAGCTTTCAGGATCCATTGGAATGTCGTAATTAATTACGTGTGAGATTGCCGGAACATCGATGCCGCGTGCTGCGATATCGGTTGCGATCAAAACTTGTACTTTGCCTTCGCGAAAATTGTTTAAAGCTTTTTCACGGGCACCTTGTGATTTATTGCCGTGAATTGCGGCAACTGAAATTAAGTTTTTTTCCAAAAACTCAACAACGCGGTTAGCGCCATGTTTAGTTTTAGAGAAAACCAAAACGCTGGTAGCGTCTTCTTGTTTCAAGATGCGTTTCAAAAGCAAAAGTTTGTTACCTTTTTCAACGAAATTTAATTTTTGCTCGATGCGTTCAACAGTTGTTGATTGCGGCGTGATTTCAACAAGAACTGGGTTGTTCAAAATTGAATTAGCTAGATCTGCAATGGTTTCGGGCATGGTTGCAGAGAAGAACAAAGTTTGTCTTTTTTCAGGAAGTTTGGCGATGATTTTTTTAACATCATTGATGAAACCCATGTCGAGCATGCGATCAGCTTCGTCCAAAACTAGAATTTCTAGTTGGGCGTAGCGAACGTGACCTTGATTCATTAGGTCAAGAAGACGTCCCGGTGTTGCGATTAGAATATCAACACCGCGCTGCATTGAAGCAATTTGCGGACGTTCAGAAACGCCGCCGAAAACTACAGCGTGACGAAGACCAAGGTCTTTGCCGTAAAGCTCAATATTGTCGGCAATTTGTGAAGCCAGTTCGCGAGTTGGAGTTAAGATTAAAGTACGCACGCTGCCGCTTTTTACGGTGACGTCACTTTTTACCAGATTGTGAATGATTGGCAAAGAGAAGGCGGCGGTTTTTCCGGTTCCGGTTTGAGCGATGCCCAAAATGTCACGACCTTCAAGTAAAGGTGGAATAGCTTGGAACTGGATTGGGGTTGGGATGTTGTATCCTTTGCTTTCAAGAGCTGAAAGAATTTTAGGATTTAGATTAAGTTTAGAAAAAGATGGCATTATCAAAAAATTTGATGTTTGAAAAAAACCGGATTGCCGCAAAAAAATTGCGGTAAGTGACAAAGATAGGTAAAAGAAAAAACAACTATTCTCAAATCTGAAAATCTAAAGGGAACTTAGCTATTGATTTGATGATGCGGGAGAGTCCCCGCGAAAGCTGGCCGTACCAAGGGTTGGTGCGGGAGTCTTCAAGCTTGACCAAATCTGTGGTTAGATTTGGTGTTGCGCTACAATCGACACTTCGGTCACCTTGGAATTTATCGCAAGGTGCGCGCATTAGATAGTGGTGATTTCTAAAAGCTACCTACAACTTTGAAAATCTATTTTTGAGATGCGAGAGAAGTATATCTTGACGGGCCAGATCAAGTTGAAATTTTGTCCCCAAATCTTCCCAAAATTTTTTTGACCTAAGCATGTTAAAATCTCAAAAGCCTTTAAATCCTCGCCATCGAGCTTTCTCCCTCGTCGAAGTTTCAGTCGTCCTTATCATCATCGGCATCCTAATCGCCGGAGTATTCGCTGGTATTTCCCTAGTCAAAAAATTCCGCATCCAAGCCGCACAAAATCTAACCAAATCCTCTCCAATCTCTGGAATAAGTAGTAACGCTCTTTGGCTAGAAAGTAGCTTGGAAGACAGCTTCTTAGATTCAGAAAGTAATGACACTTCTGCCATTAGCACTTGGACTGACCAGAAAGTTGCGGGAGATAAATCATCAATCACCAAAGTTGGAACCGGCCCAACTTACGCCAACACAATCAACTACGTTCATGCGGTAAAATTCTCCGGAAGCACTGCCAACTATTTAAAAATCGCTGATGCCAGCTTCTTAAACGGAACTGATTACACGATTGTGGTTCTAGAAAAAAGACAGGCGGCAAATGCTGGAAATTTTTTAAGCACCACTGACACCAGTGATGTTGTCGACGACAAACTAGCCATTGGTTACGCCAGTGACGGGGTCATTGCGCACAGTCACAATTCTACAAATTACACCGTAACTCCGAAGGTAAGCGCTTACGCTAACTCAACCGAAACTCCAAGACTCTTTGTCTTCACTCAAAGCTCAACTGAAGGTCAGAAGACTTACATTAACGGAACTTTAGCTGCACAAGATACTAGTAAAACCGCACTACTTTCTGGAGTAACAACTCTGGCAATTGGCAAAGGCTACACTGGAGAAATCGGTGAGATTGCAATTTTTACCAAAGCTCTTCCCATCCCCGACAGAAAAGTAATTGAAGATTACATCGGGAAGAAATGGACCAGAAAACTTAATCGCAGTGTTGTCAGCAGTAGTGGAATCACTGGAGAAAGTAGTAGCGACACTAGCGCCAACCCAAGCTGCCTCAACGGAACTGTTACCGATTCTGCAAGCAGTGGATGTGACAATTCTTGCACTGTGAGCGTGACTGGAGTTTCAACACCAAGCTCAGTGGTTGACGGAGCAACGGGAAACCTAGCCTGTAACACTTCGCTGGGATATTCTGGTACGATTGCTTACAACTGTTATGGCGGGGATCTACATGCCTCTCCAAGTGCTTGCACGGCTACTACTTGCACAATCACCAGCGTTACTGGCTTTAACGACCAAGCCGGTCTTGCTTATGCGGCAAGCGCGACAGCACTTTCTTCTCCTTGCGCAACAAATTACACGGCAAGCACCTCACCAGCTCCGTCTTACACTTGCACAACAAGTGGATCTGCGACGATTACTGGAACTTGCACTCTCTCAGCTCCAACTAACAGCGTTGCGCCTACACTATCTGCCAGCTCTGCTGCGGTTGGTACTGCGATTAGCGTTTCAAGTACTGGAACTTGGTCGCCAACTCCAACTAGTTACACTTACGCTTGGTGGTGGTCGGATGGTACTCCTGCGGCGATTTCTGGAGCTACTTCTTCAAGTTACACTCCGGTTTCGGGGGACGCAGGACACACGCTGATTTGTAAAGTTTCTGCAACTAACGCGGGTGGAACTTCAACATCCCCAGCCTCCTCCAATGCGACGTCGGCGGTTACAAATCCTCCAACTAACAGTGTTGCTCCGGCGCTTTCTTCGACTTCTCCAGTAGTTGGCACTGCAGTTACGGTAACTACTGGAACTTGGTCAGGTTCGCCATCGAGCTACACTTACCAATGGTGGCGGGCGGATGGCACTCCGGCGGCGATTTCTGGAGCTACTTCTTCGAGTTACGCTCCGGTTTCAGGAGACGTTGGGCGCACTCTACTTTGTAAAGTTACGGCGACGGGTTCTGGCGGAACTTCTTCAGCGGTTTCTTCGAATACTAGTTCGGCGGTTGCAGCTACTGCAGGAGTCGATTGTACCGGAGGAACAATTACTACTCCAACAATATCAGGAACTACTTACACTCTGCACCAATTCACCTCGTCAGGAACTTTAACTTGTACCACAACTAAAACCGCTAAGATTCTTGTTGTAGCTGGCGGTGGCGGTGGTGGTGGCGTAATAGGCGGAGGCGGTGGAGCTGGAGGATTAATATATCAATCAAGTTACGCTTTAAGTGCTTCTAGCTATTCAATAACAGTGGGATCTGGTGGCGCTGGTGGAAGTGGATGGAATACCTCTGGACAAGATGGAAAAGTGGGAACTAATTCAGTATTTGATGTTAATACAGTAACGCAAAAACTAACAGCAGTTGGTGGGGGTGGAGGTGGCTATCACGGCGGAGCTACACCTTCAGGCAATAAAAATGGCGGATCAGGTGGCGGTAGAGCCGCTGAACAAAACACTGGCAGTTCTGTAGTTGGAACAGGCACCTCTGGTCAAGGCAATAATGGTGGAAATGGTTACAGCGACGGAAGTTACCTAGCTGGCGGCGGTGGCGGCGCCGGATCTGTTGGTGCTAATGCTTCAAGTACAGTTGGTGGCAATGGGGGATCGGGAGTTAATTACAGCTCAACATTTGGAACTTCCGTTGGCAATAGTGGCTGGTTTGCGAGTGGCGGTGGTGGCGGCGTAAGAAATGGAAGCGGAAGCGGCGGAACTGCCTCAAGTGGCGGAGGCGGAAACGGAACTTCAACATCAGTAAAAGCAGGCAATGGCTTAGCAAATACTGGCGGTGGAGGCGGAGCTGCTGGATATAGCACAGACACCACTTCAATAATAGGTGGCAATGGAGGTAGTGGGGTTGTGATTATTCTCTACCCAAGATCTTAGAAACACGATCGCAACCCGCGTACCCCAGCGCCAGAGGGAGTTTGTAACTCCGTCTGCATGTTCATTCTTCCCCTAAAATTCTAACTTATTTAGTTCAAAAGTGAAAAAACCCATCACAGAAAAACAAATCGAAATCGAAGGGATTTCGATTCTGCTGCTGCAAAAAAGAATCAGAAATTTGCATTTAAGAATTTCGCCGCCATTAGGTGAGGTGAGGGTTTCAGCGCCAGTGCGCCTTAGTTTGGTGCAGATTAAAAAGTTTGTAACGCAGCGTCTTGATTGGATTCGCGCTAAACAAATTGAAGTTCGTGCGCGCAAAATAATCGCGCCGCCAAAATTTATTTCTGGTGAAATTCACGATTTATTTGGTGAAAAATTTGAGCTGCGAGTAGTTGAAAACAGCAAGTCGAACTCGGTTGTAATTGATGAGAATTTTCTTGAACTGCGCGCCAAAAAAACCACAACCATTTTGCAGCGTAAAAAAATTTTAGATGATTTTTACCGCGTCAATTTAACAGAAAAAATTCCCGCTCTTGCCACAAAATATGAAGAAAAAATGGGCAAAAAAGTTGCCGAATTTCGCATCAAAAAAATGACCACGCGTTGGGGAACTTGCAACGTGAGAGCTCGCCGTATCTGGCTTAGTCTTGAATTGGCGAAAAAGCCGATTGAATGTTTAGAATTTATTGTAGTTCACGAAATGACTCATCTTTTTGAGCGCGGTCACAATAAAAAATTCTACGCGCTGATGGATCATTTTTTTCCGCAGTGGAAATTGTGGGATGCTAAGCTCAAGCATAAAATTTGTTAAAAAATACTCTGGGTTGTTTTTATTTAACTAAACTAAGTAGCGCAGGTTTATTTAATATTGCTTTTCTGAAAGCTATTTAGAGCTTGCCAATTTTCTGCTTAAGCAAGCAATCAAAGTCCAGATAACATATGAAAAAATCATTTAATCCTTTGCACGCAGTTAGTTTTGTAGAAACGCAGAGATATTATAAAGCAAAAAGAGCAAAAGAAGAAAATGAAAGCATGAAAGTTCAAGATGGCGCTAAAGATGAAGACAATGATAGCGTAGCTGCGGTTACAGGTGAAGTTCACAAGCACAGAATGATCAGAGAATCTTTAGATAGCATTCGTGAGCTTGTTAAAAAGCAAAAAATTGAGGCGGCTAAACGTTCTGGCTCTAGATAGAGTTTTGATTTTGTTTTTTGGATTCAAGATCCTCAACAACTTCTGGTGCGTCAAAACGAATAAAATTTTCTTTCAAATTTACTTCCGGAAAAAACTCATTTTTAAAAGAAAAATTATCGATTTTTCCAAGGCCGGTTTTGACGTCGGTTTTGGTGAATTCAATTTCGATAATCCCGCCCGCGCCCAAGTCTAGAACGTTTAAAACTTTGCCAATTTTTTTTGACGCCATGTCAATTACATCCATACCAATCAAGTCGGCGTAGTAAAATTCGTTTTCATTTAGATCTTCAAATTCTTCGCGAGAGACGAAAAATTCTTGTCCGCGCAAAAGTTCTGCGGCGTTGCGGTCGTTAACGCCATCGATTTTTGCGATTAGAATCGGATTGCCGGAGCTGGTACCGATTACTGTTTTATTTTTGTTGGTGATTTTGATTTTAACTGGATTTTCGTTGGCATCAAAAAGCGAATATTCTTCGATTTTATGCGGGTTGTCAGAATAGACGATGATCTTAACTTCGCCTTTGATTCCAAAGACTGAATTGACTTTTGCTAGAAGGATTTTCTTGGTCATGATTTTGTTATTTTAAATGAATTCAGCTGCGCGAAATTTTTTCGCCAAAGCATCAAGTGTAGCATTAATAAAAGTCAGACGCTTTTTATCAAAAAAGCTCGCCGCAATATCAACATATTCGCCAACCACAACTTTCGCTGGAATCGCTGGCAGAAATTTTAACTCAAATATCGCAAGGCGCAGAATCTGTAGTGAGACGTCTTCGAGCTTATCTAAACTCCAATCGCCTTTTAGAAATTCTGTAATCTCGGCGTCAAGTTTTTCGCCATCAAGCGACAGGCCCAAAATTAAATTATTTAAAAAACTCTCATCAATTTCTTTGCGGAAAGACGAGGTTTCAAGCTCGGGATCGAGCAAATAATTTTCGATTAATTCTTCTTTGATTTCTTCCAATTTTCTTTCGCGATTAAAAAAATCATATTGGTAAAAAATCTGCACTGCCATCAGGCGGGACAGGGCTTTTTTGTAATTTAAGGCTTTTGGTTTTTTGCTCATTATTTAGGAACTCGATTGATTGACTTTTGCGACCTGCGCTTTTTAAATGCGCCTGAAAATTTTCACATCCTTTTTCTCTTTAAAAAATCCCATGCCAAAAAGAACAGACATTAAGTCCATCCTCATCATCGGGGCTGGACCAATCGTTATCGGACAAGCTTGCGAGTTTGATTATTCCGGAACCCAAGCCTGCAAAGCGCTTAGAGAAGAGGGTTATCGCGTCATTTTGATCAACTCAAATCCGGCGACGATTATGACTGATCCAGACATTGCCGATCGTACATACATTGAGCCAATCAACGCTGAAATTGTTGAAGAAATTATCAAAAAAGAAAAACCAGATGCGATCTTGCCAACTGTTGGCGGACAAACCGCTTTGAACTGCGCCATCGATTTAGCAAAAAAAGGAATTCTCGCCAAATACGGCGTAGAGCTGATCGGCGCTTCAATTGATGCAATTAACAAAGCTGAAGATCGCGCTCTTTTCCAAAAAGCTATGGATAAAATCGGTCTTGAAACCCCGAAAAACGCCATTGTACACAATATGGAAGAAGCTTGGGCAGTGTTTGAAGATATTGGTTTGCCTGCAATTATTAGACCGTCTTTCACCATGGGTGGCGCTGGTGGCGGTGTTGCTTACACCAAAGAAGAATATCAAAATATTATCGAATATGGCCTAACTATTTCACCAACTCACGAAGTGCTAATTGATGAATCAATTATCGGTTGGAAAGAATATGAAATGGAAGTGGTGCGCGACAAAAACGACAACACGATTATCATTTGCTCAATCGAAAATGTTGACCCGATGGGTGTGCATACCGGCGACTCAATCACGGTTGCACCGGCTTTAACTTTGACTGACAAAGAATATCAGCGCATGCGTAATGCATCAATTGCGGTGCTGCGCGAAATCGGTGTTGAAACTGGTGGCTCAAACGTGCAATTTGCGGTGAACCCTGCAGATGGGCGCATGACGGTGATCGAGATGAACCCACGTGTTTCTAGATCTTCAGCGCTTGCCTCAAAAGCAACGGGCTTTCCAATCGCCAAAGTTGCGGCGAAATTGGCAGTTGGCTACACGCTAGATGAAATCAAAAATGACATCACTGGCGGCGCAACTCCGGCCTCGTTTGAACCAACCATTGATTACGTAATTACCAAAATCCCAAAATTCACTTTTGAAAAATTCAAAGGCAGCGACAACTTGCTTTCCAGCTCAATGAAATCAGTTGGCGAAGTTATGGGAATCGGCCGTTCATTCATTGAAAGTTTCCAAAAAGCTCTGCGTTCGCTGGAAGGCAATTTGAGTGGATTAGATGAGGTGATAATCGCCGCCGAAGACGCCGACACGCGCCTAAAAATCATCAAAGAAAAATTAAAATTAGCTGCTCCAAATAGAATTCTGTTGATTGCACAAGCGATGCGCGAAGGAATTTCTTGCGAAGAAATCAATCAAATCACTTTCTACGACCCATGGTTTTTAGAGCAAATTTTTGCAGTGATTTCAGTTGAAGCAAAATTGCGCAAAGAAGGTTTGCCAAAAAATCGCCAAGAATTTTTTGATCTAAAACGCATGGGTTTTGCTGACAAACGCTTAGCAAAATTAAGCGGTCTTACTGAAAAAGAAGTGCGCGAATTGCGCTGTGGTCTTGGGATTAATCCATCTTACAAACGCGTAGATTCTTGCGCGGCAGAGTTTGATTCGGTGACTTCTTACATGTATTCAACTTACGAAGAGTAGTTGATTGCAAGATTTTAATATTTTTATGGGAGCAGGTTAATGAAGTATAAAAAACATTATAAGTCGCGTGCCTTCACCCTCATCGAACTCTCGGTAATTATCTTAATCATCGGCATTATGATTTCGGGAACCTTCATCGGAACTCGTATAATTGCAAAATCACGTTTAGCCGCCGCAGAATCTCTAGCTCGCTCTTCGCCAGTTCCCGGAATCAAAGATAATATGCTGTGGCTAGAAACTAGCTTAAGTGCCAGTATCGACAGCTCGCAAGCAAGTGATGGTGCCGCAGTAACTGCTTGGTATGATCAAAGTAGCAATGCTGCTAAACCTTTAGTGGTTGCGGTGGGAACCGGTCCAACTTACGCAAACACCATCAATCACGTTCACGCGATTAAGTTTGACGGAAGTACGGCGAACTATTTGCAAATCTCGGATGCTTCGTTTTTAAACGGCACCGACTACACAATCATGGTTCTGGAGAAGAGACAAAGCTCTGCCAGTAACAATTATTTTATCGGAGAAACTTCAGGAAGTCCCAATACTAGCTTAGCTTTAGGTTACGGTTCAGACTCAACAGTGATTCACGCTCAAGGAAATCAATCTTACGCCACTGGTGCATCGGTTAGCTCTTACGCATCTTCAACCGATAAGCCACGTCAATTCACATTTGTTCACAGCTCAACAGCGGGAAATTCAACTTACATCAACGGTATTTTAGCCGCGCAGGATGCGACTAAAACCGCTCACCTTTCTGGCATTACTTCACTTGCAATTGGCAAAGGCTACACCGGAGAAATCGGAGAAATCGCGATTTACGCCCGCGCTTTAAAGCCCGAAGAAAGACAACCAATTGAAGATTACGCTGGTAAGAAATGGACTCGTTCAATCAACAGAGCTTCAGCACCAAGCGGCTCATGTGTTGGATATACAATTACTGATTCTGGATGCGATTTAGCTTCTGCGACTTGTTCCATCAGCCAAGCTGGGATTAGCGCTACAGTTGCCGCCACTTCATCTTCAACCTCAATTGCTTGTAACCAGACCAACTATTCGGGATCTGTTAGTTACACTTGTATCAGCGGCACAGCGAGTGTTAGCGGAAGCTGCACTCCGACTATTCCATGCACACTTAGTTTGACTGGATCGACAAATACTAGCTCAGTTGCCAGTGGCGCTACTGGCAGCATGACTTGCAATGTTACGGGTTACACAGGGACAGTTTCATACAGTTGCAGCAATGGTACTGCGAGCTACGGCGGAGCGTGCGCTTGCAACACGGCGGGCGGATATGTTGAATCAGGTGGTTCGTGCGTTTTGGGATCATCTTGCTCTACTACAGCAGTTACGGGAGTTTCTACTCCTACTACAGTTGCACATCAGGCTAGTGGAAGTTTTATCTGTAACGGCACTAATTTTAGCGGAACTGCAGATGTTACTTACAGCTGCAATAATGGAACTTTATCTTCGGTTGGAACTTGTGCTTGCGCTTCGGGATATAGTTTATCCGGTTCCACATGTGTTTTGGGAGGTTCTTGTTCAGTCAGTGGTACTGGTGCCCCAAGCGCTGATACAACGTCAGTGCCGGGATCTACGATTTTTAAATTTATGACGGTTGGAACTTATACCTTCACCTGTCCTGCCACAAAGTCAGTGCAAGTGTTAGTGGTTGCTGGTGGTGGCGGCGGTAGCGGAGGAGCTGGGGGTGCTGGAGGATCTGGCGGAGGAGCAGGTGGAGTTATTTATAACAGCTCTTTTTCGGTTACTGCTCCTATTACAGTCACGGTGGGCTCGGGTGGAAATGGCAGTGCTTCAACGGGTGGATCTTTTCCAAATTTGGTGGGAAGCAATGGCGAAAATTCTTTATTTTCTTCATCTTTGACAGCAATTGGCGGTGGCGGTGGTGGTGCTCGTCAGGCAGATACTACTCCGGCACCTTCAGGAGGCTCTGGCGGTGGGGGAGGAATTTCTGGGTCTTCGAAAAACGGTGGTACTGCAACTAGTGGTCAAGGATATGCCGGAGGAAACAATTCTTCATCTGCTCCTAACTATGGTGGTGGTGGCGGCGGCGGTGCTGGAGGTGCCGGACAAAATGGTTCAAGTACTAAGGGTGGCAATGGTGGAGTCGGCATACAAAATAGCATAACCGGAACGGCTACTTATTATGGCGGTGGTGGAGCTTCTAGTTATTATAACTCAGGCGGCAGCAACGGCACTGGCGGTTTGGGAGGTGGCGGCAATGTCGGTGTGGCTGGAACTGACGGCCTTGGTGCTGGCGGTGGCGGTGCGCCAAGTCAGGATATTGCGGGCTCTAAAGGTGGAAGTGGTGTCGTAATAGTGCGTTACTAGTTTGGGTTAAAAGCTAATTAAATATTAAAAAATGAAACATCTCTCTTACAAAAATCAAAAAAACCACGATCAACTTTTTGTGGAGAATGTTGCAATTAAGGACATCGCCGCATCGGTGGGAACGCCATTTTATTGCTATTCCAAAAAATCTTTAGTTGAGAATTTTCAATCTTTTGTCGATGCATTTGCGCATGCAGGAATTGCCAATTACAAAATTTGCTACGCCATTAAAGCCAATTTCAATATTCACTTAGTTGAAGTTTTGAGCAAGCTTGGAGCCGGAATTGACGCGGTTTCAGCTGGTGAGGTTTTTCGTGGACTTAAAGCAAAAGTTGATCCGAAAAAAATCGTTTTTGCTGGGGTAGGCAAAACCCGCGAAGAAATGGAATTCGCTTTAAAAAATGGTGTTGAAGAATTTTCGGTGGAATCAGAAGCCGAAATATTTTTGCTCAATGAAGTTGCAGGAAAGCTCGGCAAAAAAGCCAAATTCAGCTTGCGCGTAAATCCCAATGTTGACGCTAAAACTCACGACAAAATTTCCACTGGCCGCAAAGGCGACAAATTTGGTGTGGATATTGAAAAAGCTGAGGCGATTTACGCTTTGGTGTCAAAGCTGCCAAGCCTTGAAATTCATGGTATCGCGATGCATATCGGTTCGCAAATTACTACGCTGGAACCATTCAAATTGGCTTTTACAAAATTGCGTGATCTTTGCCTAACTCTCAAAAAAAATGGTCACAAAATTTCCGCTTTGGATTTCGGCGGTGGCATTGGAATTTTATACAAAAACGAAAACACACTTTTGCTCAATGATTACGCCAAATTAATCAAAGACGTGATTGAAGGTTTGGACGTTAGCGTGACCATCGCGCCAGGCAGAGCAATGGTTGGCAGCGCAGGTTTGTTGATTACCAAAGTTCTGTTTTTGAAAGAAACTGACGTGAAAAATTTTGTGATAATTGACGCCGCGATGAATGATTTGATGCGTCCAGGACTTTACGGATCTTACCACGAAGTCATGCCAGTTGCGAAAAAATATGGTGTCGAAATGGCTTACGACCTTGCGGGTCCGGTGTGCGAAAGCACCGATATTTTAGCCGCAAATCGCGCCATGATTTATCCACAGTCGGAAGATTTGCTGGCATTTTGCTCGGCGGGTGCTTACGGCTCGTCAATGTCAAACGAGTATAATTGCCGCCCGATGATTCCGGAAGTTTTGGTTGATGGTGATAAATTTAGTGTGATTAGACGTCGTCCAAGCTTTGAAGAGATGTTACGATTGGAGTTGTAGGCGAAATTCGAGGTCTTTGATATAAGCTACGAAGACTGAATTTTGTTGGTTGAGGTTTTGGTTGCTGCTCTTTAGCAGTTTTGAATTTTTCTGCGGCATAAGCATCCATAGATTCATGAGTTCGGCCTAATGGCTTTGGCTCCGAAGTTTTCTTTTTGATTCCTTTATCAATGCTATCTGAAGATTTTGGTAATGATGGCAAAATAGCTTGTAACAATGCAGGCACAACAATTTGACTAGCAGGAGTCTCTTGTTGATATGGTTGATATTTTGTTGATTTTTCTGCTTGCTGCGGAGAGGTGGTTAGGGGTGATGGCCCAACAAATCCAGGACCGATATATCCAATGGTTGCGAGCGATTTCATGCAGCTAGTGTAGAGGCTAGAAAAGTCGGTAGCAATTGTTGGGGTTTCTGTTTGGAAGGTTGTTGGCAAAAGTTTGTTTCTTAATTTTCTAAGTTCGTTACCGCTTTCATTATAAATTTGTCCCGCAAGTTTTGAATAAGGTGTGATCTGAAAATTAATCAAAGCCTCAACTGGATCAAACTTACTCGCATTTGCTGCCGCGCCTCTATCTTCTTTAATTATCTCTCTTGCTTTTTCCACCATTTGAGCCGCTTCCTTCCAATGACTATTGAGAAGATAATGCTGTAAATTTGGTACACCCAAATCTACGCCGAATCAAGTGATTAGAGAGTTAATAGTAAAAGGAGATCTGCTGCTATATGAAAAATTTTCGACAGAATATGATTTTTCGTGAGTGCTAAAAGGATCTTCCGTAGATGTTTCTGACCTAGTTGGAATTAAACTATCGTCTAGAGAGTCAATCAAGCGATCCCAGAGACTGTATCTGCTCGTGGTGGAGGTTGTTAGTAGTATTAATAATTCTCTCTGGCTCAATGTTTTGTTATCGCCAATTGATAAATCTATCTCTCCTGCTTCTACGGCATTTCTAATAACTTCGTGATGTAATCTGTGAGAATATTTGGAGTGAAGTTAGTAAATTTTGCACTTGCGCATCTTCTGAAAAAAGATGTCCGTCTGTTACAAATTTATTAGCTTTGTTGCGGTTGATCAGACCGACGAATTTTGGTGTAAAACCTTCCATATTAATGCCATGAGCCATTTCTCGCTTCAATAATTCTTGATCTAAAGATCGACCTTGATTGCGCGGTTGATAATTTTCTGGAGGAGGGCCGGCAATAAAATATCCGCGAGCGGGAATCAAATATTGTGGCAAATCTGCTTCGCCATATTCAAGAGGTGCAATTGTTGTTCCAATTGCATCATCCAAAGATTTTAAATGTCTGGCAACGGATTCTGGGTTTTGCATAATTGCTACAATCTCTGCAAAAATTCTCCTAATATCTTTTTTCGAAATTTTAGATCCAAAAGAGGTGGATAGAGATTCTAAACTTTGCTCTGGGATGGAGAATGCAGCATGGAAGCCTATACTACCATATTCATAGGGATTGTGAGGTTTTAATGTTATCTCAATTTCTTCAACTTCATGCTCACCCTCATCTAAAAATTGTTGCAGAAGTCTGGTTTTAGATTGAGGGATAATTTTGGGAAGATTGGTGCGAATTTTACTAATTTGTTTGTTGGTTTTGATTGGCATAAAATCAAATTCTAAAAAATTTCTAATTTCAAAAATCCTGTCCAAAAAATTCCGGTTTTAATTGGCAGGTTGGGGTGAAGATTTCTTACTAGTTTTGCATAAGTTTCTAGCTGCTTTAAATAATGCTGCGGAGTTGTTTTTGGCAAGGCTTCATCCGATTTGTAATCGATGATTAAAATTTCATTTTCTCGTTCAACTAGCAGATCAATTCGTCCGAGAATTTTTTTATTTTCGACTTCTCCGGCAAGTTCAATTTCGCATTTCACTTTGCCTGAAAAAAGTTTTTCAAATTGATCGCTAGCCATGAATTCAGAGATCTCGTGCTGTATTTTATTTTTTTCTTTCTCGTCTAAAAACTCTTCTTTTTGAATAATTTTTTCAGCTAATTGCAGCAGCCAATTTTTGTCGGCGCTGAAATTTTTGCCGATGATTTCGAAAATTTTGTGAACGAGTCGGCCTTTGATTTGGGAGTGGTTGATTTGGTTTTGGGTTGATTTCGTAACCCCACTAGATGTCACCCTGAGCCTATCGAATGGTGATTCTGGACACGGGCTTGAATCACCATTCGACAATCCCAGCATGACATTTGGGGTGAGAGTGATCGGTTCAAAAAACTTTTCCTTCGTCACAACTTCTCCACAAGTAACCGAATTCTTCACCACCTCATACCAAGATTCTGGATCTGAAGAATTACCAAATCCTCCAACATATAACTCATCCTCAGCGCGCGTCATTGCTACGTAAAGCAAGCGTAAATATTCTTCTTTCGCTTCAATTAATTTTTCGGCGCGATGCTTTTTTAAGTAGCGGTTTTCATCATCTTTTTTTCGGCACCAAAGTGGAAATTTATCGCCACCAAATTCCACCCAAGAAATTTCCTCTTTAGCGCTAAGCAATTGATTAAAATTATAAGCACAGTCGGGAACCATTACGGCGCGGGCTTGCAGACCTTTTGCTGAGTGAATGGTGCTGATTCGAACGCGGTTATCTTCTTCTGACGCCAATGAAATTCTCGGATCGAGTCTTTCAATAAATTCTAAAAACTTTTGCAAATTTGGAGAGAAATTCTGCGAAAAATCGAAGGCGCTTAAAGTAAATTTATCCAGCATTTCCACGCTTTCGGGCCCAAAATGCGCGATGAAATTTTGCTGATGATTTTTTTCGTGAAGCAGAAAATAAAAAAACTCAAAGCAGGTGAGGTTTTGCGATTTGGTGATTAATTCTTCGAGATTTTTCTTAACTTCAGAAAATTTTGGCAAATGCTCTAAAACCTGATAAATAGTGCTTTCATCGGCATTTTTTTTCAGGCAGATTTCTAGTAAATTTTCTTCCGACATTTCAAAAATCGGTGACTTCAAAAGGCAGGCCAAATTTAAATCATCTTGTGGCAAAGTGACAAATTTAGCAGCGCTAAGCAGATCCTGAATCAACAGGCTTTCGCTAAATTTCACGCGACTAACGGAAGTGAAAGGAATTTGATATTGGTGAAAAAATTTAGTTAAGGCGCGGTCAAAACCATTGGTACGATTGCGCAATAGAATCATGAAATCGCCGTAGTTTAGCTCTTTTAGCTCGACTCGTGACTTAATTTTTCGCGCAATAATCTCGGCCAAAATCTCTTCTTCTTGCGGAATTTTTTTGGCAGTAAAATCAATTTGCCACTCGTAGCTTTTTTCTTTTTTCTCTTCTTTTTCATTTTGGATTTGCGGCCAGATTTCAACCTTGCCAATGGCGTCGCGGATTGGTTTGTGCTCGGAAAATTCCGATACTTTGCTAATGGCGTGTTTTCTTTTTGGATCAGAGAAAACTTGGTCAACTGCTTGCAAAACTTTTGCGCCAGAGCGGAAAGAATTATTTAGCTCAATTTTTTTTAGATTGCCGCCAAGTTTGCTCGCAAAAAACTCAAAAATTTCCGCACTAATATTGGGCTCAGCGCCTTGAAAACTGTAGATCGACTGTTTCTCATCACCAACAATAAAAATGCTGCGATTTTTATTGGCCGAACTTTCTCCCACAAAAAAATCTTCGCTCAGCGCTTTAATAATATTCCATTGCTGGTGGTTAGTATCCTGTGATTCATCGATTAAAACGTGGTCGAAAGTACCATCCATTTTTAATTTTACCCAATTGGAAAAATCGGCATTAGCTAAGAGCCTATTGGTTTCAACGATTAGGTCGTTGTAATCCAAAACGGAATTTTGTTTTTTTAGCTGCGAGTAATTTTCTAAAATGTGATCGACAAAACGTAGAAGCAGGGCGGTGTCGTTGGCAATTTTTAGTGAGTTTAATTTGTCCAAAAAATCCAAAATAATTTTTTGAGAGTCGGTCATGAAGCTAAGATTTATCTGATCTTTTGCTGGTTCGCCGTAAATTTTACGTGGCTCATTCTCTTTGGTGAAAAAAGCTAATTTGTAAGTTTCGAAATTTTCTAAAACTGGATCATCTAAAAAAATTCTGATCTTGGTGGCAGTTTCCGCATTTTTTGAGGAGCTTCCTGCTTCTAAGCGAGAGGCTAGAGCAAAATTTTCGGCGCGATTAATTTGGATTAAAAAATCAGCAAAAATTTCTGCATCAGCTTGATTTTTTGACACCGAAAAATTCTTAAAAATTTCCGCAATCACATTCTCAATTCCGAAGAAATTTTCCTTCAAAGAGTTGAGTTGTTCTTTTTTGTTTAAAAGGTTCGCAACAAGGCCAGTAAAGCTTTCTTCGTGAAGTTTGGCGTTAGTTTTTTGGACTAAGTTTTTCAGCTCAAGATTGGTCAGCGCTTTTTTCAAAACTTCTTTTTGCGCCTGTTTGAGTAACAGTTTTTCCTGATTTTCTTCCAACACTTCAAAAGTTGGTTTTACCTTGGCTTCAAATGGAAAAATTTTGATTAAAGTCTGGCAGAAAGAGTGAATGGTTTGAACTTTGATTTTAGCTTCTTCATCGAGGATTTTGACGAATAAAGTTCGCGCTTTTTTCAGGTCAATTTGGGTTGGATTTTTGCCGCTTAAATCGCTGAGTTTTTTTACTAATTCTTCGTCACTGCACAAAATCCATTTCGCCAATTCAGAATTTATACGATGCTGCATTTCGGCGGCGGCGACTTTGGTGAAGGTGAGGCAGAGAATTTTGCTCGGAGAAATGTCATCAAGCAGAAGTCTTAAAACGCGATCGGTGAGAATTTTAGTTTTGCCGGAGCCTGCGGACGCGAAAACCCAAGCTGAATTTTTAGGGTCAGAGGCGCTTTGTTGAAGCTGAACTGTTTGGGAGAGGTTGAGGTTATTCATGAGTTTTTGAGATGTTTGTTCTTTTCTCGCAAACTCCAATGTCACTTTTCATTCTCGGTGTCACCCCGTCGAATGACGAGGTCCATTTCGTTACTGAGTTTGTGGCACTGTGGACCCCGTCATTCGACGGAGTGACACACCAGAGGGGGAGTTAATTAATTGGCTGGAGCAGCTTCACTTGGTTGTGCTGCAGGAGCTGCAGCGCCTTCTGCAGCCGGAGCTTTTTGTTCTCTGCTTTGCATGATGCTGCGATATCTTGCGACATTGGCATTGTGCTCTTGTAGGGTTGCAGAGAAAGCGTGATCGCCTCTACCGCTGGCCACGAAGAAGATGAAATCAGTTTGAATCGGATTCAAAACGGCTTTGATTGAGGCAAGTCCGGGATTGCAAATTGGGGCAGGTGGCAAGCCGAAAATGTGGTAGGTGTTGAAAGGTGAGTTATTTTGGAGGTCGCTAGTTTTAATTGGTCTTTCCAAAGATTTATCGCCAAAGGTAAAGGAATAAATGGTGGTTGGATCTGATTGCAACTTCATGTTTTTGCGCAAGCGGTTGATGAATACGGAAGCGACTTTTGGTCTTTCTGATTCGATGCCGGTTTCTTTTTCAACGATTGAGGCAAGAATCAAAGCTTCTTCTTTGCTTTTAACCGGAATTGTTAAATCGCGCTTTTCCCAAAGTTCGTTTATTGCTCTTTGCATGGCGTCTTGCATGCGTTTAACGACGCCGATCTTGGTGTCGTTGTAAGAGTAGAAATAAGTTTCGGGAAGAAGAGTGCCTTCTTTAATGCGCTCAGGAAGTTGTCCGATCAAACCATTAGCGTGATCGATAGCATAAAGAGCGCTGTTGCTGGAAAGACCTTCAGCCACGGTAACTTTACGAAAGAAGATATTACCTTTCGTCATCTTGTGGAGGATTTTGTAGTAAGAGATGTTTTTTTCGAAGAAATATTCGCCGTAACGAACTTTTGGATCTAGGCCTTTAATTAGCTGAGCAATGTAAAGAAAGGCAGTCGGGTTTTTAACGATTTTGTCGTTATGTAGTTTTTCAACAACTTCACGTAGCGTCATGCCGCTTTCAATGATGAATCTTTTATCATCGCGATGATAGCTGTTCGGCGCGTTAAAATACATAATTACGCTAAGCAGCAAAAGCAGATAACAAAAAACTACAGCAGAGAAACCGGCGCAGATGGTGAAGAGTCTTTTTTTCATGCTATGAAGGACGTTTTAAAACTAGACAAGCGTTGGTTCCACCAAAGCCAAAGGAGTTAGACATGATAGCATCAATCTTTCTTTGCTTGGCATGTTTTGCGACTAAATCAATGTCGCAGCCCTCAGATGGATCTTCCAAATTTAAGGTTGGAGGAGCGACATTGTCGCGCATTGCCAAAATAGAGAAAATCGCTTCAATCGCACCAGCCGCACCAAGAAGGTGACCAGTTGCTGATTTGGTTGAAGACATTGAAAGTTTGTAAGAGTGATCGCCAAAAATTTTCTTAACTGAGTTCACTTCAATTTCATCACCAAGTGGTGTTGAAGTGCCGTGAGCATTGATGTAGTCGATATCTTCAGGGTTCATTCCCGCATGTTTCAAAGCCAATTTCATAGCGTAAGTTGAACCACGTCCGGTGCTTTCGGGAGCCGTGATGTGATAAGCGTCACCCGACATTCCGTAGCCGACAACTTCAGCGTAAATTTTAGCGCCGCGTTTTTTGGCATGTTCATATTCTTCCAAAACCACAACACCAGCGCCTTCACCCATTACGAAACCATCGCGGGCTTTATCCCAAGGGCGAGATCCGGCAGTAGGATTATCATTGAAAGCAGTTGAAAGTGCGCGTAGTGCCGCAAACCCACCAACGCCAACTTCGCAAATTGCTGATTCAGCGCCACCGGCGATCATTACGTCAACGTCACCATATTCAATCATGCGAGCAGAATCGCCAATGGCGTGAGTTCCTGAAGCACAAGCGGTAACCACGGCATGGTTTGGTCCCATGTAGCCATGTTTAATTGAAATTTGTCCGGAAGCTAAATTGATCAAACTTGAAGGAATGAAGAATGGCGTGATTTTTTTCACACCTCTTTCTTTCATGTGAATAGTAGTTTTTTCGATGGCTGGAAGTCCGCCAATACCAGAACCCATCATGATTCCAGTGCGATATTTTTGTTCGTCAGTTTCGGCAATCCAGCCAGAATCAGCAACTGCTTGATCTGCGGCAGCAACTGCGAAATGGATAAAGCGATCCATTTTTCTTTGTTCTTTTTGGTCAACGAAATTGTCGAGGTAAAAAAGATCAGGATTAGTGTCGCCTTCAGCGCCATATTTTACTTCGCCGGCAATTTTGCACGGGCAATCAGTAGTGTCGAAAAGGCTGATTTTGCCAATTCCTGACTCGCCATTAATGAGTTTTTTCCAAGTGCCTTCAGCAGTTGCTGATAAAGGCGTCACAGCACCAATGCCGGTGACGACAACTCTTCTTTTTTGTATCATTTTTTGGGGGAAGTTAAAGTTGAATGTGAGGTGTAATGGATAGGGATTTAACGTAAGGCAAAATATTTTGGCAAGATTTTATCTCTTCATCAACTTTCCTAGTAGAATAATTAGTCGCCAAAAATTTCGCATGAGGCGTAATTTGCTGGCACCAATTTTTTTTCCGTAGTCATAAGAAATGGCGATTTCATCAGTGCGACAATTGATGCGCGCTAATTTAATCAAAAGCTCGCAAGTATAAGTAAATTCTGGCTCGGTGATGAATTGATTTTGTTGCTGGGCAAAAAGTTTTTTTAATTTTTCTGCTTTGTAAACGCGGTAACCGCTGGTGAAATCTTGCAATTTTTCGCCAGAAATTTTCCGCACTGAAAATAAATTCTGCAGCAAAATAGAAATTGATTTGCTGATTAATTTGCGTCGCAGCGGAAAATCATTCATGGTGCTTTTGCTGCAAAAGCGCGACGCCACAAGTAAATCGAGATTATTTTTTTGAAAATGCTCGATCATCTCCGAAATCTGTTCCGGATTGTGAGTATTGTCGGCATCAAGAGAAATTATTAAATCATCATCAGCAGAATTTTCGATCACATCTAAAAAAAGTCTTTTAAAAGCTAGACCCAAACCTCTTTCATTTTTAAGTGGTAAAATTTTAACCGGATGAAATTTAGCAAAAGCCGAAAGCAGCTCGAAAGAGTCGTCTTTGCTGCCATCAAGGCAGGCGATTATTTCAAAGTCGGGATGCGAAATTTGCATTTCGTGACTAAGATTAACCAGTAATTTTTTTAAATTTTGCGCTTCGTCTAAAGCGCAGAAAATGATTTTGATCAAAGTAAAAGAGTGTTTGAATTATCGATGAAAAAACTCTAAACTGTGAAATCCTAATTCTTAATTCCTAATTTTTCCTAAGTGGATTTTAAAACCTCAAAACATCAATTCGACATTGTTATTATTGGCTCGGGCGGCGCTGGATTAATGGCGGCGATTTCGGCGATTAATTCTGGCGCCAAAAATATTGCGGTGATTAGCAAAGTTATTCCAACCAATAGTCACACGGTTGCAGCCAAAGGCGGAATCAATGCGGCGCTAAGCAATGTTCAAAATGACAATTGGAAATGGCACGCTTACGACACGCTAAAAGGTGCCGATTATTTGGCCGATACCGATGCGGTTGAATTGCTTTGCCGTGAAGCCGAACCAGCAATTCTGGCGCTTGAAAGAATGGGCGTGGTTTTTTCGCGCGACCAAAATGGCAAAATTGCCCAACGCGCTTACGGTGCTCAAACCACTAATTTCGGACAAGGCGATTTGGCTTACCGCGCTTGCTATTCTAAAGACAAAACCGGCCACACAATTTTGCACACGCTTTACGAACAAGCGCTAAAAAGTGGCGTTAAATTTTTCTCAGAATTTTTTGTTAGTGATCTTTTGATGGAAGGATCAAGCCAATGCCACGGCTGTTTGGCGATTGATTTAAATTCTGGCGAGTTAGTAATTTTCGAAAGCAAAATCATCATTTTAGCAACTGGCGGCTACAGCCAAATTTATCACAACACCACCTCATCATTGATTTGTAGTGGCGACGGATCGGCTTTAGTTTTTGAAGAAGGTCTGGCGCTGCAAGATATGGAATTTGTGCAATTTCATCCAACCGGAATTCATGGTAATGGCTTTTTAATCACCGAAGCGGCGCGCGGCGAGGGCGGCTATTTGCTTAACTCGGAAGGCAAGCGTTTCATGGAAAATTACGCGCCGAAAATGATGGAATTGGCGTCGCGCGACGTGATTTCGCAAGCAATGGCAGCCGAAATTCACGATGGTCGCGGGGCCGGAAAAAACAAAAATTTTCTCAATTTAGATTTGCGCCACATTGATGACGAAGTGCTGAAAAATAAGCTTCCCGGTGTCGTTGAATTAGTAAAAAACTTTGCCCGTTTGGATGTAAAAAAAGATTTAATTCCCGTAGCGCCTTCTGCTCATTACACCATGGGCGGCATCCCAACAAATTTGGATTGCATGGTGCTTGATGGCGAAAAAGAAGTTTTGGGATTAATGGCAATTGGTGAAACGGCCTGTGTTTCAGTGCATGGGGCGAATCGTTTGGGGTGTAATTCTCTGCTTGATTTGATCGTGTTTGGAAAAATCGCTGGTGAAAAAGCGGCGCAGAAAATTTCTGAAAAATCGAAAGGTTTGGCGGAGAAAATTGCCGCAGGAAAGATTGAAAAATTAAAAGAGATTTTTGGCGCGAATTCAGACGTGAGTCTATCTCAAATCAAACGCCAACTCCAAGAAAATAACGAAAAAAATCTCGGAGTATTTCGCACAGAAGAATTGTTGAGAGAAGGTTTGCAAAAAACTTTGCAACTTTTTGCAATTTTCAAAAACTACAAAATTACCAGCAAAACTCTGCTCTGGAACGAAGAACTCATCGCTTATTTCGAGTTGAAGAATTTATTTTTAAACTCACTTGCTGCCAATTTTTCAGCGCTAAATCGTCGCGAAAGCCGCGGGGCGCATTATCGCTCCGACTTTGAAAAGCGTGACGATGAAAATTTTTGCGCCCACAGCCTCGTAAAAATGTCTGGCTTAGCAGAAACTAATCTGGAATTTTCAACCAAGCCTGTAAGAAGCCTATCAGAAACCCCCGAACTCAATCTCAACTTTCAAATCAGAAAATACTAATGCGATATAGTGCAAATTTAAACGTCATCATTAAAGCCATTGAAAAAGCTACTGCGCACATGTCGCGCGACTTTAACGAGTTGGAGCATTTGCAATCAAATCCGGCATCATCCAGTCGATTTGCAACATCTTGCTACAATCGCGTTCGTCAAATTTTAACTGACGATCTTTCAAAATTTAGACCCGATTACAATCTGATTTTCTCTGACGGACAAAATATTATTCGCAGTAAAGATGCGGAATATTCTTACGTGATTTTTCCAATTGATGGTTTCGAAAACCTAACGCGCTCAAACCCTGATTTTACTGTTGCCGTAGCGCTTGAACATCGCAGTGAAAATGGTGAAAAAGAATCAATCTCAGTGGCGATTAGCAAAATTTTCGGCAGTGAAACTTACTACTGCGAAAAAGGTTTTGGTGCTTATATGAACAACCGCCGCATCCGCGTTTCTAAAAGAGCGGGCAGTGATGTTCCAGTAATTGCCAGCGAAGATCAAAACATGCTTACTGAAAAAATGGGCGACAAAAAATTCTCAATGCGCACCTACGGATGCAGAACTTTGGATGTGGCTTATATCGCAGCATCACGTCTTGAAATGGCCTTATTCAAAAAGAAAAATTACGAATTATTGAGACCGTTTTTGCTGCTAGTGCGTGAAGCCGGCGGTAAAACTTCAGAAGAAGAAAAATTCATTTTAGCGAGCAATTAATGCAATTCATCGACGAAGCAAAAGTATGTTTAACAGCAGGAAATGGCGGTAACGGCGCTTCCAGTTTTAGACGCGAAAAATTCATCTCTCACGGCGGCCCAGATGGCGGCGATGGTGGCAGAGGTGCGAGCATTATTTTCGAAGCAATCAAAGATCTAAACACTTTGATCGATTTTCGTTTTCAACAAAACTTCATTGCTAAAAGCGGAATTCGTGGTCACGGAGCCAATAGACACGGCCCTTCAGCTGATGACATGATTTTGAAAGTTCCGGTTGGCACCCAAATTTTTTCGGAAGATGAGCAATATCTTTTGTATGATTTGAAAACCCACGGCGAAAGATTTGTTGTTGCGAAAGGTGGTCGCGGTGGACTTGGAAACGCTAATTTTAAAAGCTCAACCAATCGCGCCCCAACCTTTGCTCAAGATGGTGAAACTGGCGAATCACTTTGGGTAAATTTAAAGTTAAAACTGCTTTCTGACTCTGGATTGCTCGGCATGCCTAATGCCGGAAAATCAACTTTCTTGGCGGCAACAACTCGCGCCAAACCAAAAATTGCTGATTATCCTTTTACCACTTTGCGCCCGCAACTTGGTGTGGTTTACGTTGATGGTCATGAGTTTGTTTTGGCTGATATCCCAGGATTAATCAAAGGCGCTTCAGAAGGCCGCGGTCTTGGAGATCGTTTCTTGAAGCACGTTGAAAGATGCGGCGTTTTGCTGCACTTAATTGACGGTTCCGCCGAAGATGTGGTTGATAATTACAGCGTGATTCGTGACGAGCTTAAAGGTTACAGTCCGGAACTTTTGGAAAAGCCAGAAATCGTTGCGCTCAATAAAATCGATCTTCTAGACGAAGCTGAGATTAAGAAAAAAACCACAAAATTAAAAGCCTTCTTAAAAAAACAGGGCGTCGCTAAGCCGCAAGTTTTTGCAATTTCTGGTGTGACAACCAAGGGTGTTGAAGAGATATTGCGTGAGCTTTACAAAAAAATTGTTGAACACAGAAAATCACAAGATGAGCAAGAAAGCTAAAAAATCTGGAACAGCATTAATTACAGGAGCGGCCAAAAGAATTGGTCGCGAGATCGCGCTAACTCTTGCTGAAATGGGTTTTGATATTGCGCTTAGTTACAAAACTTCGAAGAAAGAAGCGGAGGTTTTGGCGGAAAAAATCCGCGCTGATTTTGGTGTGAAATGCGAAATTTTTCACTGTGATTTATGTGATCCGCTGCAAGCCAAAAAATTGGCGGATGCGGTGCAAAAAAAATTCTCGAATTGGAATTTGCTGATTAACAATGCCTCAATTTTTACTCGCTCGAAATTCCTTGATGCGTCTGATGCGGAGCTGATGAATAACTTAAATACTCACCTGATTTCACCACTCATTTTAAGCAAAGAATTCGCCAAAAATATCGAAAGAAATTCGCTAAAAAATGCTCAGATCATCAATATGATCGACAAGAATATTGCCCGCTTTGACACTAGTTATTTTTACTATCTTTTAAGTAAAAAATCTTTGGCGGAATTCACTAAAATGCTGTCGCTTGAATTAGCGCCGCAAATCAGAGTTAACGGCGTTGCGCCGGGATTTATTTTGAACTCAATTGATGAAAAAAACCCCTCGATTGAAACCCAAAATCTCATCAGAAAAATTCCTCTAAAAACCAAAGGTGAAGTTGAAAATATTTTGCAGACAATTGAGTTTTTGCTCAAAAATGATTTTGTTACGGGGCAAATTTTATTTATCGACGGAGGCGCTAGTTTAAACCATGCAGGATAATTTGGGTTCACTTGCAATTTTCGCCGGACGCGGATCTTTGCCAAAAATGTTGATTGAAGATTGCCAAAAAAAAGGTCGCAAATTTTTAGTATTTTTGCTGGAAGGTGAGGTTTATGAAATTGATTACTCGGCTTTTAACCCAATAACTGTGGGCTATGGCGAGGTTGAAAAATTCTTGGCAGCGATTCATCAAAATGAAATTAAGAATTTAGTTTTTATTGGTGGCGTTACTAAACCAAATTTTTCGTCACTAAAAGTAGATAAGCGTGGCGCGGTTTTGCTGGCTAAAATTTTAGCTAATAAAATTTTGGGAGATGACGCGGTTTTACGTGCAGTGATTAAATTTTTTGAAAAAGAAGGTTTAAAAATTTTGCGAATTGATGAGTTGTTAGATTGTGTGATCTCAGCAAAATCAACGCTTACCCGCCATCAGCCAAGTAAAGAAAATCTCGAAGATATTGCGCTTGGTGTGAAGGCGATTAAGTCATTTTCTAATTTTGATGTTGGGCAATCTTTAGTAATTGCACAAAAGCAAATCATTGCGGTGGAAGCGCTGGAAGGCACTGACGAGATGATTAAAAGATGTGCCACTTTGAAAGTTGATTACAAAAAAGATGCGGTGTTGTTGAAAATGAAAAAAGCCAAACAAAGCATGAAAGCAGATATGCCAACGATTGGTGTTGAAACGATTAAAAACGCATTTGCCTCGGGAATTGGTGGCATTGCGATTCAAGCTAACTCTACGTTGGTTTTAGATAAGGCTGAGGTGATTAGAAAAGCTGACGAGTTGGGTTTGTTTTTGACGGTAATCTAGTGCAGCCAAAAACCTTCTCGCATCCAGAGTTAATCAAAAAATTTTCCCCAGAAGTAAAAACTCTTTTCCAAATTTTCGGTGAAGAAATCCGCATTGTTGGCGGTGCGGTCCGCGACTTATTGTTGCAAAAAGAAGTTCATGATTTTGATTTTTGCACAAAATATTTGCCTGACGAAATCATCAAAATTATTAATAAAAATAAAATTAAGGCGATTCCAACCGGCGTCAAATTTGGCACGATCACGGCGGTGGTTGCTGGCAAGAATTTTGAAATTACTACTTTGCGCAAAGATGACAAAACTGATGGGCGTCATTGTGAGCCAGAATTTGTCAGTGATTATTTTTTAGATGCACAGAGGCGCGATTTTACAATTAACGCGCTTTACCTTGATTCGGCTGGCTTGGTGAGCGACTACTTCGATGGAATTTCTGATATTCAAAAGCAAAAAGTTAGATTCATCGGTGAGGCAAAAACTAGAATCGAAGAAGATTATTTGCGCATTTTGCGCTTCTTCAGATTTAGTTGCCAATATGCTGCAGAGCTTGATGTGCAAGGTTTAGATGCTTGCGTGATCGAAAAAGAAAACCTGAAAAAATTATCGAAAGAAAGAGTGCGCGCTGAAGTTTTAAAAATGCTTTTGAGTGCGAAAAAAGAAAATTTAATCGCGGTTTTAAAAGTTCTTAAAGAGCAAAAAATTGCTGATTCAATTTTTAGTTCAAAGCTTGATATTGAAGCTTTGGAGCGACTTTATAACTTAGAAAAAGAGTTTGAATTTTTAGCCACGCAAAACCTAAAAATCGCGGTATTATTTCTACAAAAAGAAATCGATTTAAAAATTTTTGCTCAAGAAATTTGCGCAACAAATCTGGAAAAGAAATATTTTCTGTATGTTTTGAGTGCGTTGACTGGACCCCGTCATGAAGACGGGGTGACACCGAGAGAGGGGCGAGACGGAACTCAAACTAGAGTTTGTCACCCCGTCTTCACGACGGGGTCCAGTGGGTTTGAGTTGGGACTGGGAGATCTCAAACAACTGTTAGCTTTTGCCGACAAAGATCTTGTACTCGATTTGTATTTACTTTCTTTAGCCAAAAATTCCGACCTACAAAAAAATTCTAACTCCAAAAAAAATATTAAATTTTTGCAAAACTTTTCCCTACCAAATTTTCCAATAGGTGGTGAAGATGTGATTAATCTTGGATTCACGGGGCAAGCTGCTGGAAAGGCCATCGAAATGGCTAAAAAATTCTGGGCGGCAAATGATTTTAAATTGCAAAAAACCGATCTAATTAAATTTTTAAAAACACATTAAATTATGAATATTTCACAAAAATCTTACATCGAATCCAAATCTTGGCCCTTCGAAGAGGCGCGCAGAATTTTAGAAAAAGTTGGCGGCAAGACTCCTGAAAAAGGCTACGTGCTTTTTGAAACCGGCTACGGCCCATCAGGATTGCCGCATATTGGCACCTTTGGTGAAGTGGTGCGTACTGCATTCGTGCGTTACGCTTTTTCTTGCATCGCGCCGCAAATTCCAACGCGCATGTTTTGTGTTTCTGACGATATTGATGGGTTGCGTAAAGTGCCGGAAAACGTGCCGCAGCAAGAAATGGTGCGCGCTAATTTGGGTCGTCCACTTACCTCGGTGCCAGATCCTTTCGGCACTCACGAATCTTACGGCCACAACATGAATTCGCGTCTTCGCGCTTTTTTAGATTCATTTGGTTTTGATTACGAATTCATCAGCGCCACTGAAAAATATAAGTCCGGCGCCTTTGATTCTACAATGTTGCGTGTGCTTGAAAAATATGAAGAGTTGATGGATTTGATGTTGCCAAGCCTTGGCGCCGAGCGTCAAGAAACTTACAGCCCATTCATGCCAATTGATCCAGAATCTGGCATCGTTATCGATAAAGGCGTTAAAGGCATCAACAAAGCCAAAGGAACTGTCATTTATTTAGACGCAAATGGCGCTGAAAAAGAAATTCCTGTAACTGGCGGCAATTGCAAATTGCAGTGGAAAATCGATTTCGGTGCGCGCTGGTTTGGACTTGGAGTTGATTACGAAATTTACGGAAAAGATCACCAACCTAACGAAAGAATTTACCGCAGAGTTTGTGAAATCTTGGGCGGTGTGCCTCCGGTCAATTTCACTTACGAAATGTTTTTAAGCGACACCGGTGAAAAAATTTCTAAATCCAAAGGCAACGGCATCTCGGTTGAAGATTGGTTAAAATATGCACCAGCTGAATCGATGAGCCTTTTCATGTATCAAAAACCAAAGACAGCAAAGCGTCTTTATTTTGACGTGATCCCAAAAGCGATGGATGAATATTTAACTTTTGCTGCAGCTTTCGCCGGACAAGAAGAGGCGGCGCAGCTTGATAATCCTGCTTTCCACATTCACTCAGGAAAAGTTCCAACAACTAATTTTAGTTTAACTTATTCACTTTTGTTGAATTTGGCGAGCGCTTGCAACCCTGAAAATGACTCGGTGCTTTGGGGTTTTATTTCGAAATATCAGGATGGTTTTTCAAAAGAAAATTCACCGCTTTTGGCAAAAATGGTGGCAAATGCGATTAACTATTATGACGACTTCATTAAGAAAAATAAAAAATATCGTCACGCCACCGATTCAGAAAAATCAGCGCTTCACGAGCTAATTGAAGTGATAGAAAACGCCACTGACGAACAAAAAAATGACGGCGCTTTATTGCAAAATTTAGTTTTCCAAGTTGGTAAAAATCACGGCTACGAAAAAAATATGCGCGACTGGTTTTTAGCTTTGTACCAAATCTTACTTGGCTCAGACCAAGGCCCGCGCATGGGTTCGTTCATTGCGCTTTTTGGCATCGATAATTTTATCAAATTAATAAATGACAAAATCTAATCCATTTTCACAGGAAGAAGATTTAGAATTTGCGCAAAATCTGACAGATTTAAAAGATTTTGCTGCGAGTTTTTCGGCGGCTGATTTTGTTTTGCCAAATCCAAAAGAAGCAAATCCAAAAGTCGTGCAAATATTGGAGGCGTTGCCAAGAAAGTCGCGGGAATATGTGCAAGAACTTCGTCAAATGGAAGAGCAGGTCACTAAAGAAAAAGCACAAGAAACAACCACAGAAGGAACGCGCGAAGAAGAGGAAAAAAAACGCAAAGAAAGAAAAGCAAGAGAACAGCGCGTTGAAAAATTAGCGCAGGAAATTTTTATTATTTCATGTGCTTCCAACAAGCCGATAGATAAAACCAAGAAGGAATTTTCAGATTTTTTAGACAAATATAATCTGGGAAAAAAGCTTAATGAGGTGGGTGAAAATGGCTTAAGCCCAGTGGCTGCAACGATGATTTCGGGAAAGAATGATTTGGCTAAAGCGGCAGATTTAGAAAAATTGGTGGAAGCCGGAGTTAATATTCCCAAAAAAGATTTCAAAGATGCGGGCAATAAAAAAAGTGAAATAGAAAGAGAAGAAGGTGGTCGAGGCCGCGAAAGAGGTGGTCGAGAAATTGGTACAAAAAAACAAGAACAACAAAGTGGCGGCGATTCTAAGCCAAACGCACAAGAGCAAGCAGCTGAGAAAGAAGTGCAGCGCCAAGCCAGAGAGCAAAGTCAAATTATCGAAGCAGGAATTGCGTTAGAATTTCACCAAATCGGCATGTTGCAAATTCGTGATAATTTGAGAAGACAAGCTGCAGCAAATCAAAAAGAGCGAGCTGCAAAGAAGGAAGCTGAGCAAGCTCAGGCTAAGATTTCACAAGAATCAGAAAAGGAAAAAACCCAAATTGTCGAAACTGCAAAAGAGCAATCGCAAGCGCCAAAACAAGATAGATCAACAGAGAGAACGGCCTTAGAGCAAATTTTAGGAATTTCTTTGAGCGAGAAAGGTTTGGATTCAATGCTTACTTCTGCTGTGC
The DNA here is from genome assembly GCA_903879805.1 of uncultured Alphaproteobacteria bacterium. Classification (GTDB taxonomy): domain Bacteria; phylum Pseudomonadota; class Alphaproteobacteria; order Rickettsiales; family UBA1997; genus UBA2645. Next base: position 17,128 of record CAIRMX010000042.1, on the reverse strand, counting down.
AAAATGGACAAGCAACTCTGGCGCTTTTATTGGTGCGCTATGGTGCTAATGTTAATCACAAAGAAGATGGCGTTAGAACGGTCGTGGAAATTGCGGCGGCGAGTGGCAATAATTCTTTAACGGCAATTTTGTCAGAGCGGGCAAATCCAGATACCAGAAATGCGGTAATCACTGCAAATCCAAGTTTGAGAGAGATGATTGAGAGAATTCCTACGGCTTCTTCTGAAGGTAGAGATCAGGTGCAGCAAAGAGAAAAAGATCTGCCGTCAAGAGATTCTCAGAGGGTACTTCCTGGGACAGTTTTTAAATGCACTCCTGTTGATGAGGCAAATTTTGTCAGAAAATTAGACGGATCTCGATTAAATCAATTTTCATTTAATGCTGGTGGAAGGGGTTGTTCAAGCAACGCCCAAAGCACGAATTTCAGAAATTAACTTTCTGAAGCTATCAGTTTCGTAATTATCGTGAACTCCTTGCAACACAGATGTTAAGCGCTCCAAACCCATGCCGGTGTCGATGCAGGGTTTTGGCAATTCGATCATTTTGCCATCTTTGTGTTTTTCAAATTGCATGAAAACCAAATTCCAAATTTCAATAAAACGATCGCCATCTTGGTCTTTGCTACCGGGCACATCGCCGAAAATTTTATCGCCGTGGTCATAAAAAATTTCTGAGCAAGGGCCGCATGGTCCTACATCGCCCATTGACCAAAAATTGTCGTCAGTTGCGATGCGGATGATTTTTTCTTGGGGCAGTCCGGCGATCTTTTTCCAGAAATCGGCAGCCACGTCATCATTGTGATAAACAGTGACCAAAAGCTTGTCTTTGTTGATCTCGAGCTCTTTGGTTAAAAAATTCCAAGCGTAAAAAATGGCTTCTTCTTTGAAATAATCGCCGAAAGAAAAATTGCCCAACATTTCAAAAAAAGTATGGTGACGAGCGGTGAAACCAACATTGTCGAGATCATTATGTTTGCCACCAGCGCGTACACATTTTTGTGAAGTTACGGCGCGTTTAACTTTTGGCACTTCAACGCCGGTGAAATAATTTTTAAACTGATTCATGCCCGCATTGGTGAACATCAAAGTCGGGTCGTTATGCGGCACTAAAGATGAAGATGCGACAATCTCGTGACCATTGGCTGCGAAATAATCGAGAAATTTTGTGCGGATTTGATTGGTTGAAAGCATGCGTAAAATTTTTTAGTTGTAAGTAAGGCAAGCTATAAGCCGGATTTTGTATCTGATTTCTCAAACGACAGTCATTCATCTAGGATTAGCGTCGCCGCTAACCTCAAGCAACCTACCCGAGTGACGATGGCGAGGACATCTGTTCATTGAAGAACTTGCCACTCCTATTTGGTCTTGCTCTAAATAGGGTTTTTCCAAATGCATGTTACCATGCAAGCGCGTGAGCCTTTACCTCGCGTTTTCACCCTTACTGGCCCGAAGGCTTAGCGGTATATTCTCTGTGACACTTTCCCTCAGAATTTCTAGTTTATTCAAAATTCTGGTCAGCCGTTAACTGATATTTTTCCTCGCTAGAGTCCGGACTTTCCTCTAGTTTTCAAACTTGTTACCAAGTTAAAACCAGCGACCATCCACTTGCCTTACAAGATCGCGAAATTAAGGTGCCGCGCCTTTCAAAGCAATTTAAGATTTGCTAGAAAGTATAAATAAAATCTGAGCGCGTTGACTCGACCCCGCAGTAAATGCGGGGTGACACCGAGGAGGGATTTACTCCGCACCTTAGTTTGTCACCCCGCATTTACTGCGGGGTCCAGTCAACGCGCTTAAATTAAAAAATCTTAAACTCAATTTCATGAAAACAGTTCTCTCAGGAATTCAGCCCACAGGAAATTTACATCTTGGAAATTACCTCGGCTCAATCGCCAACTGGATTGACTTGCAAGCAACGCACCGCTGCATTTTTGGCGTGATGAATTTGCACGCGATTACTTTGCCGCAAGATCCAAAAGAGCTACAAAAAAATGTGATCGACGCAACGGCGGTTTATCTGGCTTGCGGTTTAGACCCAAAAAAATCGACAATTTTTGTGCAAAGTGAAGTGACCCAGCACGCAGAATTGGCGTGGGTTTTGGGAACAATTACGCCGATGGGATGGTTGAATCGGATGACACAGTTTAAGGATAAAATTACTCCTAAAGAAAAAGTATTAACGAACGAAGAGCAAAAGGAATACACGTCGTTCCTTGTGGATGGAGGAGGAGAAGTAAAAAGTGAAAAAGTATTTAGAAAAATATTAGAGGATTCTGAAGATCCAGAAGGAGATCAAATGTCTTTATTTTATCATGATTCTAAAAAAGCCAACCTCGGGCTTTACTCCTACCCGGTTCTAATGGCATCCGACATTCTGCTTTACAAGGCAGATTTAGTGCCAGTTGGCGAAGATCAAAAACAACATCTTGAATTAACTCGTGATCTTGCGGGCGCGTTTAATCGTCGCTACAGCACCGAATATTTTAAATTGCCTGAGCCTATGATTTTAAAGGCGGTGAAGCGTATTATGTCGCTGCAAGATGGCGCTAAAAAAATGAGTAAGTCTGATGAATCAGATTTGTCGCGCATCAATTTGGAAGACTCAGCAGATGTGATTTTGAAAAAAGTTAAGAAGGCAAAAACTGATTCGCTTGCCACAATTAATTTTGATGAAGCGAGACCGGAAATTTACAATTTGTTGAATATTTTTTCAGCGGCGTCAGGTAGGCTTCCAGAAGATATTGCTAAAGAATATGAAACAGCAGGAAACGGCAAATTTAAAAATGATTTAGCTGAAAGTTTGATCGAAAAATTACGTCCGATTCAAGAAAATTTGGCGCGATTTAAGCAAGATCCGAGCTACATCCGTCAGGTTTTGGATGATGGAAAAAATCAGGCTAGTGAGATTGCTGTGAAAACCCGAAATGAAGTTTTTGGAATTGTTGGCCTTTAAATAAAAATAAGTATGTACGAAATACCTACAAATTTAGAAGAAGAAATCCTGCGTTTGAAACGCGAGCAAAACGCCGTGATTTTGGCGCATTATTATCAGGATGGAGAAATCCAAGATATCGCAGATTTCGTTGGTGACTCGCTTGATCTCTCGCGCAAGGCTGCGTCAACTGATGCTGACACAATCGTTTTTTGCGGTGTGAAATTTATGGCCGAAGTTGCAAAAATTCTGTCGCCTTCAAAGAAAGTTTTAATCCCAGATTTAAAAGCTGGATGCAGTTTAGAAGATTCTTGTCAGCCAATTCCATTTGCTGAATTTCGCAAAAAACATCCACAAGCAATTGTCGTGACCTACATCAATTGCTCCGCTGATATCAAGGCTTTGTCGGATATTATTGTTACTTCAACTAACGCGAAAAAAATCATCGAGCAAATCCCGGCGGATCAGGAAATTATTTTTGCGCCCGACCAACATTTGGGTCGCTATTTGATGAAAGAGACTGGTCGCAAAATGATTTTGTGGAATGGCAGTTGCATCGTTCACGAACAATTTAGTGAGAAAGAATTGGTGAAGTTGGTGGTAAATCATCCAACTGCTAAAGTTATTGCGCATCCGGAATGCCCGGAAGCTTTGCTTGCACACGCACATCACATTGGCTCAACTTCATCTTTGCTGCAATTTGCTGAAGAAAATCAAGGTGGCGAATTCATCGTTTTGACGGAGCCGCATATTATCCATCAGATGAAGCGCTTGAATCCGACTGGTAAATTTTACGATTGTCCCTTTGTGGATCGGGCGGGATGTACATTGTGCAACACTTGTCCATACATGGAGTTGAACACGTTGGAGAAGCTTTATTTGGTGATGAAATATGGTGATAAATCTGGGTGTGGTGGAGAGTTGGTAATGGAGGAAAGCTTGCGGATAAGAGCTGAAGCGCCTTTGCGAAAAATGCTCTCAATGTCTTAAGAGCATTTTTTAATTACACCGATTCCTAAAAATTAGTAGCGAATAATTACCACGCCTGAGCCTCCCACGCCACCGCCGCCACCGCCACCGCCGCCAAAGTTATCAGTACCCGCTCCACCTCCTGTTCGGCCGCCTCCACTTTTTCCCGTTCCGGCATTCGTGCCCCCCGCAGCCCCGCTAGTGCCTTGTCCACCGCCACCCGAGCCATAAACTTGAGAGATTCCGGTGATTAAATTGCTTAATCCGGCGCCACCGGCGCCTGCAGTATTGCCGGAAGGTCCAGAACTTGCTCCGCCAGCGCCACCACCACCAGCCGTACCATTGCCGCTAGAGCATAGTGCAGTTGAGGCGCTGATATTTCCGTAAAGAGTAACTGAGCCGCCAGTTCCGCTAGCAGCACCTTGTGAAGCGCTTCCTCCGCTTGAGTTACAAGAATGTCCACCAACTGAGCCACCATTAGAACCATTGCCTTGATTACATCCGCCGCCACCACCGCCACCATAGGCAGTGATTGACATGCCGCTGCCAGATAATGTGCTATTAATACCACTTCCACCAGCACTACCGCAGCCACCGCCACCGCCATTGCCGCCATTACCAATAGTGATCGAATAAGATGCTGCATTTAAAGAGGCGCTTACAACAGAAACAACGCCGCCGCCAGCGCCACCACCACCAAGTGTTGAGCTATGGCTACCGCCGCCACCGCCACCACCTACAACCAGAATTTGCACACCAGTTTTTGTGGCTGTACAAGTCAAAGTTCCAGCTGAGGTAAATCTATGAATGGTTGATCTCGGAACCGAAGAGGTATCGATAGTGCCGCCGGTGCAAGCTGGAGAAAGCGTGCATGATCCACTAGTTTGGGCAAATGAAGCATTGTTACAGGTATAATTGACGGTTCCGACATATCCTGAAGCGTTACAGGTAATTGAAGTACTGCCGTGATTTACTGGGGTGCCTGCGGTAATTCCGTTAATGCCACTAATAGTGCAATTTTGGTAGCATTGATTTGAGGCAAAAGTGTATCCCGAAGCGCAGCTATTACAGGTGCCTGATGTCACAGAAAAACTGCCGCCCGAGCATGAATAATTAATTGAAGTTGCGCTGTTGAAGTTGGTAGCGTTGCAAGGCAAGGAACCGGTTCCAGCAGCGACTGTGGTGGTATTGACACCAACTATAGATCCTGAAGAGCAGCTGACTTGGCAGGTGCCGCTGACCATAGAATATCCGCTGGCACAGCTACTACAGCTAGAGCCGGTATATCCGGTAGCGCAAGCGCATGAACCGGTGGTGCTTAATGTTCCTGAAGAAGGGCAGGTATAGCTTACCGAGCCAGTATATCCTGCGGCATCGCAAGATAGAGAGCCGCTTCCCGCAGTGACGGATGAAGTTGAGACACCCGCAACTGAGACGTTGCATGATTTTATGCAATTTGAGCCAGATAATGAATAGCCACTTGGACAAGATACTGAGCTGCCAATGTAACGTACGATTACTATCCCGTTACTTCCAGCACCCGAAGAATTATTGTTAGATCCGCCACCACCATTACCGGCAGAGCCGCCAGCCGAAGATCCGGTGCCACCAGCATTCGATGTGCTGTAAGCAGTACCACCCGCGCCACCAAGGCCGGAAGACCCACCAGCGCCACCAGCTCTGTTGCTGTTACCACCACTTCCGCCGCCGCCAGCTGCGTAAGTTACAGCATTTCCGCTAATTGAGTGAGAGATACCATTTCCTCCAATTCCACCATTTGTCGCGTTGGAATTTCCACCCGCGCCACCCGCACCACCGCCACCGGCAGCATTGTAAGGATTGGAGCTGATAGGTGTTCCACCGGCGCTACCATAAAAGCTGGTGCCATTAGTTTGAGCAGTTTGGGTTGTAGATCCACCAGATGCGCCAAACGCGCCACCTCCGCCACCACCAGATCCGCCAGTATTACCATTTGTGGTGGTGGAACCATTCCAAGTTCCTCCGTAGCCACCGCCAAGAGCAGTCATGGTTCCAAATACTGAATTAGCACCGTTATTTCCGTTACTTCTTGTAGCCACAGAAGTACCACCGGCGCCAACAGTTACTGAAATTGCTGAGGTGCCAACTGGATAAGATGAGCTATAAACAACGCCACCACCGCCACCACCACCACCGCCACCTTGAGCTATTGCAGCACCGCCAGAGGCGCCACCACCAACTACTAATACTTGCGCTGATCTTGATGAAGAGCAGGTTAGGGAGCCGGAAGATGTAAATTTGTGAATCACGGATCCGCTTACCGTGCTGGTATCAATCGTGCCGCCGCTGCATTGCGGGGTCGAGCTGCCGCTGGCGCAGGCATAAAGTGTATCAAAAGTTCCAGAGCCACAGGTGTAAGTGATGGTTCCTGAATAGCCGGATTGGTCGCAACTAAATGTTCCAGAAGCTAGGGAGACTGACGTAGTGCTAGCACCTGTGATGCTAACGCTGCAACCATTTGGAAGGCAACTACTGCCTTGTAAATAATAGCCTGAGGCACATGCACAAGATGAGGCACCCGTAAGTGTTAAATTAGTACTAGAGCAAGTGTAAGGAAGTGATCCGGTGAAATGTGCTGAGGTGTCGCAGGTTAGAGAACCCGAACCATCAGCCACAGAAGTGGCAGATATTCCTGTAGTCGTTGGAACTGAGCAGGTGTTTGGCACACAGCTACCACTTTGCAAATAATAACCGCTGTCGCACGCACATGAAGAGGCGCCGCTAAAGGTTAGTATACTATTAGAGCAAGTGTAAGAAAGAGATCCGATAAAGTGATTGGAAGTATTGCAGGTTAGAGAGCCTGATCCATCAGAAACTGAAGTAGATAATATTCCGGCGGTGCCACTTGGAATGCTGCAGGTTGCGGTGCATCCGGTAAGAGTAATCATGCCATTGGTGCAAGAGCCGCCAGCTACTGATCTTAGGATTGGGCTGTTCCATTTTTTGCCTAAATAATCTTCAATCGATTTTCTTTCTTCATCTTCGAGGTTACGGGCAAACATTACTATTTCACCAATCTGGCCATTATAATCTTTGCCAATTTTAATAGAGGATAAGTTGGAAAGGTTGTTGGTGTCAGAGCTGGTTGCGGCAAGTATGCCGTTAACATAGATTTTTTTTCCGGTTAATTTGTTGCGAGTAAAAGTGAAGATTCTTGGTTTTTCCAAAGAGTCTGAATAGGGAGAAACTGCGGCGGTATAGACATTGTCGCTAGATTGTGAATGACGAATATTGCCGTCCGCGCTATAGCCCAAAGTCAGATTACGGTTAGTAATTGAATCGTTGGCTGAGGAGACGTCGCCGATAAAATAATTGCCGTTTTTATCGCTATCTCTTTGTTCGAGAATGATGATTGTGTAGTCGGTATTATTTAGCCCTGAACCGTCAACATCTAGATAAGAGTTAGTACCATCGAATTTTACGGCTTGGATATAATTAATACTGTTGGAATAGATCGGACTGTTTGGCGAAGAGGATTGAATGGCATTATTTTTGGCAGCACTGTTCTTTAAATCATACCAAGCGGTGAGTGAAGAGCTGTTATTACTTTCTGACTCGTTGAAACTCTGATCCATACTACTTTCTAACCATAATATCCAATCAGTAATTCCATGTACTGGTGAAGATAAGGTTAGATTTTGCGCTGCAGCAATTTTAAATTTTTTTACAAGCTTGGTGCCGGCAAAGACTCCGGCAGCGATTACTCCTATTATCACGAGAACAACAGCAGCCTCTAGTAGCGTGAAACCGTTCTTTTTTTTAGCATATAAGAACAATTTTGAGTGATAAGAACTCCTTAGCTGTAGCAAAGGAGTTCGGAGATTTTGTTTTTTTAAAACAAAGTTCTTCTATTCTACCAAAAACGTAATCGATTTCAAATATTCACTTTCCTTCAAAGCCGGATTAATCGGATGATCGAACCCCGCGCCAGACGTGCGAATCAATTTTGCCTTGCGATTCGCCTTACGGAATCCGTCATTTGCAGCAGCTAACAAATCACTCAAAGTCGCGTTGTGCGAGCATGAAGTCAGCATCAAAATGCCATTTTTCTTTACCAATTTTGCCGAAAGTTTTACCAATTTTTCGTAACCTTTTAAGCCAACAAAAAAATCTTTTTTCGATTTTACAAAAGCTGGCGGATCAAGCAGCACGATGTCAAATTCTCTTTCTTGAAATTGTGGATTTTCCAAAATGTCGTAAACTTTGTCGCAAATAATTTCTGAATACTGATCGAGATCATTGAGCGCCAAATTGGTTTTTAAATGTGCCAAAGCATCTTCCGATGAATCAATAAAAGTCACAGATTTAGCGCCATTTTTCAAAGCGTTAATACCGAATCCACCTTGGTAACAAAAGGCGTCAAGCACGGTGCAATCTTTGGCTAGTGTGCCGATAAATTTGCGATTTTCTCTTTGGTCAAAAAACCAGCCGGTCTTTTGGCCGCCTTTGACATCAACCGCAAATTTCAAGCCATTTTCTTCAATTTCAATTGAGTCGGCAATTTCGCCTTTGATGGTTTTGCTGAAGAGTTCCAAGCCTTCAAACTTTCTGCTTTCAACATCATTTCTAAAAAAAATCGCAGCTTTTGGGAAAAGTTTTTCGAGTGCAGCGATTAAAAGTGGAGAAAGTTTTTCCATTCCGGCGGTAGAAATTTGGCAAGAAAAAATATCGCCAAAGCGATCAACCACAAGGCCTGGTAAAAAATCAGCTTCCGAGTGAATTAAGCGGTAAAAAGGTTTGTCGAAGAATTTTTCACGCAAAGCAAGAGCGTCAGAAATTCTTTCAATGAAAAAAGCCTCATCAATTTCTTGGCTTAAATCGTAAGTTAAAATGCGCGCTGCGATCAAGCTGTGTGAGTTGAAATAAGCGACAGCGAAATCGTCATCTTTATTGATTTGAACTGTAACAACTGAGCCTTTTTCGAGGCCTTTTAGTGAAGGGAAATTTTCGATCTCGTTGGAGAAAATCCACGGATGGCCTTTGACGACTCTAAGTTCGTTGTGGCGTTTAATTTTTAATTTGGTGTTGGCGATTTTCATGTTTTTATTTTTTAAAAAGTGAAACCCCGCGAACTTCCTGAGCGCGCGGGGTTTAAATATTTTGCTGCGATTGCTAGAGACTATCTACAAGCTAAAGCTCATCGTCAACAGGTGAGATTTTTTTCTTTCAAGTAAGCCTTTGAATAAACTTTCATAATCATCCGGAAGTGCTTTGTGCAAAGATCCGCGTGCAACTACACTTTCAACGTAAGTTGCGGCGGTTTTGTAAAGATCAAAAATTTCCAAAGTAAATTTATTGTCGATGAAAGTCAGCGGTTTGAAGGCTGAAGCCATGCAGGCGTCAACTAGAGAGAATTTTTCGCCGTCAAAATAAGGGCTGAATTTCAAATGCTTGTCGATGGCGGCAAGGCGCGTGACGATTTCAACTTTTTTCAAATCAAATTCTTCCTGATTTTGAGCGAAAATCATGCCCAAAGTTCCGGCGGTGATGCCGCTGGCAAATTCCATCCAACCGCGATGCCAACCTTTCATCAAAGCATCTTTTGGATGCAGAGGATTTTCTGGGAAAGCATCTTCCAAATATTCACAAATTGCGATTGATTCAAAAAGCGGTTTATCGCCAACGTAAAGCAAGGGAACTTTGCCCAAAGGCGCGTCCTTTGCAAACCAATCTGGCTTTGTCGCCAGAGAGATGTCTTGCTTTTCGTAGGGGATATTTTTTTCGATCAAAACCATCTCAACGCGGTGGCCGTAAGGTGAAAGTTTTGAAGTGATGAGCTTTATTGGATCAGACATTATTTTTTGAAAAAAATTAAGGTCGTTACGACCGGGGTTCCCCACGAACATGGCGCGCGCCTTGTGGCGCGTTGCCGCAGGCCAAATTTAGTAGATTGGGAATTCTTTGCAAAGGGTTGCAACTTCTGCCTTCATCTTCGTTTCCAAATCGCGATTTCCTTCTTCGCCATTTTTCACGAAGCCTTCGAGGCAATCGCAAATCATGTTGCCGATTCTTTCAAACTCTTTCTCTTTAAAACCGCGGGTAGTTCCTGCAGCTGTGCCAAAACGAAGACCCGAAGTTACGAAAGGTGAACGTGGATCATTTGGAATCGCATTCTTGTTGCAGGTTAGGCCGGCGCGTTCCAAAACTTTTTCAGCTTCTTTGCCGGTTAAAGTTTCAAGTGGCGTCAAATCAACAACCATCAAGTGGCAATCTGTGCCACCAGTTGTGATTTTTAGGCCGCGTTTCATCAAAACTTCTGACAAAACTTTGGCATTGGCGACGATTTGTTTGGCGTAAGTTTTAAATTCAGGACGCAAAGCTTCGGCAAACGCAACCGCTTTAGCAGCGATTACATGCATTAATGGCCCACCTTGAAGACCAGGGAAAGCTGCAGAATTAATTTTTTTCGCCAGTTCTTCGTTATTTGTCAAAATCACACCACCACGAGGGCCGCGCAAAGTTTTGTGAGTTGTTGAAGTTACAATGTCAGCAACACCAATTGGTGATGGATAAAGGCCAGCGGCAACAAGACCCGCAACGTGCGCCATATCAACCATCAAAAGTGCGCCAACTTCGTCAGCTATTTTTCTAAAACGTGACCAATCAACGATGCGTGGGTAAGAAGAAATTCCAGCGACAATTAATTTTGGTTTATGTTCGCGGGCCAAAGCTTCCATTTGATCGTAATCGATCAAGCCGTCATCTAAACGAATTCCATATTGCACTGATTTAAACCACATGCCTGAAATTGTGCGTTGTGCGCCGTGAGTTAAGTGTCCACCAGCTGCCAAAGACATTCCCATGATGGTGTCGCCTGGTTGAATGGTTGCAAGGTAAACGGCTAAATTCGCAGAAGCGCCAGAGTGCGGTTGCACGTTAGCAAATTTTGCACCAAAAAGTTGGCAAAGACGGTCAATTGCGGCTTGTTCAATTTCGTCAGAAAATTCACAGCCACCGTAGTAGCGTTTTTGCGGATAGCCTTCAGCGTATTTGTTGGTAAAAATTGAGCCTTGGGCTTCAAGCACAGCTTTGCTCACAATATTTTCTGACGCGATCAATTCGATTTGATATTTTTGGCGGTCAGTTTCTTTTTGAATTGAGTGGAAAATTGCAGAGTCAGAATTTTCGAGGGAAGATTTGAAGAAGTTCATGTTTAAAAAGTTAAAAATTTGGATTGCTGCTTTGTGGGCAATAAACTTGGCCGCAAAGCCAGTTTATTGAGGGATTTGGGTGTTTTTATTTACCTTTTTCTGGGAGGTTTTGTAAAACTCGAATTACGGTAGATGGATCGATTGTGGATGATGGGCTAAACTCAACTGGCTTGCCCATACAGTTTAGTAGTGGTTCGGAGAAACCTTTTGCAATAGTTCCTACTAATTTTTGTGAATCTGGGGAGTTTGGTGTTTGTGAAGAAATTTTTCCCATGTCGATGACTGGATTAGCTGGCTGTTGTTCAAAAGGATTATTTTGTGCCATAAATTTTAAGTTTTTTGTTAAAAAAATTAGAGTCCAAATTTGCCAAAACTCATTCGTTCTTCAAATTTATTAAGTAAGCTGTTGGCAAGATTTGACTTTTCTGAGAAGAAACTTTTTAGCAAACCTTTTTTTGCCGTGATTTGAACTAATTCAACTCTGGCGCCGAATTTTTCTTTGAGTTTGCTACGCATGTCGCAAATGCCGTCAATTAGTCCAAGCTCTAAAGATTTTTTGCCGGACCAAAAAGCGCCGGTAAATAAATTTTCTTCCAACTCTTTTAATTTGCCTTGGCGTCTTGATTTTACCAAATCTTTGAAGCCTTCGAAAATGTCGCGCTGACAATCTTTTAAGATCTCAATATTTTCATCTTGTTCTGGCAAAAACGGATCAAGAATCGCTTTGTTTTTTCCTTCCGTGTAAACGCGGCGATCGACGCCGATTTTTTTGATTAAATCAACAAAACCAAAGCCCGAAAAAATCACGCCAATTGAGCCGAGAATTGAAGAATTATGGGCGTAAACTTCGTCGCCACTCAAAAGCAGCCAGTATCCGCCGGACGCCGCAACATCTTGGGCGAAAGTGTAAACTGGGATTTTTTTCTCTTCAGAAAGTTCGCGAACGTAATTGTAAATTAGTTCGGATTGAACCGGTGATCCGCCGGGCGAATTAACTGCAAGTGCCACGGCTTTAACTTTTTTCATTTCAAAAGCGCGTTTTAAAAGTGGCGCGACATTTTCAAAATTTAACCCGGAAGACAATTTTGAATCTTTGCCGATGACGCCGTGCAAATTGACACAAGCGACAACCGGTTCGCTTTTGCAGCGAAAAAGTTTTTTTAAAAATTTGCGGATCGGGCAGTTAGACGTCTGACAATTGCTCATTTTGGTGTTTGTTAAAAATTGAAAAATCTTGGCGTTTAAATTCTTTTTTGAGGAATTTTTTGCTGTAATTGATGAAGCAGAAAAGCAGAAAGAAAGACAAGATTGCCATTATTGAAATCCACAATCCCTGTGGTCCAAATGTTTTCATTAAAGCGCCTGTGGCGAAGAGGCCGCAGATATTTCCAATCAAACTAAATCTAGTAAAAGCGCTGTTTACGGCGAGACGTTGAGTGGGTTTGTATTTTTCATTAATCAAAACAACCGCAGGCAATTTTACGCAGGCAAGGCAGCCGAAAAGCAAAAATAATAAGATGGGAATTTTAGTAGAATCTTGCTCCGCGAAAAGAGCGAAAGCGCAGAAAAAAGAAAGAACGGTAGCGCTCATCATCATGAATCTGCGATTTAAAATATTGGCGAGATATCCGGCGGGGATGTAGAAAACCGTGCCAAAAAGCAGCACCGATAAAAGCAGCGAAGCTTCATCTTTGGGCATGCCGATTTTAATGCCGTAAATAATTAAAAAGGCGCTGGAGGATGACATGGCAAAGCTGGTTGAAAAAGCGGCGAGCATGATTTTTGGTGAGTTTTTAATGTAGCGCCAAACCCCAATTGATTTCTCTTCGCGAACCGCCGCGTCAACTTTTCTAAGTCGCTCTAGCGGGGTAATTGAAGCCAAGAAAAACCCGCTGGCAAGTGCGAAAGAAGCGAAGCTGTCAGAGGTTTGAAAAACTTTTAAAATGACCGGTCCCAAGCTATTGCCAATTGCCACCAACATGGTGCCAAAAGAAATCACCATGGCGCGAATGTGAGTGGGAGCAAGATCAATCATGATGGTGCCGCGAGTAACGCCGCAAATAAAGAAAGAAGTTCCGATGCAAAAAACCATCGCCAGCCAGAAGAAATATCCTAAATACCAGTAAAGCGCTAGCGAACAAACTGCTGAAAGAATTGAGCCAAAATAAATGCTGTTAATCATTCCGGCCTTGCGCCCCATTGAGGGTAAGAAGCGTGAAAATATTACGCCGGCGCCAATTTGAGTGGCGGTAGAAATCGACATTAAAATTTCATTTTTAACATTGGCTTCAAGCTTGAGGGCAATCATCGCCATTAAAATTCCGTAGCCAATTGCGGAAAGAAACATCGCTGCAAAAATTGCTGCAAAATCTTTAACAAGGCCGACAGTCCATTGAAATTCTTGATCGTCGGAAATTTTTTGATTTGCTTTTAAAGGTAACGCGGAAAATCCAGAAGAGCCTGTAACATCGTAGGTGCGAGAAGTGGGCTCTTGCTTAGAGCGGAAGAAAAAAAGCATCTCATTTTCTAATTAGAATTTACGCACGTCAACCAAATGTCCGGCAACTGCAGCAGCTGCAGCCATGGCTGGACTCAAAAGGTGAGTTCTGCCACCGCGACCTTGGCGACCTTCGAAGTTACGATTTGAAGTTGAAGCGCAACGTTCGCCAAATTCCAATTTGTCGGCATTCATCGCCAAACACATTGAGCATCCCGGTTCGCGCCATTCAAAGCCGGAGGCGGTGAAAATTTTATCCAAACCTTCTTTTTCGGCTTGCTCTTTTACCAAACCAGAACCCGGTACAACCATTGCTAGCTTGATGTTGGAGGCGATTTTTTTGCCGTCTAAAATTTTTGCAGCTTCGCGGAAATCTTCGATGCGGCCGTTAGTGCATGAACCGATGAAAACTTTGTCGATGCTAATTTCTTCAAGCGGAGTTCCTGCGATTAAACCCATATATTCCAACGATCTTTTTACTGCTTCTTGCTTGCCTTGGTCAGCGAAGCTTTCAGGGAAAGGAACTTTGTCAGTGATTGGCAAAGCATCTTCTGGGCTGGTTCCCCAAGTAACTTGTGGTGCGATGTCGGCGGCGTTTAAGTGAAGTTCTTTGTCATATTTTGCACCAGCGTCAGAAGTTAAAGACTCCCAATATTTCACCGCTTTGTCGAAATCTTTTGGCGCCATTGGGCGACCTTTTAAGTAAGCGTAAGTGATTTCGTCTGGCGCGATCAAGCCGGCGCGAGCACCAGCTTCAATCGACATGTTGCACACGGTCATGCGGCCTTCCATGGAAAGTGATTTGATGGCTTCTCCAGCATATTCAATGACGCAACCAGTTGCGCCAGCAGTGCCGATTTTGCCGATTACGGCAAGAGTAATGTCTTTTGCGGTGACGCCTGCGCCAAGCTTGCCGTCAACTTTTACTAAAAAGTTTTTCGCTGGGCTTTGGATCAAAGTTTGGGTTGCTAAAACATGTTCAACTTCAGAAGTTCCGATGCCAAAAGCTAGTGCGCCGAAAGCGCCGTGAGTTGAAGTGTGGCTATCGCCGCAAACAATCACCATGCCGGGTTGAGTCAGACCTTGTTCGGGGCCCACGATGTGAACCACGCCCTGTTTTTTGTCGTCTAAATCAAAATATTTAATGCCGAATTCGCGGCAGTTATTTTCGAGAGTTTCAACTTGAATGCGTGAGGTAGCGTCTTTGATGCCGCTAGTGCCGTGGCCGCGATCAGCGGTTGTGGTTGGAACATTGTGATCGGCTACAGCTAAATGTGCTTCAGGGCGACGTGGTTTTCTGCCAGTCATGCGCAAACCTTCAAAAGCTTGCGGAGAAGTTACTTCGTGAATCAGCTGGCGATCAACGTAAATCGCGCTCGAAGAGCCATCATCGTAAACTAAATGTGAATCCCAAATTTTGTCGTAGAGAGTTTTAGCCATGTTTTTTTGTAAAATTTTTTTGGAAAAAAATGTGTGAGGAAGGAGTTACCAATGATTGAAAATCATTTCTTAAATTCAAGCTGGCAAATGTGAATTTGTTTGACAGTTAGGCTTGGTCGATATTTTTTGCGCGCTTACAATTTTTGATAAATTTTAAACTACTCAAACGTTATGAAACCAGTAGATAATAAAACTAATAATACAGTCGTGGAATCTGAAGAAGAGAAAAAGAAAGCGCAGGACGGCCTTAATGAAAAAGAAGATGGAAAAGCTACTAGTGCTGGATCAACCTCGCAATCAGAAGAAGAGAAAAAAAAGAAGGAAAATGACAAAATTGGTGGTCCAATCGGGGCTGTAATTGATTTAGCTGTAGCAGCTGTGCAGGTTGCAACTGCTGTTCTAAGAGCTATCGCTTCTGCCACAAACGCTTTTGCTAGTATGTTGAGCGGTAAGATGGGGGGTGGTCAATCTGGTCCGAAGAAGGGAAAAAAACTCGGTATGGGTGAAGAAGGGGAAGAGCAGGAAAATGAACAGGGTAAAGAAAAGACGACCTTCATAGATTTTCTAAAAAATTTATTTGGAATGGGAAAGAAAGAAGATTCTAAAGGAGAAGTTGAGGTGACATCTGGTGGCAATTCATCAGCTCAACAATCATCAGATCAGCAATTCTCTCCAGAAATGATGAGCCAGATAGAAGGTGTGATGAAAGGTGTGCAAGATTTTATGAGAGGTCGCTCACAACAAAATGAAAAAAATCCTGCAAATAAAGGTAAAGCAGGAGTGGAGGTTGACGAAGTTGCAGAATCTCCGGCTAAGCCAAAATCTACTGGTCCAGAAGGTTTGGAAGGCAATGAAGGTGAAGAAGAAAAAAATCCATTAGTAAGTGCCTTGCAGAAAATGGTTGATGCAGTTGCTGGTACCAAAGATCCAGAATTAATGAAGCACTGCCAAGGAGTTTTGGATGAGGTTAGTAAGGAAAATCCTAGTTTGCAGGAAGCTACTAAGGGCATGTCAGATAAGATAAGTACTGTTCAAGGTGAGGTTGAAAAGGAATCTAGGATTGGGCAAATAGAGGGGATGGATGATGTTCTAAGTACATTAAAAAGCAGTGATAGTATGAATAAGGGTGGTGGAGATCGGTCGTCATCAGCTTCAGCGTCAGATCTAAAAACTGTTAGTAAGCCAAATCAAATCTAATGAAACTACTATTTTGCGGTGATATTGTTGGTCGAGTGGGCCGCAAAATAGTCACAGAAAATCTGCAAAGAATTAAACTCGAAAACCAAATCGATTTCACCATCGTTAATTGCGACAACGCTTCCGGCGGCTTTGGCATTAATCGCAGCGCTCATCAAGAATTGCTCAATTGTGGCGCCGACATTTTAACTGGCGGCGATCACATTTGGGATCAGCACGAAATCACCAGCTTCATCAATGACACAAAACGTCTTTTACGTCCGGCAAATTTTCCTAAATCTTGTCCCGGAGTTGGCGTTAGAATTTTAAACACCGCTTTCGAGAAAAAAGTTTTAACCATCCACTTGCTCGGCCAAGTATTTACCAAATATCACGTTTCATGCCCATTTGAAGCGGTTGACGAGATTTTAAAAAGTAATCGTTTGGGCATTGAGGCGGATGCAATTTTTGTCGATTTTCACGCCGAGGCCACTTCGGAAAAAATGGCGATGGGAAAATTTCTAGACGGACGAGTCAGTGCCGTCATTGGTTCACACACGCATATTCCAACTGCCGATTGTCACGTCATGAAAGGTGGCACGGCTTATCAAACGGATGCGGGGATGTGCGGTGATTATGATTCGGTGATTGGCATGCAGCAAGATGTGCCGCTGAAAATGTTTTTGCAAAAACGTAAATTTTCCAAAATGGAACCGGCGAAGGGGGAGGCGACATTGTGCGCGACAATCGTTGAAATTGATGATGCCACGGGCCTTGCCAAGAAAATTTCGCCGATTAAGTTTGGTGGGATTCTTGGGTGAGATGTGTAAATCGAATTCGTGAATAACCACCCCCAACCCCTCCTTGAAAAGGAGGGGCTTTTGTCCGAGCTCGATTTGAAGCAACTCCCCTCCTTTTCAAGGAG
>CAIRMX010000041.1 GCA_903879805.1 uncultured Alphaproteobacteria bacterium | reverse complement strand
CACAATTTGAGGCTGATTCTGAATCACGTCCGGAAACTGCTGAGGCTCAAAAAACTAAAGAATTTTGTGATCCAAATTTTACTCCACTTATTGGAGATATTTTTACTAAAAATTTATCGACTTAGGAGTTTTTAGTTTGGAGAGTGGGTTCTTCAGCATCGACTACTTAGGAAATCTAAAATTATTATTGTGGCAAATCGCCACAGCTAAAGCATCCGCCTCATCTTCCGTTTTAAAATTCGCTTTCGGCAGCAATATTTTTACCATCATTTGTATTTGCGCCTTCTCGGCACGCCCTACTCCCACAATCGCCTTCTTCACTGCGGTTGTTGAATATTCGGCCACCGTTAACCCACATAAACTTAAAGTTAAAATCAGCGCTCCGCGAGCATGCCCCAGCTTTAGAGATGAAGATGGATTCATGTTGATGAAGGTTTCTTCAATTGCGGCGATGTCGGGTTGGTGAATTTTTATGATTTCAGTGAGAGAGGTGTGGAAGTGATGTAGCCTTGTAGCAAAAGGTTCAGATGGTTTTGAATAGATGGTTTCTGAGGCAACGAAAGAGAGTGTGTTGTTTTTTACTTCGATGATTCCAACACCGGTTTTGGTGAGGCCGGGGTCGATGCCGATGATTTTCATTTGCTGGGTTGGTATTTTTTGTTAGCTATTCACATCTGCGATGTCACCCCGTCGAATGACGGGGTCCATCTCGTCAAAAATTATGAATTTTATTCTTTACTTCTGCACTCCTATCGCTGTGGACCCCGTCATTCGACGGGGTGACAACTTAAGGTAACGCGCAACCTGACTAGTCAAATTAGTAAAACTTCTTCCCATCTTTCGCCATCTCAACCAACAACTTACTAATCTCAAAACGCACACCGTGTTTTTTATTCAACTCTTCCAATCTCTTCACAATTTCAGCAATCCCGCGTGAGTCAGCGTAACGCAACACCCCACCACGAAACGCCGGAAACCCCGCTCCCATAATCATTGCCATATCCAGATAGCGGGCATTTTTAACAACATTTTCTTCCAAGCATTTCGCCGCTTCATTGACCATAGTCAAAATACAACGATCGAGAATTTCGGCATCGTGCAAGTAAATCGAATGTAAGTTTTTTGCTTTTCTAACCGTAGCTAAAATCGCCTCAATCTCGCGATTCTCTTGGTTTTCTGGATGAATGTAAAAACCCTTTCCAGATTTTTTACCTAAAAGCTCTTTGTGATTATTATAAATTTCATCAAGCACATCAGCAACGCGCATACGCTCGCCATAAGCTTCAAACAAAGAATGTGAAACTTTCACACCAACGTCAATTCCAACCACATCGGCTAAAACGAAAGGCCCCATCGGCATGCCGAATCTTTCCATCACTTGATCAACGCGTTTAACTTCAGCGCCTTCTTGCAGCAAATAAGCCGCTTCATTCATGTAAGGCAGTAAAATGCGATTAACCAAAAATCCGGCCACGTCTTTTACAACGATCGGAGTTTTGCCCAATTTTTTTGAAAGCTTAACAATTGTTGAAATGGTTTTGTCAGAAGTTTTAGCACCGCGAATCACCTCAACCAAAGGCATACGATTCACTGGGTTAAAGAAATGCATCCCCGCAAAACGCTCAGGATTTTGCAAAGCCGCGCCCATTTCTGAAATCGAAAGTGACGAAGTATTTGAAGCAATAATCGCATCTTTTGAAACGTAAGTTTCAGCCTCAGCTAAAATTCTTTTTTTCACCGCCATGTTTTCAACCACCGCTTCAATCACAAATTCAGCTTTGCCAAAACCAACAAAATCAAGGCCAGTGCTTACATTGGCAATTTTCATGTTGGCTTGTTCGGTATTTATTTTTCTAATTTTTTTCAGCTGATTAAATACTTTAACAATCTGGTTGTAGCCTAGAGCAATCGCATTTTGCGTGATGTCTTTGATACGAATATCAATATTGCTATTTGCAAAAAGCCAAGCGATTCCGCCGCCCATCACGCCCGCACCAAGGAGCGCCGCGTTTTGAATGTCGGCAACTTCAACTTCACTTTCAATTCCTGAATCTTTTTTTAGAGCTTCGTTGGTGAAGAAAATTTCGATTAAATTTTTTGAAATTTCGCCAACTACTAATTCGCAAAATGCTTCAAGTTCAGCTTTAAATCCACGGGCTCCGTAGGTTCTGCCGTAAGTTCTTTTGACAACTTCTAAAGCATAAAAAGGTGCCGGATATTGGCCTTTGGTTTTTTCAAAAAGATCTTTTTTGGCGAGGTAAAAAATAATAAATCTGCCGCAAATTAAAGATTCAAAAATGAAACGCTTTTTGCGCGCATCATTTCTTTTTTGCAGGTAAATATTTCGTGCACCGCTTTTCAAAATTTCGGTGACGAAATGTCCCAGTTTTTCTTCTAAAAATTCTTCACGAATAATATCATCTACAAGCCCGATTTTAAAGGCTTTCTTCGCATCCACCGACTTGCCAGAAAGAATCATCGAAAGTGAATCTTTCAAACCAAGCAATTGTGGCAAACGTTGCGTGCCACCAAATCCGGGAATAATTCCAAGGCTGACTTCCGGCAAACCCAAAACAGTTTTGGCGCCTGCAATTGCCACGCGATATTGACAAGCCAAAGCCAGCTCCAAACCGCCACCCAAACAAGCGCCGTTAATTACGGCGATGGTTGGAACTTTTAGCTGAGCGATTTTTGTTAAAATATTTTGACCGCGCGAAACTTTTTCAAATGCATCTTTTTGATCGCGAATCTCTTTGATTTCGTTGATGTCGGCGCCCGCAATAAAAATATCTTTTTTGGCGCTGGTGATAATCAAAACCCGAATCGCTTTATTGCCATCAATGACATTCACTGCCTTTTCAAGCTCAGCTAGAACGGGAGCCGAGAGCTTGTTCACTTTTTCGTTAGGCAAATCGAAACTTAAATTTGCGACGCCGTTTTTTTCAATTGTGAGGGTCAGTGCGTTTGTCATAATTAATGTGCTAAAAATTTTTCGATTTCAAGAGCCGCCATGCAACCAGTTCCCGCTGCTGTAACCGCTTGACGGTAGATTTTATCTTGGATGTCACCTGCGGCGTAAACACCTGCAATATTTGTCGTCGTAGAGTCTGGCTTGGTTGTGATGTAACCTTCAGCATCAATTTCAATGCCGGTTTTTTTGAATAAATCTGAATTTGGTTTGTGACCAATCGCTACGAAAATTCCGTCAATTGGCATTTCGCGCGTTGAGCCGTCAACCGTGTTTTTAAGGCGCGCACCAGTCACTGATTTTGGGCTTTCGCTACCCAAAACCTCATCTAACGCGTGGTTCCAAATCACTTCAATTTTTGGATTTTTGAACAAACGATCTTGCAGAATTTTTTCTGATTTAAAGCTGTCGCGTCTGTGAACTACGTAAACTTTTTTAGCGTGATTAGTTAAATACAAAGCCTCTTCAACTGCGCTATTGCCTCCTCCAACCACAATCACTTCTTTGTTTTTAAAGAAGAATCCGTCGCAAGTGGCACATCCAGAAACGCCAAAACCTTGGAATTTTTTCTCTGATTCAAGACCCAACCATTTCGCTTGAGCGCCGGTTGCAATCACAACTGAGTCAGCTTCAAAAATATCTCCCGACTCGCCGATTAACTTGAATGGGCGTTTGCTGAAATCGACTTCAATAATGTGATCGTGAACAATTTTTGTACCAACATGGATCGCTTGTTTTTCCATTTGCTCCATTAACCACGGGCCTTGGATTGACTCGGCGAATCCGGGATAATTTTCAACATCGGTTGTAATTGTTAACTGACCACCGGGCTGCATGCCGTTAATAATGATTGGTTCAAGATTAGCGCGAGCAGCGTAGATTGCGGCGCTGAATCCCGCGGGACCAGATCCAATAATTGCTACTTTTGTTTTGTGAGTTGTTGGCATTTTGTAAAAAATAAAATTCTAGTTCATGAACATTCCACCATTCACATGCAAAGTGTGACCGGTGATGTATCCAGCATCTTCGCTGGCTAAGAAGGCTACGGCTTTGGCGATATCGGAAGAATCTCCCATTTTGCCAGCTGGAATTTTTGCTAAAATCGCTTCTCTTTGTTGATCGTTTAGAATGTCGGTCATTGGACTTTGAATGAATCCCGGAGCAACACAATTCAACGTAATTCCACGAGTCGCAACTTCTTGCGCCAAAGATTTGGTCATGCCGATCATTCCGGCTTTTGAAGCAACGTAATTGCACTGTCCCGGATTTCCGGTAACGCCCACAACTGACGCGATGTTAATGATGCGACCATATTTGCGGCGCATCATTTTTTTGATGGCGTTGCGATTTAGGATGAAAGTTGATTTGAGATTCACATCTAAAACGTGATTAAAATCATCGTCTTTCATGCGCAAAATCAGGTTGTCTTTGGTGATCCCAGCATTGCAAACCAAAATATCAATTTGACCAACAAGCTCTTCGGCCTTGTCAAATAAAGCATCCACCGCAACTGCATCAGATAAATTGCAGGCGATATATTTTACATCTCCACCAATTTCGGCAGCTAATTCCTGCAATCTTTCTTCTTTGGTTGAAGATAAAACTAACTTCGCACCTTGCTTAGCTAAAGCCTTGGCAATTGCCGATCCGATGCCGCCTGTTGCGCCAGTTACTAAAACATTTTTTCCGGTAAGTCTGAACATATTTTTCTCTTTTTTTAGTTAGTAATTACTTGCCAATAATTTCGATTAAGTGATTCATTTTTTCGATATCTTTTTTCTCGTAGCCTAAATCTTGAACCGATTCTGGCTCAGGTTGAATCACGATTCTTTTTGCACCAGATCCGCCACCAACTACTTCATCAATTTTTTCATCCAACTCGCCTTTTGGTTTTGGAATTACTTGATCAAAATTTTTCACCACCGCATCAAAAAATAATTTCACTGCCGGATTCAAAACATCAGCTGAGCCTTTTAAAATGTCGTGGCATTTCGCCTCTTTTAAAATTGCCGGAAATTGCGGCGCTGATTCATCAACAGTTTTTCCCGACAAAAATCCCAAAGCATTTGTTGCCACAGCATACATAAAACCAAAAACGATTAGGGTTTTTACAAGCCCGTAAAATATGCCAAGAGAACGATCAAAAGCTTTTGGGATTCTTTCTTTTAATTCACTTGAAAGGCCTGATGTCGAAAAGGTGTAAGAAAGAAAAATAATCAAAAAAATCACACAACGCGCTGAAATGTCGGCGACTAATTTATTGTGCGAATAAACATTAAAAAAATCCGAAACGTAAGGGGTTAAAAGATAAGATCCGACGAAAGCTAAAAGCCATCCCACCAGCGCAAAAATTTCTTTTACAAAGCCGCGAAAAAAAGCTGTTGCAACGAAAATTAAAGTAAAAGCGATAAAGGCTAAATCCACCACATTAAAGGCTGTAGACATGTTTATTTAAATTTTATTAGCCTAAAAAAAGGCAGATTTTTTACTAATTCTTTTGGCGATTTTAATGCGCCGTTTTCGTTTACAAAAACTTCATTAAAAGCTTTCTTCACCTGCATTTTGCGTTTTTCGAATTTCATCACTTTTTCGATTTGAGAATCAATAAAGTTCTGCGTCTCTGTAAAATCTTGAGACTGATCTTTTACAAAAACTGCGAAACTGCGCAAAATAATTTTAGAAAGTGTCAGTCTTTTTGTGTAGAAATTAAAGTCAGTTGATTGGTCGTTAATTTCTTTCCAAATAAAATCAGAAACTTTGTAACAAGCTTTCAATCCTTGAATTGCGGGCCTTGCGCCAATTTCTAGCGAGGCAAAATTTTTCGGATTTAAATAAAAATTTCCCAATCTCTGCAAAGCTAACTGATTATTTTTTTCAACTTCAACTCGCACGTAAAGCGCTAAACGAATTTTATCGCGAATTTTTTTTGTCGAAAAATTTTCAATTTGCGCAATTTTTTCTGCCGCTTTTTTATTTTGTAATTCAACAAAAAATTCTGCCAAATCCAGACAGCCATTTTCAAAAATTAATTCAGCAAATTTTTCTTCAATTCCACAATTAGAAATCGCCTTCAAAAGCGCGTCTTGACTCCATCCGTCAAAAGCAGCAATGGTCAAAAATTCGGTCAGAATTTTCTCTTTAGTTTCGAGGGAATCTAGAAGCACAAAAAAAGGATTTTTTAATTAGGAATTGGCATTTAAGAATTGTTAGCTCCCACGTTTTTTAAATCCTAATTCCTAATTCAAAATTGAAAAATGACTACCAGCTCAAAACTTCTTCCGGTTCACAAAAGATTCGACGTTACATTTTCTCACGGTGAGGGAGTTTACCTTTTTTCTGAAGGCAAAAAATATTTAGATTTTGGCGCCGGAATCGCGGTAAACGCGCTTGGACATTGCCACCCAAAAATGGTTGAAGCCATTACCAGTCAGGCCAAAAAGCTGTGGCACGTTTCAAATATTTACAATGTTTCTGAGCTAAATAATTACGCTGAAAAATTGGTGAATGCCGCTTTTGCCGATTACGTTTTTTTCTGTAACTCGGGCGCCGAAAGCATTGAATGCACGATTAAAATGATTCGTCGTCATTTTTACGTCAAAGGCCAAGCTCATAAAAATCGCATCATTACTTTTGCGGGCGCATTTCACGGCAGAACCATTGCGACAATTTCAGCAGCTGCCAAACCAAAATATCTTGAAGGTTTTGAACCTGCTCTACCGGGTTTTGACAATGTGCCTTTTGGCGACATTGAAGCAGTTAGAAATGCCGTCACCGAAAATACTGCGGGCATTTTGATTGAGCCAATTCAAGGCGAAGAAGGTATTAAAGTTGCCGACAAAAAATTTATTCAAGAGCTTCGCAAACTCGCTGACGAAAAAGATTTGTTACTAGCCTTCGACGAAGTGCAATGCGGCATGGGAAGAGTCGGCAAACTTTTTGCTTACGAATATTACGAAGTAAAACCTGACATTATTGCCAGCGCCAAAGCAATTGCTGGTGGATTTCCTCTGGGTGCTTGCCTTGCCACCGCTGATGCGGCAAACGGCATGACTCTTGGTGTTCACGGCACAACTTACGGCGGAAATCCTTTGGCGATGGCGGTGGCCAATTCGGTTTTGGATGTGATGCTTGAAAAAGATTTTTTAAATAATGTTCAAAAAGTTGCGGCGGAATTGAAGCTGGAATTGCAAAATTTGCAGAAGGAATTTCCTGATCTAATCGATGAAATTCGCGGCGTTGGTTTGATGCTTGGCGTGAAGATTAATCAGAAAATTGAAAATACCGAACTGGTGAAAAAGCTGATTAAAAATGGTTTGCTGACAATTCCAGCGGGAGAAAATGTGGTGCGGATTTTGCCACCGTTGGTGATTACCTCTGATCATGTTGCGGAAGCGAAGGAGAAAATTCGCAAGGCTTTGCAGAGTTTTTAAAAAAACTTCTAAAAACAAAAAAACCCTCTCAAGTCACGAAGCATGACTTGAGAGGGTGTGATTTTTTAATTACCCTTACCTCTCAGATTCTTCTAAAAAAATTAATCCTTCGGAATCATCTTCTTAATTTCCTCTCTCACCACCTTCTCCACCAATTCTGGCAAGTTATCATTAAACCATTTCTCAATTTTCGGTTCCATCAAATGCAATGCTAATTCAGCAAGAGCTGGGCTTTGAGAAAAGCTCGAGATTCCCGAAACAACATTTTTTGCATCGAGAAGTTTTTTCACCGAATCGCTCACTTGGCGAACAGTTGAATCAAAAGGTTTAGCCTCGGCAACTTGCGTTTGCGAAGTTTGCTGACTCATCATTGAAACATTATTTTGCACTGGCATTTGGCTGTTATTTACCGGTTGATTAACTACTTGAGCCTCTCTTTCTTCTGACGCTCCGGCCTTGAATCCCATAATATCTTTTTCAAATTCAAGATCGATTTCATGCTTTTCTACAACTGGCTCTGCAGCATTTGAAAAGGTCGGCAATTCTTGTTTAGTCATAGGCTGCGTCATTTGAGAGATTGTTGCTGAACCACCTAAGAAAGTTGGCAATTCTTGTTTTTCGTCTTCTTCATCATGATCTAAATCGTCAAAATTTAGATCATCATCTAAAGTCGGTAATTTAG
The DNA here is from genome assembly GCA_903879805.1 of uncultured Alphaproteobacteria bacterium. Classification (GTDB taxonomy): domain Bacteria; phylum Pseudomonadota; class Alphaproteobacteria; order Rickettsiales; family UBA1997; genus UBA2645. The sequence continues at coordinate 22,377 of CAIRMX010000041.1, read as the reverse complement.
TTTTAGCTTGTGGCTGAGTTTCTTCTTCATGCTCTCCTTCTAAATCCTCCTCTTCTTCATCTAACTCTTCTTCTAAATCAAAATCGCCATCTTCAGAACTTGCTTCTAGATGCTCTTCTTCATCGTCTAAATGCTCCAACTCCAAATCTAAATCATCGGCTTTAGGTTGTGGCGCTGCAGGAGTTTCTTCATTTTTATCTTCGTCTAAATGCTCTAAATCCAAATCATCCACCTTAGCTTGAGGAGCTGCAGGAGTTTCTTCGTGCGTCTCTTCGTCTAAATGCTCTAGGTCAAGATCGTCTTCTAAATGCTCCAAATCCAACTCATCTTTTTTAACTTCTTCGTGCGTCTCTTCTTCCAAATGCTCTAAATCAAGCTCGTCACTCTTCACCACTTCCACAGATTTTTCGTCTAATTTTACATCAACATCTAAATTCAATTCGTCAATTTCCTCTTCTTCTTCAGTCGCGTCTGATGGGTTGCCCAACCAGTCTAAATCTGGCCTTGCTTCTTCTGCATTTTCTTGTTCTTCTTCCTCGTCCATTTCAGCATCATCTTCAAATTCTTCAGCGTCATCTTCTTCAAGTTCAGGATCGCGAGTTTCTAATTTTGCCTGTGGTTGAGCAGCAGCTGCGGCTGCCAGAGGATTTGCCGGAGCAGCAAAAGTTTTTTCCTCATTATCCAAATCTAAATCATCAAGATTAAAATCATCAAAACTTCCCATTCCGCTCGACTTCTCTGGCCGCTTAACTGGTGCTGCTTGCACCGGCAGATCTAGCCCTAAATTATCTTCAAATTTTGGCGTTGGATTTGTTGCCGCAACAGCTTCAACTTTTACCTCAGCTGGCTTTGCAGCCTCTGCTTGCCTGCCTGAAGAGATATATTGGAATTCTTCATTTGAACTAACAACGCTGCTAGCTTTCTCTTCTTTACGATCAAGTTTGAGCATTTTTTTCTTGATAGTTTCCAAAATGGAAAGAGTATTTTTTTCTGCCATTAAAACCTTTGAAAGATGTTGATTTTGTTGCTTCGAAGCGGGATTTCTACTGAAGAATTTTCTGAAATAATTGCGATGATTTTTTTATCATCACAATAAAATTACAATCAAATAAAATGAAAAAAGATTTACTAAAAATTTTTGCGTGGATTTGCGTCGGAATTTTAGGAGCCGCATCTTTCGGCGGCATCGCCTTAATTCGTGGCGAAAAAATTTCCTCACTTTGGTTCATCACCGCTTGCATCTGCATTCAGCTTGTCGCTTACCGCTTTTACTCAGCGTGGATTGCCGCAAAAATTTTACACCTCGATGGCCGCAGGGCAACTCCGGCAAGGCGCATTAATGACGGCAAAGATTTTGTGCCAACCAATCGCTGGATTGTTTTTGGCCACCATTTCGCCGCAATCGCGGGCCCCGGACCTTTAATTGGCCCAACTCTAGCCGCACAATTTGGCTACCTACCCGGCACCTTGTGGATCTTAATCGGATCAGTGTTTGCAGGCGCCGTGCAAGACATGATTATTTTATTTTCGTCAATGAGGCGCGACGGAAAATCGCTCGGCCAACTCATTAAAGACGAAGTCGGAAAAACCGCAGGCTACGCCGCAATGATCGGCACTCTTGCCATTATTATTATTTTAATTGCAGTTTTAGGACTCGTCGTTGTTAAGGCCCTAGCCCACAGCCCGTGGGGTTCTTTCACGGTTTTAATGACCATTCCAATTGCAATGTTGGTAGGTCTTTACCTTTACTACATCCGCCCCGCAGGTGTCTTAGAGGCTAGTTTGGTTGGTGTAATTTTATTTTTGCTAGCAGTTTACGGCGGCAAAATAATTCACTACGACCCTAGCCTCTCAGCCTTTTTCGACCGCGACGGAAAATTTTTGGCAATCGCAATAATCATTTACGGCTTTGCCGCAGCAACACTTCCAGTCTGGCTGCTCTTAGCTCCGCGCGATTACCTTTCGTCATTTTTAAAACTCGGAACCATTGGTTTGCTGGCAATCGCTCTACTAATTTTTCACCCCGAAATTCAAATGCCCGCCCTCACCCAATTTATTGACGGCACTGGCCCGATCTTTAGCGGCAAGGTTTTTCCCTTTCTTTTTATTACGATTGCCTGCGGCGCAATTTCTGGATTTCACGCGCTTGTCGCATCTGGCACCACCCCAAAAATTATTTCCGACGAACGTGACGTGCGTCTCATCGGATATGGCAGCATGCTGCTTGAAGGGTGTGTGGCAATAATGGCAATGATCGCAGCTTGCGTTTTGGAACCCGGCATTTTCTTTGCCATCAACTCGCCCGCAGCAGCTTTAGGCGCGGATGCAGCACAAACCATTACTTCTTGGGGCTTTCCTGTCACCACAGAAAAAATGTCAGAACTTGCCGCGCAAATGGGCGAAAACACACTATTTTCAAGAACCGGTGGCGCCCCGTCACTAGCGGTTGGAATGGCAACAATTTTCTCTTCAGCTTTTGGCGCCAGCATGCTTTCAATGTGGTACCATTTCGCAATCATGTTTGAGGCGATTTTTATTTTGACCACGCTTGATGCCGGCACTCGTGTGGCGCGTTTTATGCTTGAAGATTTGCTGGGCTTTCGCGACCGCAAACTTCACGAATCAAATTTAGCTTCACTTTTTTCCAGCTTTCTAATCGTTGGCGCTTGGGGTTATTTTCTCTACATGGGCGTGCTTGATCCAAGTGGCGGCATCAATATTTTGTGGCCACTTTTTGGAATGTCGAACCAAATGCTAGCAGGCATCGCGCTGGTTCTTGCAACGGTGATTATTTTAAAAAGTGAGCAGCGAAAATTCTTTTTTATTACCGCCATTCCTTTGGTTTTTTTGCTGACAAATGTCAGCTGGGCAGTGCTAGAAAAAGTGTTTTCTAGCGACGCTAAAATTGGTTTTTTTGCCCTCGCTCACGCTTGGCAATTAAAACTTGAAGGCGGTTTGGTTTTGGGAGAAGAAAATATCGCAATCGCAAAAAAAGTGATTTTTAACCAAAAATTAGTCGGCGTAATTGCGCTGAGTTTTTTGGCGATTTTGTGGATTGTAGTTGTGGATGGAATGCGCAGCTGTTTGCAAAATTTCAAAAGCCAAAAATGAATTTCCACAGGCCTGTGGAAATTTAACAAAAACCTCGTCAGACTTAGACACCAAAGGCCAGAAAGCCTATTAAAATTTGAACCAAAATTTATGAAAATTAGACATTTTTTCTCTCTAATTTTGAACCATCTAAACGGTAATTTTGCCTACCAAAATTACCTAACTCACCACCAAAAAAATCATCCGCAAAAACTGGCTTTGGACAAAAAATCTTTTTTAAAAGACAAAGCCAGAAACAAAAAAATTAATCGCTGCTGTTAGAAATTAGAAAGCGAAAACTGCGCCAACTTTAAATACCCCAATATTTGATCTGAGGTGATTAGTGCCGTTGCCAGCATTAGAAATTTTCGATTCTATTGTTTGTTTGTTATATTCCAGATTCAGCCCAACGTCTTTGTTAGCTTTGTATGTAACACCAAGTCCATACAAGTATCCGAAAGTTGAATTGCTTTTAAGACCATTTGTTCCTGAAGCTGCAGCTTCAGAATTATATTGAAAACCAACATTAGCCGCACCTGCCGTCACATAGGCAGCTAAATTATCTTCTAAATCATATCCTAAATTAAGCTTAGCACCGTAGCGATATTGCAGCTCCATTGAGCTTGGCTGCTCGGCCGCAGAAGCTTCATTAGTGTTATCTCTTGCTACAGTTCCCAATTTATCAAAAAATAGTTCTGGAGCCAAAAAGGTTTTACCAAAGTTAAATGCATGTTTGTAACTCGCGCCAAAACCAATTGCTGAATCATCAAATTTGCCACGACTGCTATCTGTAAGGTCAGCCACTCGATATTTGTGACTTGCCGAAACGTGAAGAATATTGATGCCGAAATAATTACCCTCTGTTTTGGCAAAAGCTGCAGAAGAATAAAAAGTTGCGGCAGCAAGAATGATTGCGAGTGATTTTTTCATAAATTTTGTGGATGAGTTGAAGGATTGTTTGAAATTATTTTTCTCAAAAGAAATCGCAAGATCCCTTTTCCTTTCGACAACAAAATGAAAAAGCTTTGCCAAGTTACTGTCGAATCATTTGACATTGATTCACTGCTTTTAATAATGCCGCCATCCCAACATTATCAATATTTCAGACACAACTCATGTCAAATAACTGGACCGTAAACTCTTGGCGTAATTTTCCCATCAAGCAACAGCCAACCTATGAAAATCAAGGCTTGCTGCAAGCAACCGAAGAACAACTTAGAAATTTTCCGCCGCTAGTTTCATTCGATGAAATCGATAAATTAGAAGCCGAACTAGCTTTAGTTTCACAAGGCAAAGCCTTCTTGCTGCAAGGCGGCGACTGCGCTGAAAGCTTTGCAGAATTTTCTCACGACAATCTAAAAAACTTTTTCCGCACCGTCATGCAAATGACAATTGCTTTGATGCACGGCTTAAATAAGCCAATCGTTAAAGTTGGAAGAATCGCCGGACAATACGCCAAGCCTCGCTCTGACAATGACGAAACCATCGACGGCGTTACAATGCCAAGCTACCGCGGCGACATCATTAACTCGATTGAATTTGAAAAAAGCGCGCGCGTTGCTGATCCGCAAAAATTAGTCGAATCTTATTTTTACTCAGCAGCCTCGTTAAATTACCTGCGCTCACTAGCTCTTGGCGGCTACGGCAATTTAGAAAAAGTAAATAAATGGAATGAAGAATTTGCTCACAGCTTAAACAGCAAGAAACACACCGAAGAGGTAATTGGTGAAGTTAACAAAGTTTTGAAATTCATGCGCTCTTGCGGGCTTGATGCAAAATCATTGCCGCAACTTACAACTGCCAGCTTTTTCACTTCACACGAAGCTTTGCTTTTAAATTACGAAGAGGCTTTCACCCGCCAAAATAAAGACAGCCAAAAATTCTACGATTTAAGCGCTCACATGTTGTGGATTGGCGACCGCACTCGCAGCCCAGGTGAAGCTCACGTTGAATTCATGCGCGGCATCAGCAACCCAATTGCTTTCAAGGTTGGACCGTCAATTTCAAAAGATGATTTGTTGAGACTTTTGGATATTTTAAACCCTGAAAACGAAGCTGGCAGAATCACCTTAATTGCAAGAATGGGTGCCGGCAAAGTTGCGCAAATGTTGCCGCCTTTAGTTGAAGCAGTAAGAGATGCCGGACGCACTGTGGTTTGGTCTTGCGACCCAATGCACGGCAACACCATCAAATCTTCCAACGGCTACAAAACCCGCAAATTCGACGACATTTTAACTGAGATCAAAACCTTTTTCCAAGTTCACAAAGCAGCTGGCACTTACGCTGGCGGTGTGCATTTTGAAATGACGGGACAAGACGTGACTGAATGTTTGGGTGGCAATCAGCAAATTACCGAACTCAATTTGAAAGATCGCTACCACACTCACTGCGATCCGAGATTGAACTCTTCACAAAGCGTTGAGTTAGCGTTTATGATTGCGCAAGATTTGGCTTCGGTTTTGTAGAGCCTGAGCCATCAACCTAGAGTTTGTCACCCCGCATTTACTGCGGGGTCCAGTCTCCAAGCTCGGTGATTAAAAATTGAGAAGAATACAAAAAAAACTTCTACCACGCTGACTAGACCCCGCAGTAAATGCGGGGTGACAAACTCTAGTTCAAGCAAAAAATAAATAAAAAAATGCAAAATAAAACACACGGCACCATCGCCATTGTCGGCGCTCCTAATGCAGGAAAATCAACACTTACCAACGCGCTTTTAGGGCAAAAACTTTCAATCGTTTCGCCGAAAGTTCAAACCACTCGCAACTCAATCAAAGCGATCATCATCGAAGAGCAAACTCAATTAATCATTATTGACACACCGGGAATTTTTATTCCGCGTGACGATAAAATTTTGGAGCGTGTCATTGTTAAATCTGCTTGGCAGGGACTTCGCGACTCTGACCACATTTGCTTCGTAATTGATGCAACTGTTGGGCTAAATCGTGAAAATCTGCGCATCATTGAAGATCTCAAAAAAGAAAATTTGCAGATCACAATGTTGATTAACAAAACCGATTTAGCGAAAAAAATTACCATTCTTGAAATTATGGCAGGGCTCGTTGAGCTGGGTTTTCAAGACATCTTCCCAATTTCTGCCGAGACCAAAGACAATGTTGAGAAAGTTAAAAAATTTCTCTGCGAAAAATGTTTGAATCCGGGCTGGATTTACGACGAAGATCAAATCACTGACGCGCCAATGCGTTTCATTGCTTCAGAAATTACCCGCGAAAAATTATTTTTAAAATTGAACCAAGAATTGCCTTACGCTTTGGCGGTTAAAACCGATTCTTACGAAGTTTTACGCAATGGCGAAATCAAAATTCACCAAACAATTTTGGTCACTAAAGAAAGCCAAAAAAGCATCATTGTCGGCAAAAACGGCTCGATGATTAAAGAGATCGGACAAGAAGCGCGCGTTGGTATTTCCGAAATTGCCGGCACCAAAATTCACCTTTTCCTTTTTGCCAAAGTGCAAAAAAACTGGATGAATGACAGCGAAAATTACGAAAAACTCGACACTGAAAAATTACCAACAAAGAAATAATGACCTCAACAATTGACCCGCAAGAAGTAGAGAAATTTTCCAGAATCGCCGACGAGTGGTGGAGTGAAACTGGTAAATTCAAGCCTTTGCACAAGTTTAATCCAATTCGCATTAATTTTATTCGCAGTGAAATTGAAAAATATTTTGCGATTAATTCTGAGCTAAAAATTTTAGATGTGGGCTGCGGTGGTGGATTAATTTCTGAACCTTTTGCGCGAATGGGTGCGGCAGTTACTGCGGTGGATGCTTCAGAAAAAAATATTGCGGTGGCGAAAATTCACGCGGAAAAATCTGGTTTAAAAATTGATTACCGCGTTGGCGCCGCTGAAGAATTAACCGAACAATTTGACGTAGTCTTCGCCCTTGAAATCATTGAACATGTGGCTGATGTCGAAGCTTTTATTGCTAGCTGCTCGAAGTTGGTAAAACCCAACGGTTTGCTTTTTGTCGCAACAATGAATCGCACTTTGAAATCTTTGGCCTTCGCCAAAATCGCCGCGGAATATATTTTGCGCTGGTTGCCTCACGGCACTCACGATTGGAAAAAGTTTGTAAAACCATCTGAGTTAAATGGACTAGCCTGCCGCTACAATCTTGAGCTCAAAAGCCTCACAGGCTTTAACTACAATCTGCTCAATGACGAGTGGAAGGAAACTAAGAATTTAGATGTGAATTACGCTGCGATGTTTTGTAAGAAGTAGATTAGAACTGGTAAAGATAACTAAGCACCGCCCCAATCATCGAGCCTTTGTAGCCGTCTTCATTCATGTTAGATCTGGTAAAATCTAGCGTCATGTTATTGGTAAATTTATAGCCAACAGAAAGTTGTAATTGGCTGGATTTTTTGGTGCCCACACTTTCTTTGTGACTTTTTAGATGACGAGTTAAGTGAGAAATGCTTCCCGTCCAACTGCTATATTTTGCGATTACTGCGGCGGTAGTGTAAGTGGCATTGCGACCTTGCTCACCGGTGAAGCTATTGATCTTCACAAATTCAACAAAGGGAATAATTGAAGTCTCTCCCATTTTATGCAGATATTCCGACCCAAAAACATAGCCCTTTTCTCTTTGTCTGCCTGTAAGACGATTAACGCTCAAGCTTCTGAAGCCAATGTTGTAACTCAAGTCTTGGACAGCTAAAAAATCTTTGCCGTCCAGTGAAACTGAGTAAGAAGCTAGTGAATTGGTGCTTCCAGCCGTGCCATCTTTTTTGCTGGCGGTTGCGCGTTTGTTTAAAGCACTGCTACTGAGTCCGGTAGTGTCGTTAAAAAATGAGTTAACGGTGATTTTGCTATTTTCTAAAAGTGCCGTCAAAGCAACGCCGATCTTTTCTCTCAAGTTGTAATCTTCTGTAAATTGCGCGGTAAATACACCGATTCTTTTCGCCTTATTGTGCGCTGTACCGAAAGTTGGATCGAACTTACCGGCAACGAATTTCATGTCTTCATTTTGGAACTGCAATTTCAACTCTTCGACCAGCAAACCGTTATCCACGTTAACACCGCGATCTTTCGACAAGAAGCTTCTGTATCTTTCGGGATTTACCGGATCTCTAGTGGTTAAAACATCGTTTGGTTGAAGTCTCCAGTCGGTTCTAACCGACCAGTTTTTATCAATATTTAGACCAAAATTAGACTCAATGTACGCAAAAGCATTATTTGGTGAAACGCCGGTTTTTTGTGTCGATAAAACGCGATCGGCTTGTAATTGAAACAAGACATTTCCTTTAATATTTGGATATTGCGTAGCTTCTTGAGCGTGCAGCGCTGTAGAGAAAAGCAAAAAAGACGCAGCAAATTTTGGTAAAAAATTTTTCATAAATTTGGATTTGAGTAGAGCTATTTGGGAAGAGTGACGGTTACTGAAGTGCCAACATCAAGTTCACTTTCAATTAAAAATTCACCGCCGTGCAATTCAATAAAATGTTTTGTGAGATAAATACCAATTCCAGTACCTGCAACAGCTAATGTATTTCCGGCGCGGAAAAACTTTTGCCCGATGCTAGATAGATCTTCTTTAGGAATTCCGATACCTTGGTCAATCACCCGCAGTGCAACCTTGTTAGCGTTTGATTTAGCCAGAATTTTTACGGTGGTTCCATTGCGCGAATATTTGATCGCGTTGGAAATAATGTTGGTAATTGAGTGATCTAAAAGTTTGGAATCGCCATTAAACTCAACCGGCAATTCGTCAATTCTGGTGATGATTTTGATTTGTTTGTTGGTCGCTAAATTCGAGTTTTTTTCGATTATTTCTAAAATGAATTCTTTGAGATCAAAAACCTGTTTTTCGAGTTTAATTTTGCCGTCACCACTTTCCATTTTGGCCAAATTCAACGTGCTGTGAATCAAGCCATTCATTCTTTGAATACCGCTTTTAATACGATCCAAAGCCTTGTCCAAAGACTCATCAACGATGTTGTGACTTTTGATTTTGCGCACCATTAATTCTCTGGTGCTGTCAATTATTTGCAGCGGCGTTTTGAATTCGTGCGACACTAACGCCACAAACTCATTTTGCATTTGGCGCATGTCTTGCTCGTGCTTTAGCGCTTCTTTTAACTGCGCCGTTTTTTCGATGAGAGCGTGGTTGGCAATCATTACGCGCTCAATTGATTTAGAGCGATCAAGGGCGATGGAAAATTGGTCAGCGATCATTTCGATCAATTCAATTTCATCCGACAACCAGCTTCTTTTGCTGGATTGGTGGATGTAAATACCGCCATTTATTTTTTCGTTGAAAGTTGTGGTAACCGCAATTTGTGAGACAATCAAAAAATTTTGGCAAATCTCGCGAATCGCCGAAAAATTTTGATCACTTGAAACATCTTCAGCCACCATCAGTGAGCTTTTCTTGTCGGAAGTGCCGAATTTTTTAAAAAACTGATTCTGAAAATTAATGTAGTCCGACATGGTTCTAAGAGCCTTGGGGTCGGTTCTGTCGCTCAAAATTTTCGCGGTGTAATTGTTGCAATATTCGGTAACGAAACTGTTTTTACCTTCGTTATAATCATGCAGCACGCATCTATCGACTTTGAGATGCTCGCATAAAATTTGCGAAATTTCTTCGGCGATTTCTTGAATTGGCAAATCAGAAATAATCAAAGATCCAATTTGGCGCAGCAGTTTTTCACTGCGCAAAGTTCTTTCCAAATTTTTTAACAAATTGTGATTGGCCATTTTGGCCTCTTTCTTGAACTCTTCAGTTTCGTTTTCCTGCGTATCAATTTTTTTAAATGTTAGTGTGGCGTGATGACTTTCTTCGCCGTCGATTATTGAGATGGGATTGAAGTCAATTTTGAGACGGACTCTGCTGGAATCGGATTGGTAATCAGAAGTTGAGATGATTACCGAACAAGGGTGAAAATCTTTCACCGCTTTGATTAATCTGACATATTCTAATTGGTCTTCTGAGGAATAATCTAAATCAAGATCGGCGAACAAAAAATCGTAATTTTTACCGATCAAATTATAGGGGCTGATATTGAAGATTTCGAAGAATTTTTGATTAGCAAAAACGATCGAAAAATAGTTAGGGTTATGCTTCTTGGTTTCGCAAAGAATTGCTGCGTCAGCATTGGCTTCAACTAGCTGCTTAAGATTGGCGATTGGGTCAATAATTTCGTCACTTTCTTCGGTAAAATTATCTGGGGCTAAAGCTTGTTTTGACATTGATTTACTTAGTTTAAAATTGCGTTAAATCGAATTTTGGGCTGAGCAAATAGAAATCAATATTTTTGTAAAATACGTCCCAAAATTTGGCGATTTCACTAACCCTCTCCTCTTCCTCCGCCTCCAGTAGAAACAAGTAATGTTACAGATTTATTAGCATGAGTATTCCCCCTTAGAGATCTCATCGTTCTACTACTTCTTGAAACCTCGGGAGCAACATCTCGTAACGTAATAGTTGATTTTGGAATCTCCGTCGCCTCAGACCTTTCTATCCTACCCTCCTCCAGCTTAAATCCATTTGGTAACTTAGTGATGCCATCAAATTCACACGAAGCAAAATTGATTTTTTTAAAAGTCTCCGGATCAATTTTGCTAAAATCAACCGAGTGGAATTTGCATTTTTTAAAATGCTCTAGCGGCGCCAATCCAGTTGGTAACTTAAGAGTGCCATGAAATTCACAAGAAGGAAATCGGATTGTTTTGAAAATCTCTGGATCAATTTTGCTAAAATCAACCGAGTCAAATTTGCAATGTCTGAAATTCCCTCGCAGCAGCTTCGCATCATTAAAAATACCAAGTCCTTTTTCTGCTTTAGGATAGTCCTGAAACGTCAATTTTCTGAACTCTATGTCGTAATACCTTTGATCCTCGCCATCGGAAAAATTACTAATGGATAAGACACTTGGAGTGATGGGAGCAACAATATGATTCACTTCACAAACATATTTAGAGCCATCAATAACATGATTAAAACTGCGCTCAGACACATGTTGTTTACTGCGCTTCTCTCTCAATTCTGTAGGATTTAGATTGAGAACTCTTACCTCTTCAGCAAGCGCATGATGCGCAAGTTCCATATTAACTTTAGCGGGCCCTTTTTTAGGAGCTTCAGGCTCTGTTGATTTCGTAGCTGTTAGTTCCCCAATCCGTTCCTGCGGCACTAGATTTTCATCCATCTGACCTTGTATAACTGCCCGCTTTTGGAAAAGTTCATCTTGCACTTTCACAAGTTGGCTTTGCAGAAGACTTACACGCTCCAAATCAGGCTCCAGCTCGCGCAACCGTAATTCTCTCATCGCATCTTCCAAAACTTTTATTTCCAGCTGATGCTGCTCTTGCATCTGCGCTAAACTATTTCTTAACCCTTCGTATTCCGACTGCATCGTTTCTTTTACAAGATCGTAAGCTTCTTTATTTTGTTCAATCTCGCTCGCAAGCTGATCCTTTGCAGCCTGAACCTCCTTGAGCTCAGACCTCATATTTTCTAACTCTAGCGAAGCAATGAGAGAGCGCTCCACAGCTTCTTCTACTTTATTTCTCAGTTCTTTTTTATTATGCTCAAACTCTTGCCCTTGTCTATCTATCTCACCTGTTAAGAATAGGTTTTGACTTGCCAAAGAGGTTTTCTCAGATTCACGAGCCTCATTTGAGTATTCTTTTTGTCTCAAACCATCCTCGGCACCCTGTGCTCTTTTTTCCCACTGACTATTTTCTTTCCCTAAATCTATTAGACTTTGCTCTTGCTGCAACACCTTGCTTGCCAACTCTGCAATCTCATTCTCTTTCTTCTCTATCTCTCTTTTGAGAACATTCTCTGACTCCATTAGACTTTCTTTCCTGAGAAGGTTTTCTCTCAAAACACCATTTTCTATCTCCATCTCTTGAATACGCTGCTGCGTTGCTAGATCTTTTTCCGATTGCCCTTCTGTCAAAACTTTAATTTTCTTTTCAAAATCTTCGATCAACTTCTGGTTTTCTGCTTCTCGCTCTTGCCGCGCAATATCTTGCTCTACGCTTACTTTTATAAAGGATTGCTCAAGAGATTCGCTCAACTCCCGCAACTTTTTAGAGTATAATTCAGAGATTCCTTGCTCTACTTCGCCATTTTGTAGCTCTTGTTGCTTTTCTTTTATTTCTTCTCGTATTTTCTCAAGAAGATCTGCAGTTAAAGCCGCTCTTTTTTCAATATCTCCTTCATCCAAGGCACGTTGTCTGATATCATCCATTTCTACTGCTACACGCTCAATATCTAGCGTAATTGAGCTTATTTTTGCATGGTTTGTATGTACCTGTTCTTCAAGTTTTTCTAATAGAGTTCGTGATGAATCAATTTGGCTCTCCAACTTCTCAATTTGTGATTTTGTATCTCCGAGAGTGCTTCTTAATACAACATCTTCTTCACGAGCCTTGTCCAAAGCTTGAGTGCTCTCAAGAAGACGAGGCTCCAAAAGAGATAACTGCCCATCTAATTCTGCGCTTTTTATCCGCGCCTCCTCCGCTGATTTGGCGACTGAATCACTGGCCGATGTTTTTTCGTCACGATCTCTCTGCAATATTTTAATTTGCTCTTCCAAGCCATCTTTTTCTCCCAGTAATTTACCTCGCTCTTCCTCGGCACGAGTTAATTTGCCCTGAAGATCTTGTTGGTATGAGAGTTTTTCTGTCACTTCTATACTTAATGCCTCTAGAAGCCGAGTCTCGGTTTCTATCCTTGAATCAAGCTTACGAATTTCCTCGCTTAATCCAAGTTTTGTCTCACCCTCGGATTTGAGAAACTCAGTTATTTCAGAAATCTTTCCTTCCAAACCTGAGATCTTCTCCTTTAAACCTGAGATCTTCTCCTTTGCCTCCTTTATTGCAGACTTAAGAGCTTGTCCTTGAGAGCCTAATTCACTAGCCTTGGCTTGCTTGTCCTTCTGTTCTTCAGACAATCGTTTGACTTCCTCTTTAGCTCTTAAAAGGTTTCCCCGAAGCGCAGCTTCTTTTGGCGTTAACTCGCCCAACTGCGCTGTTAAAACATCAAGATGCCTTTTTCCTGACGAAACCCTTCTCCTCAAACTACTGTTTTTCTGCTCTAGAGGTCCTATTTCGCCTGAAAAAGAAATAATTTTCTGTTCACATTCTATTTTCTGAGCATGTAAATCCTGAATTAGATCAGAACTGCTGCGGATGGACTGGGTTATAACTCGAATTTCCTCGGCCTTTTTATCTGACGCGACGATAACACCATCCAGCTTTAATTGCTCTTCATCACCTTCTTTTTCTAGATCATCCAGCTGAGTTTGCATCTTAGCCATAGCTGCTTCAGACTTGATGAGCGCCTGATCTCTTTCCTTACTTTCATTAACAAGTGATTGAAGCTGACTCCTTGCTTCTGCAAGTATTCTATCTCTACCCTTTACTACATTAAACACTCTCTGAAGCTTTCTTATTCTGCTTTCAGCAGTCTTTTTTCCACTAACCGCAGATTCCTTTTGCGACTTTACTCCCGCTTTACTCGCCTCAATATCAGCTATTCTTTTATTAACTTTTTCTAGCTGCTCCACAAGAGCTTCGGTAACTTTTCTCTGATCAACTTCAATAATCTCCTCTGCCCTATCATAATTGATTAAGTCCTGCTCCAATTTCGCCCTTTCTTCCTCAAGACTTACCCTTCTAGCTCTCTCCGCCTCAGCTTCTTCCTTTAGCTCATTTAAGTATTTCTCCAAAGTATCCGCTTCTTTTTGCTGTCTCTCTAACTCTGCCAAAACCAAACCCTGCCGCCTCTTCTCTTCTGCATCTCGGGCTTTTTGAGTGCGCTTTTCCTCTTTTGCTTTAGCTTCTGCCTCATCATGCTCTCTCTTCAAACATTCTTGCGTTTTTCTGAAGTAAGTCAGACGCGAAAAATGATCGATAAGAGCTTCATTGGTTCGAAGTTGATTTATTGGAAGCAATGAAGACTGAATTCTAGAATTGCTAGTTAATATGGATCTTGATTGATCAAGATTGAGTTCACCAAACCCATATTCGTAATCCTCTGAAAGCGGCGGTGTATGAAAATGATCGATAGAAGCTTCATTGGTTTGAAGTTGATTTATTGGAAGCAATGAAGACTGAATTCTAGAATTGCTAGTTAATATGGATCTTGATTGATCAAGATTGGGTTCATAAAACTCATATTCGTAATCCCCTGAAAGCAGCGGTGTATAATCCAACGATGCCCTCCCCTGTAAAGACGAGTAATGTATAAATAACTTCACATCGCGGATGAATTTATGTCTTACATTAGCTTCCATGTCTAAAATATAGGATGAAAATTTCTTCATCATCAGCGTTACATCGCCACCTATAATCTGCACTCGCTCTGGGTCAGAAATAGTTATTCCGGATAGAACTTCCGAGAATCTCCTTCTAGATCGCCCATTAGAAAGATATTTGGTCATCTTCTCATCAAGATCTTCAACAAATTCTGCTAGATCTCTATTTTGAAAATTTATCAGAGCCATCTCTGCAAGCCCGTTTGCATCCATAACCCGTGAAGCCCAATCGCCCTGAATTACGATTTTTCCTTTCAGAGGCTTGCTATTTCTATTTCTACTTTGAGCTTGACCAATTTCGGCAAGGTTAATTTTTTTCGCTTCGCTGGCATATAAAATCTGCGAATCCACTCCCGTCTGTAAAACATCCACCTTGTCATAGACACCGCCTATCGAGTAGCGCTCGCCATAGATTTGTGCAATATTATCAACAAAAGGCCGTAGCTTTATCGTGTTTATTTCAGCTGCAGTAAGTTCGCGATCTTGTCCTTCAAAAGAAATAGCGCTGCTATCTTGCAAAATTGCTTTATAATAATCCCTGTTTCCAACCTTGGTATTAATGATCTGATCTGGATTTCCTTTTTGAGCAATAAGGCAGCGATATTCACCATCTCTGATAAAGTTAACCATCGCTATTTCCGGAGCGCCCTCACCTGTAATAATTTCTCTTAAGCCATCTGTTAAAGCTTCTGGGCTTACAATCTCTAACTTCAAATCCAAAAACACGTGTTGCGATTTTTTCACCTCATCGCCATGATTCTTCTTTACGATTTCAGCCCATTTTTGGGCAAATACGTCCGTCTCTTTTTCAATATAAGAGTCTGATATCTTTTTAATCGCCCTAACTTTTCTCTTCCTAAATTCTTCTAAATTATGCTCAGCCTTATCGATCTGCTGCTTAGTTTTACCCTTATCTCTCGCTCTATTAACAGCTTCTACTAGCTTGATTTCATTAACCGTAGCCCCAACTAAAACAAGATTAGCCTTTTTGTCTTTAAGGCTTCTTAACTGGCTTCCCAATCTTATATCGGAAGACTCTTGCAGCCCGTAGCGCGACTCATCCCAAAATATGAAAGTATTTCTCAAATCTCCTTTGGCATTTAGATCTCTCAATTTTTCCGCTTCATTGGCCCGATCAATAATCTCTATTGTAAGTCCGTTCAATCTAGTTTGATTGACTTCGCGCCTAATCTTACCAAGCTGATCTTCCAAAAGTTTTAACTGAGCTTTCGCCACTTCAAGAAGAACACACGTGCCCTCTTTAGTAAACACTTGGCCGCGTTTTTGAGCTTCGATTGCACCTTTATGGCTCTCGACCTGAAACTCTAAAGCTACCACTGTCTCTTGCTTTTGTTCTAGATCTAGTTGCCCATATTCTTCCCCACCTTTGTCTCTCTCAATTACTTCTGCATATTTTTTTACTAACTCAATCAGGAATGTCTTGCCCTCGCCCATGTTAAATGAGACCAATGGCTTAGATCGAGATTCTGGATTGATTAAAATACTTTCGATTTCACGCAACGCTTCAAACTGAATTCCTGAAAGCGTAATACCTTCAAAAATCTCGTTAAATTGAGCTTCACTTAAGATTTCTGATTTAAATTTTTGGATCGATGGATTCTTTTGCGCTGAAGTTAACCTATCATAATTTTGAATTTGAATTTTCTCGATCTCATTACGCTGTTCAAGAAATGCAGAAACTTTCTCATTAAAATCGCTAGTTAGCTTTACTATCTCTTCTGAGTTATTAAACCCAATTAATGCATTCACAAAATTATTCGAATTCACTATATGGTTATGGTCGATAGGAACAGCGCTCTCAAAAACTTCCTTAAGGTCTTTTCTATAACGATCTATTTGCTCACTAATCACTTCCAACTCTAAAGCCAAACAAGTTACCTTGTAAGAATCGGTTACTTTAAGATTTCCATATCTCACTACGATCCGATTCGCTAGGCGCTCAGAGGCAGTAACAGAAAGCTTTTGCCACTTTTCTTCACTACTAAGTTTTTCATTTTTGATAATTTCTCTCAGGACACTTAATGGATCGCTAGACAAAAGTGAAAAAGATGTTGCTGAACTTTGAGCATGTGACTCACCACGAATTGGAGAAGCTCCCCGATAGATTTTTTTACCTAAAAAATCTACTCCTTTGGATATGAATCCTTTAACATTTCCACTAAAAGAAGCTTGTACCCCCTCTGTTAAATAAGATGGTTTCAACATCTTAACTTCAAAAGTAACCAACTCACTAATCTGATCATATGGCAATCCCACAAATCCTGCTTTTAGCGACTCTTCCAACTGTGGAACGCCAGCTTGACGAAGTACTTTAATTTGTGTATCGCGCGCATTGTCTTCCTCTATTCCAACGGACTTATTTAGTGCAATAATGTCCTCCAAAACCGAGGTTTTTACCGGTTTCTTTGCAGCATCAGTTGCTGCAGAAGCTTTTGTTTCATTTCTAATTTTTGAAACAACTCCCACCCTTCTATTCTCAACAGAAGGAACAGAATCAAAGGAAGATTCAACCTTACTACCAGGATTATTGCCGCCAACATGCCCAATAGAAGGAACCTGATGCCTACTCTTATTCACAGGTTGTTTGGATACTAAGGATACTACAGGTGTTTTGTTATTTCTAGACATAAAAAATATTAAAATTAGCCATCAAAACCAATGGCGCAAATTTTTACCAATCCGTCATTTAATCAAGCTAAACTTAAGCCCATCATCACTTCCCGCCTCAATTTTTACAGCTTGTCCGTCAGAAATTTCGCCGCGCAAAATTTTCTCCGCTAAAATATTTTCAATCTCGCGCTGAATCACACGTTTAAGCGGACGCGCGCCGTAATTGATGTCGAAGCCTTTGTCCGACAAATATTTGGCCGCCGATTCTTCTAAATTGAGCGTGATATTTCTAATCTCCAACCTCTTAGCCAATCTTGCAAACTGCACCTCAACAATGCGGGCAATATTTTTGCGGCTGAGTTTGTTAAATAAAATTATCTCATCCAAACGATTCAAAAACTCTGGCCTAAAATGCTCGCGCACCACTTCCATAACCAGCTCATTTACCGCATCAACTTTTTGACCTTCTTCCAAATTGAGCAAAAATTTCGAGCCCAAATTCGAAGTCAAAATAATGATCGTGTTGGTAAAATTAATCACGTGGCCTTGGCTGTCGGTCAATCTGCCGTCATCCAAAACTTGCAGCAAAATGTTAAAAACATCCGAGTGCGCCTTCTCAACTTCATCAAACAAAATCACTTGGTAAGGCCGACGGCGCACCGCCTCAGTTAAAACCCCACCTTGCTCAAAACCAACATATCCAGGAGGCGCACCAATTAAACGCGCAACCGAATGCTTTTCCATAAATTCACTCATGTCGATTCTAAGCATGGCGCTTTCATCATCAAAAATAAATTCAGCCAAAGCTTTTGAAACTTCAGTTTTTCCAACCCCGGTTGGCCCTAAAAATAAAAACGAACCAATCGGACGATTTGAATCTTGCAACCCCGCGCGCGATCTACGCACCGCGTTTGAAATTGCATGCAGCGCTTCATCTTGCCCAACAACTCTTTGGCGCAATAAATCTTCCATTTTGAGCAATTTTTCTTTCTCGCCCGATAAAATTTTATCCAGCGGAATACCCGTAACTTTGGCAATAATCGCCGCAATATCATCTTCCGAAACTGACTCGCGCACCAAACCATCCGACACAGATGTTTCAACGCCAAGCAGCTCTTTTTGCAACTCAGGAATTGTGCCGTAAGTAAGCTCACCCGCTTTCGCCAAATTGCCTTCGCGCTGTGCTTTCTCTAACTCGAATTTGGCTTGCTCGATTTTGGTTTTGAGTTCATTGCCCTTGCCACGTTTCATTTTTTCAGCGCGCCACAGTGAAGTCATCTCCGCCGATTTTTTTTCCAAATTAACCAACTCAGCTTTCAACTTTTCCAAACGATCTTTCGAAGCTTTATCTTCTTCTTTTTTTAAAGCCTCAGCTTCAATTTTTAGCTGAATAACTTTACGATCAGTTTCATCCAAAGCAGTTGGTTTTGAATCGAGTTCAATTTTCAAAGAGCTCGCCGCTTCGTCAATTAGGTCAATTGCTTTGTCGGGCAAAAAGCGATCGGTGATGTAGCGATCCGACAAAGTGGCCGCTGCAACCAAAGCCGAATCTTTAATTTTGATTCCGTGGTGAACTTCGTATTTTTCTTTAATGCCGCGCAAAATTGAAATGGTGTCGAGCACGCTTGGTTCTTCGGTGTAAACCGGTTGAAAACGCCGCGCCAAAGCCGCATCTTTTTCAATATATTGGCGATATTCATCAAGAGTTGTCGCCCCAATACAATGAAGTGTGCCGCGCGCCAAAGCCGGTTTTAATAAATTTGACGCATCCATCGCGCCGTCAGTTTTTCCGGCGCCAACCAACAAATGCAGCTCGTCAATAAACAGCACCACATCGTCATTATTTTCCACTTCCGCCAGCACCGCTTTTAGGCGCTCTTCAAATTCACCACGAAATTTCGCACCAGCAATTAAGGCACCCAAATCAAGCGACATCAGCTTTTTGCCTTTCAAACTTTCGGGCACGTCACCATTTACAATTCTTTGTGCAAGACCTTCAACAATTGCGGTTTTACCAACTCCGGGCTGTCCAATTAATACGGGATTATTTTTAGTGCGGCGCGACAAAACCTGCATGGCGCGGCGGATTTCTTCGTCGCGACCAATTACGGGATCAATCTTTCCGGCCAGCGCTTTTTTGGTTAAATCTTGGGCGTATTTTTCCAGTGCTTGGTAAGTTGATTCGGCATTTGCGGAACTAGCTTTTTTGCCGGCGCGAATTTTTTGAATAGCAGCGCGAAGCCCCGAAACAGAAACCCCTGCAACTTTTAGCGCTTTTGCCGCTTCGTTTTTTTCATCTTCCAAAATCGCCTGCAAAATGCGCTCAACTGTAACGAATTGGTCGGAGTTTTGATCAGAAATTTTTTCCGCTAAAAGCAGAATTCGAGCAAGCTCTTGCGACATTGAAATGCTGCCAGCGCCACTTCCTTCAACTGTTGGAATTTTATCTAAAACTTGCGCGCTTTCTGCTTTTAAAATTTCAACATTGCCGTCGCAGAAAGTGATTAATTTTTGGGTTAGGCCCTCAGGATCGTCCAGCATTGCGGCAAGTAAATGCTCTGGTAAAAACTTTTGGTGACCACGGCTTACGGCTAGCGTTTGCGCCGATTGCAAAAGGCTTTGCGTTTTTTCGGTGCAGCGTTCGATGTTCATAAAATTTGGTTTTTGATTAGCTTGATTTCTCACCCCCCAGTGTCACCCCGTCGAATGACGGGGTCCATTTCGTCACTGAGTTTGTGGCACTGTGGACCCCGTCATTCGACGGGGTGACATGAAATGTACCTGGGTAAAATTAGGTAGTAACTATCTCAAACTTTTCAACAACAGCGGTTCAATCTCTTCAACAGTCTTTACAAAAAAATCACGATTAAACAAATCGCGATGCGGAATAGTCAGCTTTTCACCTAGATCAATTTTCAAATCTGCAATTGCCAAAATATCAATATCAATCTCGCGCGGCGCCCATCTTTCGCGCTCTTTTCTTCCTAAATTTTTCTCAATTTCTTTGACGATTTCTAAAATTTTTTCCGGCGAAAACTTTTCCAAATCAATGTCAGCAGAAAAGGCGATGTTGAAAAATTCCACATCCCATTCCTTGGGAGAATTAGGCAAAAGCATTGCCGGATTTCTAAAAATGCTCGAGGTTTTTGAATTAGTTAAAAACAACGCCTGCGTAAGTTCTAGCACCGCTTCATCAAGATAGAAATTGCGATCACCCAAATTGGAACCAAGGCCAAAAATAATACGTTTTTTGGCAGTAGATTTATTTACCAGCTGATTAAGCATCGCGCAAATTTTGCTTTGCGTCAGAATTTTCATTAACAACTTTTTGCAGAATTTTAATTTGATGATTTTGCTTTGAGTGCTCCACTTCCGACACAATATTATTCAAGCAATTAGCCAGATTTTCTTTTTGTTTGGCGCTTAGATTTTGCGAAGAATGACCGAACAAAGTTTGCGTCAATCTTTCGGGATTTTTAGTTAAATCAACCACTTCAGCGATAAAATTTTTGAAAGAATTTTGATCCACAACTTCATGCGATCGCATTGACACAATAACGCGATCAAGATGCTCACTTGCTGGTCTGGTACAATTTATTACCGCAACTAAAATTGCTTTTTCGGTGGCGTTAATTCTTTCTTCACTATCCCAAATTTTTTCCGGCGTTTTTTCAGAAATCTGATTAATTTTTGTTAGCACCCGCAAAAACTTTTCCTGCAAGAATATTTGACCCGTCGCCTGCAAACCTTGACTTAGATTAGCCAAATTCATCGCCCCAACCTTCATTGATGGCGTTGGCTTGCGCACTGCGGCGTAAATAAAATTTGCGAAATTTTTAGGTAAAAGTTTGGTGATTCTTTTGCGCTTCTTCTTGTCGCCGTAAATAACTTCAACTTCTTGATATTGCTCGGTGTCTTCAAGGATATTGATCTCGAGCCGGTTTTTATTTTCATCTTTTGCCACCATCAAATCATCTGGCTCAGCTGCCGCAATATCACGCGAATCAAGCGAAAGCGGATTATCTGAAATTTTTTTCTGCTTTTTTTCTTCGAGTTCTAAATCCATTTTTCAAGGCGTTTTAAGTGAATTTACGCGACTCTGTTGAGCCTTTAAAAAACTCTTCACCTTGAAAAAATACTTTGCCCGATTTTTTTTGCGTCTCAGCTGAGGGTGCGACTTATCTGGTCAAAATAGGATAGTTTTTTACCTAAACATTAAACCTAAAGTGAAACACGTCGCCATCTTGTGTGATGTAATCTTTGCCCTCTAGGCGCAATTTACCTGCGGTTTTGGCGCCTTCTTCTCCACCCAAAGTCGTGTAATCTTTGTAAGAAATCGTCTCAGCACGGATGAAACCTTTTTCGAAATCAGTGTGAATAACGCCTGCAGCTTTTGGTGCGGTAGAATCTTTTTTCAAAGTCCAAGCGTGGCATTCTTTTGGGCCGACGGTGAAAAATGTGATCAAATTTAAAAGGCTGTAAGAGCTTTTAATAATTTGCGCGAGGCCGGTTTCTTCAAGGCCTACCGATTCTAAAAATTCTTTTTTCTCTTCTTCGCTTTCAAGGCCAGCAACTTCGGCTTCAACTTGAGCACAGATTTTTAGCACTTGGTAAGAATTTTCTTTTCCAAATTTTTCGACCAATTCTGAAAATTTATTTCCGCTTAATTCATGTTCTTTCAAATTGCAGACAAAGAGTTGTGGCTTAGAGGTGATTAATTGCAGCTCACGCAAAATTTTATCTTCTTCGGCTGATTTAATTTGGGTTAAGCGCGCCGCTTTTCCATCTTTCAAAACTTCTAAAACTTTTTTGGCAACTTCTGCTTGTGCTGCTGCTTCTTTGTCGAGACGAGCTTTTTTTTCAAGCGCCGGAATTCTTTTTTCTAAGCTTTCCATGTCGGCAATGATTAGCTCGAGCTGAATCAATTCAATGTCGCGAAGTGGATCAACCGCGCCTTCAACGTGAGTAATATTTTCATCTTCAAAGCAACGAACCACATTAATAATTGCGTCAACTTCGCGAATGTGCGAAAGAAATTTATTGCCCAAACCCTCACCAGTACTGGCTCCGCGAACCAAGCCTGCAATATCAACAAATTCAATTTGCGCCGGAATAATCAAAGCCGATCCAGCAATTTTAGTTAAACTTTCTAAGCGTGAATCCGGCACATTCACTTTGCCAATATTTGGCTCAATGGTGCAAAAAGGATAGTTCGCAGCTTGCGCCGCAGCGGTTTGAGTTAGCGCGTTAAACAAAGTAGATTTTCCAACATTCGGCAAGCCGACGATTCCGCATTGAAGAGACATTTTTTTCTAGATTGAAAGTTAAGAGTGATGTCATGCTGAGCCTGTCGAAGCATGAT
>CAIRMX010000040.1 GCA_903879805.1 uncultured Alphaproteobacteria bacterium | reverse complement strand
TTCTAAGCTTTCTTTCATACTGCTTTAGGCGAGTTATTTCGTTTAATAAAGAAATGACCTTATAGTGATTAAACTCATGTTTTAATCTTAGTTCATGATTTTTGATATTTTGCCCTAATTTTTCTAAAATATTTTCTATTTTGCTCATTTTTTTTAATAAAATTTAAGATTAATAAATAAGCCCCAAAGCCTTATGTAGCATGCCTTCGACAATAATTACTATCAAGTCAATTAGAGCAATTTTTTAATCTTTTTTTGGCAGTTTGTAAACCCTGTTCCCACCCGCAATTTTATCGTTTATGATGCCAAGATTTTGATTTTTATTTAGGCGAGAAATTGCCGATCTTGCGGTGTGTGGTTGCCATTTCAAATTTTCACAAATTTGTTTAAGGCTAACTCCCTCTTCGGCTACTTTAATCATCTCGATTAATTGAGAATTTTTAGTGGTAGTTTTAGGGTTTTCAGTTTTCTGAACTTCCAATTCTTTGATTGGATTTTCTTTAACTTCGGCAACCACTTTTTTAGCTACTTTTTTGACAACAGTTTTTGAACTTTTTTTAGGCATAAATTTTAAGAAATTTTGATTAATAATTAGATTGACTAAATGCAGTTAAACCAACGCTGGCAAACTTGTAAAAGATGATCGTAATCGTCTTCTTCCGCTTCATTTGTGAAGTTTTCGATTTCTTCTTTTGTCAGACCTGCTTTTTTTGCTGCAACTCTGCATCTAGCTAATATTGCAAAAGCGTTTCCGTCCTCGTTGGTAAGATTAACTTCGATATTTGGATATTTTGGCATTCTACTCCTTGTTTTGATTAAAAAGAAAAACCTCATAGAGGCTTATCCAGTATGGCTCGGCGAAGCATCACTATCAAGTCAATTAAGATGATTTTTTGAACAATTTTTAAAAAAGTTTTGAAATACCAAAACGATGGCAAATAAACATGGAACTCTCGATTCGAGCATATGCCAGACATCGCGGCGTTACCGAGGCGGCGGTTAGAAAAGCAATCAGACAAGGAAGAGTCAGCAAAGGTAAAAATGGCAAAATAAATCCTAAAACTGCTGATAAAGAATGGGGTCAAAACACCGATCCGGCGCAAATAAAGGCAGTATTTACTGAGGAAAAGCCCGATTACAGCCAGAATTCAATACCAAATTCAGCAAACGGACCAAGTTATCAGCAAAGCCGAGCGATTAAAGAGGCTTACGGCGCAAAGCTGCTCAGGCTTCAATTTGAAAAGGAATCAAAAAAACTGATTTCGATAGATGATGTTAAAGTGTCAGCGTTCAACGCTGCACGAATGACCAGAGATCGTATTTTAAACATTCCTGATCGCGTTATTCCTCAGCTTGTTGGCAAGACCAACATTTTTGAGATGAAAGAAATTTTGAAAGCCGAACTGATCAAAGCGCTCGAAGAGTTATCAAAAATTAATGAGAAATTATGACGACATTTATTTTCAGAATTTCTGCGATGGGCTAAAGCCGGACCCGAATTTTACAGTATCATCCTGGGCAGATAATCACCGCATTTTAAGCAGTATTTCTTCAGCAGAACCTGGACCGTGGAGAACGGATCGCACTCCTTATTTGAAAGAAATAATGGATTGCTTATCGCCAAGCAATCCTTGCGAAAAAGTCGTCTTCATGAAAGGCGCACAAATTGGCGGAACGGAGTGTGGCAACAACTGGATGGGTTTTATAATCCATCACGCACCAGGACCAATGTTGATAGTAAATCCGACTGTTGAGACTGCCAAGCGCACCTCAAAAATGCGGATTGATCCGGCGATAGAAAATTGTCCGGCACTAAAGGAAAAAGTAAAAGACCCTCGCGCCAGAGATAGCGGTAATACAATTTTGATGAAGGAATTTCCTGGCGGAGTTCTGGTGATGACTGGCGCAAATTCTGCTGTTGGTCTTCGCTCCATGCCGATTCGATATTTATTTTTAGATGAAGTTGACGGCTACCCTGATGATGCCGCTGGTGAAGGTGATCCGGTAAATCTTGCGATTCAAAGAACGGCAACGTTCAGCAATCGCAAAATTTTCATGATCTCAACTCCGACAATCAAAAATTTTAGCAGAATTGAAACTGCATTTTTGGAAGGTGATCAGCGTTATTACTTTGTGCCATGCCCTGATTGTGGCGAGTTTCAAACTCTTAAATGGGCGCAAATAAAATGGCCTAAAGGAAAACCGGAAGCCGCTTATTACGCCTGTGAAAAATGCGGAAGCGTTTGGGAAGATCACCAAAAAGCAGAAATTTTACGACAAGGTAAATGGGTAGCAACCAACCCAAGCTCTAACAGCAAAACAATTTCTTTTCATCTCTCATCACTTTACAGCCCGCACGGCTGGACAAGTTTTGGTGATATAGCGCAGGAATTTAGCGAGGTTCACAAAGACCCGCCAAGGCTTCAGGTTTGGACTAATACCAAACTTGCTGAAACTTGGGAAGACATGGCTGGAGAAGTTATTGATCCAACCGGATTAATGAAGCGCCGCGAAAATTTTGGCACCAGATTATTCAAAAACATCGCCATCATTACCGCTGGCGTGGATGTGCAAGACAATCGTCTTGAGATCGAAATTGTTGGCTGGGGAAAAGATGAAGAAAGTTGGTCGCTTGATTACCAAGTGATTTATGGCGACCCATCAACTCCGCATCTTTGGAATGATCTTGATAAAATTTTGGAAACAACTTTTGAGCATCAAAGAGAATTACCAAATTTTCCGATTGCAGCAGTTTGTATCGATAGCGGCGGTCACTATACGGATCATGTTATCAACTACTGCGATGCGCGTAGACACAAAAAAGTTTTTGCCATCAAAGGAAGTTCAAGTGGAGCTGGAGTTCCAATCTGGCCGCCTCGCGCCAGCCAAAACAAAAGATTAAAAAAACCAGTTTATGTCATCGGTGTTAACGATGCCAAAGAAACTCTGATGCAAAGACTTCGCATTGCCGAAGAAGGCGCTGGTTACTGGCACTTTCCAATGGAGCGTGATGCAGAATGGTTTACACAACTTACTTCAGAAATTGTCAAAACCAGATATGCCAAAGGCAGGCCTGTCCGAGAATGGACACCGCGCCGAGAAGGAGCAAAAACTGAAGCGCTTGATTGCAGAGTTTATGCTTTTGCAGCATTGCGTGGGTTAGTTCGTAACTGGAAATTTGATTTAAATAAAGCTGCCCAGCGAATAAAAGAAACTGTGCTGCGACCAGAAAATAAGCAGGTTCAAAATATTCAACCAACATCGCCTCAAAGGGTTAGAAGAGTAAGAAGCAAAGGAATTTACTAAAATTGAAAACGCTTGAAGAACAATTAACAGAAGTCCAACAGGCAATTTCTGACATTTTGTTAAACGCCCAAGAAGCGTGGTATAACGGACAAAAAGTCAGAAAAGCTGATCTTGCTACACTTGAGCAACGCGAAAAAAGATTATTGGTGCAAATCAAAAGAAAAAATCGCGGCGGAATCAGAGTTAGAGGCGTTACTCCAGTATGAGAAAATTTCCTAAAATTTCTGAAAACTGGTTGGATAAAGCTATCTCTTATGTCAATCCGCAAGCGGGTTTAAAAAGATTTGAAGCCAAAACCAGATTAGCAATTGCCGGTGGTTATACTGGTGCAAGACGCGATCGCAGACAAACTTCAAGTTGGAATACAACTGATGGCTCTGCCGATAATGTTACGCTTTCCGATCTTCCGGATTTACGCCAAAGATCACGCGATTTACTTCGCAATGCTCCGCTTGCTTGTGGTGCGGTAAATACTGTAGTCACGAATGTTGTTGGAACTGGTCTTAAAGTTCAGTCGCATTTGGATCGCGACGTGCTTAAGGATTATTTCAAAAGCGAAGATGAGTTTGATATTTTTGAACGAAACGCTGAACGAATATTTCGCAACTGGGCTGAAAATCAGGATTGCGACATTACTCGCTGCCAAACTTTTAGCGAAATTCAAAATTTGGTTTTGCGCTCAGTTCTTGAAAGTGGCGATGTTTTTATTCTTAAACGTTATGCCCAGCGACCAAACAGGAGCATCAATCTTGCTCTACAAATTGTTGAAGCTGATCGCGTTGCTAATACTGATTTTAAAGCTGACTGCGCAACTCTTGCTGGTGGCGTTGAAATGGACTCTGACGGCGCACCGATTTCTTACTCAATTTGCAATCAACATCCAACTGATTACCAAAACCAGAAAGAGAAAAAATTTGTCAAAGTTCCAGCTTTTGATAAATATGGAAATCGTCAGGTCTTTCATGTTTTCAGCAGAACCAGACCAGGACTTACACGAGGCATTCCATATTTAGCACCAGTAATTGAAAGCCTTAAACAACTCGATCGCTACACTGAGGCAGAAATTATGGCTGCTGTGGTGTCAGCAATGTTTACTGTTTTTGTAAAATCAGAAGATGAAGAAGGACTCGCATCAATGACTCCTCCTGAAAGTGGTGCAAGAGATGATGGAGATTACAAGCTAGGACCAGGCGCAATTCTTGATTTGCAGCCCAATGAAAATATTGAAATCGCCGATCCAAAAAGACCGAACCAAGCCTTTGATCCTTTTGTGCAAGCCGTGCTTCGTCAAGTTGGTGTGGCGTTGGAATTGCCGTTTGAAATTTTAATAAAACATTTCACAGCCAGTTATTCAGCGGCTCAAGCAGCTTTAGTTGAAGCGTGGAAGTTTTTCTCAAGCAGACGCAAATGGCTATCAATCCAGCTCTGTCAGCCAATTTACGAAATGGTAATCACCGAAGCGGTAGCAAGAGGCGAATTAAACGCACCGAACTTTTTTGCCAATCCAACAATAAAAAATGCTTACTTGGGAGCTGAATGGATTGGACCACCACGCGGGCAAATTGATCAGCTCAAAGAAGTAAGAGCGGCACAAACCAGAATTGAAATTGGTGTCAGTACACTCGCTGAAGAAACAGCAATTTTAACTGGTGGTGATTTCGAGAGAAAATATCCGCAAATCCTTAAGGAATATCGCCTCAAACAAGAAGCTGGAATCATTCCAAAGGAAGTTATTCAAACGCAGCAACCAACTAAAAAATAACGATGCATGACCTATTAAAAATCGCGAAATATTGGGCGATCGAGCCTGATATTTTGAAGAGTTTATGTCGCGTGGACGAAATTAAATCACTCTCATTTCAGTCAGAAAGACGATTAAGCAATACCAGATCAGTTCTGATTCGAGACGGCACGGCAATAATTCCGCTTTACGGACCAATCACTGCCCGAAGCGATCTCTTCAGCTTCTTTTTTGGAGGCACTTCTCTTGCCGATCTCGCAAAAGATTTTCAGACCGCACTTGATGACGATCAGGTGAAAGCAATTTTGTTTGATGTTGATTCTCCTGGTGGCGTTGCACTCGGACCATCTGAAATGGCGGACGCTATTTTTAAGGCACGAGGCAAAAAACCGATTTGGAGTTATGTCGGCAGAAACTGTTCCTCAGCAGCTTATTGGATCACCTCCGCAACAGAAAAAATCATCGCCAACCCTTCCGCACTTTTGGGAAGCATTGGTGTCGTCACAACAATTCCGGTGCAAGAGCAGCCTGATTCTGAAGGCTACAAAAACATCGAAATTGTTTCGAGCAACGCCAAACAAAAACGACCCGATCCACGAACAGAGGAAGGAATGTCTGAGATAAAACGCGAACTCAACGATCTTGAGTCGCAGTTTATTGAAGCGATTGCGCGTTACCGAAATGTCACTGTTAACACAGTAAAAAATGATTTCGGACAAGGCGGAGTGCTGATTGGAAAAAACGCAGTTGCAAGCGGTATGGCTGATTCACTTGGAAATTATGAAGAGGTCTTGGCCGAGTTAAATCAAAAAATTTCAACCAACAAACAAAATAAATTTATGAGCAAAGAAACAATCGAGAGATCTGCAATTACTGCAGATTTCATCAAGTCAGAGTTTCCTGAAATTTCTGAAAAATTGGCAAAGGAAAATTCTGAAAAAATTAGAAGTGAAACAAAAGAAAGCTCTTTTGCGGAAGGAAAAAAAGCTGGTTTTAATGAAGGAATTGAAGCCGAGCGAAAAAGGATTTTAGCAATTGAGGAAGCAGCTTTAGCAGGTCATGAAGACCTGACAGCAAAAGCTAAACAAGATGGTGGCATGACCGCTGAAAAACTCGCTCTGCAAATTGTGGCCAGAGAGAAACAACGCGGCACAAAATATGTCGAGTCACAAAAAGAGGCAGAAAAAGAAATGCCTAAAGTTGATCCGAGTTTTGAAAGCACCTCTCAGGAAAAAACAAAAGTTGATAAGGACGCACCGCTTGAAGATCGCGCCAAAGCCGAATGGCAAAATGATTCCAGACTCAGATCTGAATTCGGCAATGACTATGACGCTTTCTTATCGTTCAAAAAAGCGAGCGAAAACAATCAGGTAAAAATTTTATCAACCCAAAATTCTAAGAGGTAAAACATGACAGCATTAGCAACAGACTCAAATCGTATCTACGAGTTAGGTGATATTAACCAAGTTCCGGTTAAAGGTTCATCAATCATTTATCAAGGCGCTGCAGTTGGCGGACACTCTTCCGGTTATGCCAGATCAATTGCGAATGGTGACAAGTTCCTCGGTTTTGCCGATGAGCACATCGACAATTCAGGTGGCGGAGATGGTCTCAAAACTGTGCGTGTGCGTAAGCGTGGCGCAATATTGTTAGATATTTCTGGAGTCGCACTTGGCGATATCGGCAAATCAGTTTATGCGACTGACGACAACACATTCACACTATCCGACACAAATGCAGTTTATATCGGTCAAATTTCACGCATCGATTCAAGTGGCGTAGCTCTAGTTGAATTTGATGTCGCCGCACTTCCTCCTGTAGCCGCTTAGGTAACTTTAACAACTTAAAATCAAAAAATTTTTATGCCTCTAAACGAATTATCATCAAGGGCTATTATTGGCCTTTACTACAAGCGTCTCGAACAAAAATCTGGTATGGATTGGATCGATGCGATTTCAAATTACTTCACTTCTGATCAGGAAAGTGAAACTTACAAATGGCTAGGACAATCACCAGTGATGCGTGAATGGGTCGGCGGCAGACAAGCAAAAGGTTTTTTAACCAACGGCTTAACTATCGAAAACAAGCACTTTGAAGGCACTTTAGAAATTAATGTTAAGGATTTACGCCGTGATAAAACCGGACAAATCAAAGTTAGAATTAATGAATTTGCTGACCGTACAAATGCACATTGGGCGCAGATTCTTTCTAAGTTGATCAATAACGCGGAAAGCACAGTTTGCTACGATGGACAATATTTTTTCGATACTGATCACGCAGAGGGAAAAAGCGGCGCTCAAAGCAATAAAATCCAAGTCGATTTGACTGGCTTTGCTGATCAGATTGATGGTGGAAAAGTTGGCGTTGCAGTATCTCCGAGTGAGGCTGCATTTCGTTTAGCAGCTTTAAAAGGCATTCAGCAAATTTTATCTTTTAAAGATGATCAAGGTGAACCGATGAACGAAAATGCCACTAATTTTTTAATCGTGGTTCCAACTCCAATGTGGTTCATTGCTCAAGCTGCAGTTGCTGTTCCTCTAACTGTTGGTGGTAGCACTAACTCACTTAAAGTGATGAACGAGCTTAATATCACTGTGGCGCAAAAT
The DNA here is from genome assembly GCA_903879805.1 of uncultured Alphaproteobacteria bacterium. Classification (GTDB taxonomy): domain Bacteria; phylum Pseudomonadota; class Alphaproteobacteria; order Rickettsiales; family UBA1997; genus UBA2645. Next base: position 14,349 of record CAIRMX010000040.1, on the reverse strand, counting down.
CCTCGCCTTCCTTGGACTGACAAGTTTGCAATTTTCAGAACTGATAGTGCGATCAAACCTTTCATCCGTCAGGAAGAAGAAGGCGTTAAAGTCAAGGCAATCGCTGAAGGTTCAGAGTTGGAATTCACTCACGACAAGCATCAATACGGCGTGGATACCTGGCGAAATGTTGGCTATGGATATTGGCAACATGCCTGCCAAGTGAAATTGATCAAATCTTAAATGGAGGTGAATCATGCAAACTTATGAAGTAATCGGAAAGCATATAACTTTTGGTATCGGCACTGAACTAAAACTTTCTGAAAGTCAGGTTGAGAGCCGTGCCACTTCTTTAAAAAAGAAAACCAAAGACATTTTTGAAGTTGTTGAACCAGTGCAATTCAAACGCGGCGAGAAAATCACCATCTCGCCGGAGTCTTTGACAAAATCTCTTTTGGAAAATCTCAAAGAAATTTCTGACAAAAAACCTGACGGCAACAGCAATAAAATTGAAGTACCGACAGAATATCCCTGCATCCAGCACACAGGCTTTGGCAAATACAATGTCTACGATGCGGAGAAAAATTTATTAACTCCAAAACCGATTAAAAAAGATGAAGCTGAAAAAATATTTACGGAACTTTCGAAGAAAAATGAATCTGATGATAGCACAAACGAAGACGAGAAAAATTCAGAGACAAAACAATCTGAGAACAGCGCGAATAATGGTGCTTAAAGAAGATCAATGTTAGATTTCGACAACTTTATCAATAAGCCCTGCGTTGAAATTTTTGGACGAGAAACAACTTACATTCCGGCGAATAACGATTTCGATTCCTTTGTAATCAAAGGTGATTTTCACAAGGATTACAAAGGCGTAAAAGCTGACTCTTCTGAAGTGGAAATCAGCTCTAACGAAATCGTTTTATTCGTCCGTGATGTTTCGATGCCACCAGATTATCCCAAAGCAAATCAAGGCGATTTTGTCGAAGTGGAAAACATCCGATATCAAATCATCGACATTCAGCAGCACATACCAGGAAGCAAAAAATTAATTTTACATGAGTCACCCGCGAACAGCGATTAGAGATGCTTTGGTCGATAGATTGAAGACAAAAGTCGATGATGTTTTTCTAACCGATGCAGGAGACAAAATTTACGGCAGCAGATCGAAGCCTTTATTTGATCAGTTTCTGCCGGCGATTTTAGTTTATGCGCGAAATGAAAATGTCATTGAAGAAAGATTTGCGAGTGATGGTTTTGGTCCGACAAAAAGAGAATTAGATATAGCTTTCGAAGCTGTAGTTTTAGGCAATGAAGAAGTTGATACCGCCCTCGATAAAATCGCCGAGCAAATTGAAAATGCTTTTGATGGCTGGGAAATGCCGACAAGAAAAGCAGATGTTTTGAAATTGAAATCTACCGAAATCGATATCTCTATTGATGGCAGCAAAATCTATGGCGCTATAAGGCTTACCTACACGATTACCTATTACACAACAAGCAAAGAACCTGATAATTCAGGAACAATACCAACTGAAATTGAGGCAAATTTCCCATGAGCAAATTAGTAAAAATTCAAATGGTCACTGACCATCAAGACTACAAAAAAGGACAGATCGTTGATCTTGAAGAAAAGCAGGCAATCAACTTTTTAACTAACGGAAAAGCGTTAAAAATTCACCGCAAAAAAGATGATGCCGTAGCAGAAAAAACTGAAGAAAATTCTGAAGAAAAAAACAGCGACAAAGGAAACAAAAAATCCAAGAAAAATGATCAATGAACTTCGATGAAAAAGACGGATTTAATTTAAACGATCTTGCACGAAGACTCGCAAATATCATTCGTTTAGGACAGATATTTGCCATCAATTATGAAACAGCAAAAGCACGAGTAAAAATCGGTGATCTTGAAACCGATTGGTTGCCATGGATTACTTCAAACAGTGGCAACAACAAAGACTGGAATCCCCCCGAAATTGACGAGCAAGTGATGATTTTATCTCCTTGTGGAGAGTTAAATCAGGGAGTGATTTTTCCATCACTTTATCGCGGATCAGCTCCCGAAAATTCCGGCAATATTCAAAGTATAACTTTTGCCGATGGTTCGAAAATTTCCTTCGATCGTGCTGGTGGAAATTTGACTCTCGATATCAAAGGCAGCGCCAATATCAAAGTTGCAGGAAACGCACAAATTGAAGCCGCAAATATCACTCTAAAAGGAAATGTTGATCTTGGCGGCAGCGGTGGAAATGCAGTCGCGCGAGTTGGCGATAAAGTAAAAATTGATTCCGGCTCTTCTGCTGGTGAATGGCCGATCATTGGCGGATCAAGCAAAGTCAAAGCAACATGAATGTAAATACCGGCAAAACAATTTCAGAGATCGCACACATCAAGCAGTCGATTGCAAATATTTTGAGCACGCCAATTGGTTCAAGAGTGATGCGCCGAGATTATGGTTCACGACTTTTTGAAAGAATTGATCAACCAATTAACGGCGAACTGATTGCAGAAATTTACTCAGACATTGTTGAGGCAATTTCAACTTGGGAGCCACGCTTTGAAGTTGAGCAAGTAGCTCTGCAAAGCATCGATAAAGGAAAAATCGTCATCGATCTTGAAGGCAGTTTTGTAAAAGACGGACAAAAAATAGTTTTAGAAAATATTTCGATTACCAGCAGCTGATGGGAAATTTTACCGCAATTGATTTATCAAAATTACCTGCACCGAAGGTGATTGAGAGCTTAAGTTATGAAGAAATTTTTCAGGATATTTTAAGTGATTTTTTAGAAAAAAATCCAACTTACTCAACATTGCTTGAGAGTGATCCGGCAATGATCATGTTGGAGGTTTGCGCTTATCGCGAATTGCTTCTACGCAATCGCATCAATGAAGCAGCAAAAGCAACAATGCTCGCTTATGCAACTGGAAGCGACCTAGAAAATTTAGGTGCTCCTCTTGGTGTGCAAAAACTTGAAGGTGAAAGCGATGATCAGTTAAGACAAAGAATCCAGCTTGCGCCAGAAGCATTTACCAATGCTGGATCAGTTGGTGCTTACACATTTCATGCACTTTCTGCATCAAGCGACATCAAATCAGTTTCGGTTAAAAGCCCGAATCCTGGTGAAGTTGGTGACAATTCTTTCTAAAACCGGAAATGGGGTTGCCTCGGAAGAGTTGATTGATGCCGTTTTAGAAAAATTAAGTGAGGAAGATGTTAGGCCGCTTACCGATCAGGTTTCCGTGCAAAGCGCTGCAATAGTTAATTACGCAGTTGAAGCAGTAATCACAGTTTATTCGGGACCATCTTCCGCAGTGGTTGAAACAGAAGCACGAGCTGCTCTGGATAAATTTTTAGATGAAAGACATGCAATTGAAAAATTGGTGGCAGTGTCTGGAATTTATGACGCTCTTCATGTTGATGGCGTAAAGAAAGTTCAGCTTATTCATCCAACATCCGATGTTGTGACAACCGATGAACAAGCAGCTTATTGCAACAGTAAAACAATCTCGATCGTAGTTGATGAGTGACGAAATTAATCAATCCTTATTGCCGCCAAATGCGAGCCAATTGCTGAGAGATTTGGAAAGTGTATTTGGCGATTCTTTTGATCTGCCAACGCTAAATCGTTATGTGGTAAATCCTGATCTTGCGCCAGTTCATATTCTGCCGTGGCTTGCTTGGGCTTTATCAGTTGATGATTGGAGCGATAGCTGGTCAGAGCAAGTTCGCAGAAATGTAATCAAAGCAAGTGTTGAGGTTCATAGAAAAAAAGGAACAATCGGAGCTTTAAAGAAAGCATTACAAGCCTTCAACTACACGAATGTCAAAGTTGAAGAATGGTTTGAATATGGTGATGACCCATATTTTTTCAGAGTGTTTTTTGATGTCAGAGAACCTGGCTTTGATGTGAATATTTTGCCACAGGTTCAAAAAGTTATTGAGAGCACCAAGAACGCCAGATCGCATCTTGAAAGCCTGAGAGCCTATTTATCAGCAGAGATGGGTTTGATAAGCATTGGAAGTCTTATTATTTCAAAAGAAGTTACCGCTCTGAATCCGGTTATTTTTGATCATGATGATGAACTAGAAAACGAATCTCCCGCACCAACTTTGGGAACATTTTTTATCACTAAAGAAATTACTACGATCTATCCTCTAACATGACGCAACAATACTACAGCCTTATCACAAATAATGGTCTGTTGAAAGAAGCGGAAGCAAATGCACCAGGAGGATCGGCAATAGATTTAACGCACATTGCGGTTGGCGATGCTAACGGCACAAGCTACAATCCGACTGGCGCACAAACTGCTTTGGTACATGAAGTTTATCGCACCACTTTAACTCACGTTGCGATTGATGAAAATAACTCAAATCAGTTAATCGTTGAAGGAGTAATCAACGAAGAAATTGGACCGTTCTATATTCGCGAAGTTGGAATTTTCGACTCAGAAGGTCAGCTTTTTGCAATTGGCAAATATCCTGAAACTTACAAATCCACTTCGGAAAGCGGTTCAGGAAAAAGACTTTATATCAGAATGATTTTGGGGTTCACAAATGCCCCGCAGGTCAATCTGGTTATGTCAGAAGATCTTAATAACGATCCAAATTTTAACGCCAATGTTCTGATTTCTTTGGCGCAAAAATTAGCCAAGGCAGCAAATCTTTCGGATGTTGAAGATGAAGAAGAAGCTAGAGCTAATCTAGGTTTGGAAATTGGTGTTAATGTTCAAGCATTCGCTGCAAATCTTGCAGCTCTAGCGGGTCTAACTGGTGCAGCAAAAAAAATTCCTTATTTCACTGGCTCCGGTCAGATGGGATTGGCAGATTTATTTTCTAACAAAAATGCAATCATCAATGGCAACTTCCATATCTGGCAATACGGAACTTCTTTTGTCAGTATAGCCAGCGGATATTCTGCTGATCGATGGAGGTTTGGCAAAGCTGGAACTTCGGGGGTTATCGACATTAGTCGATCAACTGATGTTCCAACTTTTGCTCAAGCTGGAAGAATATTTAACTACTCACTTTTAGTTGATTGTCAAACTGCAGATAACTCTGTAGCTGCTGGTGATGTTGCCTTCATTGAACAAAGAATCGAAGGCTATAATTTTGCAAACTTAGCTCAGAAGCAAATCACCCTCTCATTTTGGGTTAAATCAACAAAGGTTGGCACTTCTTGTATTTTTATAACCAACAATGGCAACGACAGAACATGCGTTAAAGAATTTGCAATAAACGCAAGCGACACATGGGAATTTAAGGTTATTACATTTCCTGCATCTCCTTCAGATGGAAACTGGAATTACACAAATGGCATTGGAGCAAGAGTTGGATTCACTCTGATTTGTGGCTCTACTTATCAAGCTACTGCTGGTGTTTATTCGAATGGAGAATACTACGGATCAGCAAATCAAATCAATCATTACGATAGCACTTCGAATAATTTCAGGATTTGTGGAATTCAATTAGAAGCGGGAAGTGTTGCTACATCATTTGAGCATCGACTTTTTCAAAATGAGTTAGCCCTATGCCAAAGATATTATGAAAAAAGTTATGATCTTGGAACTGTTGCCGGAACAGCATCCACCACTAATGGTTTTATTTCCTCAAGAGCAATAGGTAGCGATATAGACATCAATGTCCCTTTTAAGGTTAGAAAAAGAACCATTCCTTCTGTTACAAACTACAATCCCGTAACTGGAGCTGCAGGTGAAGCAAGAAATGACAGCGCTGGAACTAATACAGGTTTAGGAGCATTTTTTATAGGAGAAAGTGGATACAATCTTGCTAAAGGCGCTTTATCAAATGCTCAAAAGCTATCATGGCATTATGTTGCTGATTGTGAACTTTAACAAAAAAATCACTGATTAGTGATCAATGACCCAAGAATATTACAGCATTATAACCAACAGCGGCTTGACAAAACACGCTGCTGCAAGCCTTGGTGGAGATCCGATTGATCTAACCCATCTTGCGGTTGGAGATTCAAACGGCACTTCATACAATCCGATTGCAACTGCAACAGCTCTGCAAAATGAACGCTATAGAACAACTTTAACTTATGTTGAAATTGACGAAAGCAATCCAAACCAAGTAATTGTTGAAGCAATTATTGATGAAACTGTCGGTCCGTTTTATGTGCGCGAGGTAGGAATTTTTGATAGTGATGGTAATCTTTTTGCCATCGGAAAATTCCCCGAAACATTCAAAGCAAATCTTCCAAGTGGTTCAGGAAAAAGATTGTATGTGCGGATGATTCTTGGCTTTGCCAGCACTCCACAGGTCAATCTCGTTCAGTCTGAAAATCTGAATTATGATCCAAATTTTTCTGAAAATGTTTTTGCTGCTTTAGCACAAAAACTCGCCAAGGCAGCTAATCTGTCTGATGTTGAAGATGAAGAAGAAGCTCGCGCAAATCTTGGATTAGCAATTGGTGTGAATGTGCAGGCTTTTGCGGCAAATCTTGCTGCACTTGCGGCATTGGTTGGAGCTAACAATAAACTTCCTTACTTTACTGGCGCTGGCCAGATGGGTTTGACAGATTTGTTTTCAAACAAAAATGTCATCATCAATGGCGATTTCAATATTTGGCAAAGAAACACTTCCTTTACCAACTTTGCAGATGGTGCTTACTGTGCCGACAGATGGACTTACTACAAAAGCGGCACGATGGTTCATGACATCAGTCGTTCAACTGATGTTCCGTCTTTAGCTCAGGCGGGAAGATTATTTAATTACTCACTGCTGATAGATTGCCAAACCATAGATTCCTCAATTGGATCATCTGATTTTTGTGTAATACAGCAAAGAGTCGAAGGCTACAATTGGCTGCCTTTGGCGCAGAAACCAGTTACCTTATCATTTTGGATTAAGGCTACAAAAACTGGCAAATATTGCGCTTCTCTTGGTAATGGTTCGCCCTTCGACAAATCGATAGTAAAAGAATTCACAATTAATGCCTCTGATACTTGGGAATATAAAACGATAACTTTTCCAGCAAGTCCTGCATCAGGAACATGGGATTTTACCAACGGCATAGGAATAAGAGTCAGTATATGTCTTGCCGCCGGTTCTTCTTATCAGGCAACAGCGGATGCATGGCAAAATGCTAATTATTTTGCCACCTCAAATCAGGTTAATGCCTGTGACAGCGCATCTAATAATTTCAGATTGTGCGGGGTTCAACTAGAAGCAGGATCAATTGCCACTCCTTTTGAACAAAGGTCTTTCCAGCATGAATTAATGCTGTGCCAGAGGTATTATCAGTTCGTTTATTCTGGCTCATCGTTCATATCAAATATTCATGCCTCTGCGGGAACTATAGCTATTAAAGCAAATTTCAGACAGCAGATGAGAACGATACCCACAATAGGACAAACTGGTATTCTTAATGCTCAAAATGGAACTGGATTTAATACTGCGCAATCTTCGCCACTGATAACTGCAGCATATGGAAGCAATGATTCATGCTATGTAACAGTAGGAAATTTTAATACTTCAGGACAAACAAACAGCATTGCTTGCTCATGCCCCACCGTTGAGAACAACTCAAATTGTTTAACTTTAAATGCAGAATTATGACAACGATAGAAACAGTTAAAGAGATGCAGTATTGTTACATTGTTAACAACTGCATTTCTGTTCCAAAAAATTCTGAAAATTCTGATTATCAGAAAATCCAACAATGGATTGAAAATGGCGGGATTGTTGAACAAGAAGATGTGTTGGCGAAAGCAAAGCTAGAAAAAATAGCAAAAATTAAATCAATCCGCGATCAGAAAAACATTGAACCGATTGGCGATTATCAAGGATTTGTTATTGATGCAGAAGGCAATGTATCGGAACAGGAATCGTTTTTTGTATTTTACACAAATCGTCATCCAACAAATCCCGCTTCCGATCCAGACTCAATCATTTCAAGAGCTATGGATTTAGGAACGATACCATATTTTACCAAAGACCCCGCTGGAAATCAGCTCACAATTCAACTTACTGCTGAACTGGCAACCTCTTTACGCCAAAGAATAACCGAAAGAAATAACAATAATTACAAACTCAGCAGCATGCTTGAAGCTGAAATAAATAGCGCGCAAAGCCAAGAAGAAATCGAAGCAATTAATCTTGAAACATAACGAAATGCCAATGGTCAATGACCCAGCAATATTACAGTATTATAACAAATGCAGGTCTGGTTAAACAAACCGCCGCCAGTAGCCCTGGCGGGTCGCTGATAGAATTAACTCACATCGCAGTTGGAGATGCTAATGGCACAAGTTATAATCCGAATGGCACTGAGACTTCTCTAGCGCATGAATTATATCGCACCACTTTAACTCATGTAGCAATTGATGGCGATAATCCAAATCAGCTGATTGTTGAAGGAGTTATTAGTGAAGAAATAGGACCATTCACAATTCGGGAAGTTGGGATTTTTGATTCTGAAGGACAACTTTTTGCAATCGGAAAATATCCGGAAACTTTAAAATCTACCTCATCGATCGGTTCAGGAAAACGGCTCTATATCCGAATGATTCTGGGCTTTGCAAATGCCCCGCAGGTTGAGATTATTCTTTTTGAAGATCTCAATAACGATCCGAATTTTAATGCGAATGTTATTGTTTTCTTATCAGAAAAATTAGCAAAAGCAGAAAACCTTTCCGATGTTGAAGATGTTGAAGAGGCAAGAGAAAATCTTGGTCTAAAAATTGGCACTGATATACAGGCATTTGCAGCAAATCTTGTAGCTTTGGCTGGATTGGTTGGTGCAGCAAAAAAAGTTCCATACTTTACAGCACCAGGACAAATGGGCTTGTCTGATTTGTATGCATCAAATTCTAGCAAGGGTGCATCTTACATAGGCTCTGCTCCAACTTTTAGCTACAATTCAGGAAATAGCATCAATGTAAATGCAGGGATTTTTACCTTTTCAGATGGTTCCGGACAAGATGTAAATTCCTACAGCGGAACTAAAACCATGTCCTCTTGGGCAGCGGGAACAGGAAATGGCTCTTTAGATGCCGGAACTGTTGCTAACAATACTTGGTACTATGTTTACACGATTTACAACCCAACCAGTGGAGCTACGGATTATTTAACTTCTGCTTCGCCGACTTCTCCAACACTTCCTGCTGGCTACACCAAATACCGAAGACTACCTGGTTTCTTTAAGACCAATGGAAGCGCTGCCATCATTGTTTTTAACTTAATTAACCGGACTTGGATCAATAAGACTGCCACAGCCGGAGAACAAGTATTGGTTTCGGCAACATCACAAGCTGGTGCAACTGGTACGGTGTCAGGAGCATTTCCAGCCGTTGCCAATGTTGCAACAGTTGAGCTTGAGATGGGAACAACAGGAGCTGGATTTTCAAGTTTTACAGTTTGGGGAAATTTACAATCAGTTCCGTCAGCTGCATCTCCTTCTGTTTCTGGCTTAAGAGCTTCCAGTGTAGGAACTAACAATGGCTTTGGAGTAACAGGCACGGGGCTAATCTTTAATGATAATGGCGTTCTATTTTTTCAAAATCTTGAAATTGCTGGCGGTGTTAATCCGATCCGAGTCTCGTTGATGGCGGTAACTGACAACTCCAATGTTTAAGCTAAATGACTATCACCTATAAAAACATTCATACTGGAAATTTTGCAGAATTTGGTGGGACACCAGATAAATCTTGGGTTAAAGCTAACAAAAAAGAAGCTCAGAATTTCAAAATAGAAGGTCTTAGATTCAAAAAAATTTGTGAAATAAAAGCTATTCGTGACAAAAAAAACGTTGAACCAATTATTGATTGCAAAGCCTTTGTCATCGGCAAAGCAGGTAAGAAAACTAAAAAGAGTTCATATTTTCTTTTCTACACAAACAGACATCCATCAAACCCTTCATCCGACCCTGATTCAATAATTTCCAGAGTAATGAATTTAGGCTCCATGCCTTATTTTACGAAAGATAGAAAAGGAAATAAAATCACAGTCGAACTCACTTCGGAAATTGTTAAAGTCTTACACCAAAAAATAACCGAAAGGAACGATGAAAATTTCAAGCGCAGCAATGAAGCCGAAGCTGCAATAAAGAACGCAAAAACTGTTGAAGAAATAGAAGCAATTGAATGACCCAAGAATACTACAGCATAATAACCAACACAGGCTTGGCAAAAAATGCTGCTGCGAGCCTTGGAGGTGCGCCAATTGATTTAACTCATCTTGCAATTGGTGATTCAAACGGAACTTCTTACAATCCGCTTGCAACAGCAACCGCCCTACAAAATGAGCTTCACAGAACCACTCTTACTTATGTTGAAATAGATGAAGAAAATCCAAATCAGGTAATTGTTGAAGCAATAATTGATGAAGGAGTTGGATCGTTTTATGTTCGTGAAGTTGGGATTTTTGATTCTGATGGAGATTTGTTCGCAATCGGAAAATTTCCGGTAACTTTTAAGCCAGCTCTTCCAAGCGGATCGGGAAAAAGATTGTATGTTCGGATGATTCTTGGATTTAGTGGAACACCGCAAGTCAATTTGGTGTTATCCGACAATCTGAATTACGACCCGAATTTTTCTGAAAATGTTTTTGATGCTTTGGCACAAAAACTTGCTAAAGCACAAAATCTTGCCGATGTAGAAGATGCCTCCGAAGCCAGAAATAATCTTGGATTAGAAATTGGTGCTGATGTTCAAGCATTTGCTGCAAACTTAGCTGCTTTTGCCGCACTCGTTGGTGCAATCAATAAAATTCCTTATTTTACCGGCGCTGGCCAGTTGGCATTAGCCGATTTGTTTTCCAACAGAAATATTCTCATCAACGGTGATTTTAATATTTGGCAACGAGGCACTTCTTTTGTAAGTGTTGTTGATCAGCAATATACCGCGGACAGATGGGTTTACAGAAAAATAAACACCACTGCCGTTCATGATATTTCACGATCAACGGATGTTCCAACTGTCGCGCAAGCTGGAAGAAAATTTAATTACTCAGTTTTAATTGATTGCCAGACGATTGATGCCTCTATCAGCTCGTCCGATATAGTGGTCTTTTTTCAAAGAATCGAGGGCTACAATTTTTTAGCGATTGCACAAAAAACTTTCACTTTCGGATTTTGGGTAAAAGCCACCAAGACTGGTATCTACTGCGTTTCTTTTACCAGTGGCGCTGGAGATTATGGCTATGTTGCTGAATACACCATAAACGCCTCAGACACTTGGGAATATAAAAAGATCATCGTTCCTGCCACACCTAGCGCTGGAGCTTGGAACTATACCAACGGCACTGCATTGAATGCGGTATTTTGCTTGGCTGCTGGCTCCAATTATCAAACCACACCAAATGCCTGGCAAAATGGAGATTTTTCAGCTACTTCAAATCAGGTCAATTCCTGCGACAATGCTGCAAATAATTTTAGAATTTGTGGCGTTCAATTGGAGTCCGGAAGCGTTGCTACACCCTTTGAGCAAAGATCAATTCAACACGAGTTACAACTTTGCCAGAGATATTTTGAAAGAAGCTACAACATAGAAACTCCGACCGGAACTGTAGAAGAAAATCAGGCGGCGTGGGGAAATGTTAATTCTGCTGATACCACTCTGCTTTGTGTAAATGTTGATTTCAAATCCATCAAACGAACGACACCAAGCGTCACAGCTTACAACACATCAACTGGTGCTGCGGGATCATTTATCGCAGGCTCTACATCCAAGAATGTTTCTACAGTGGTAGGAGGCACGAAAGGAATAGGACGCGTCTATGCTACCAGTGGCATGACGGCTGGAGTTTATGCAAGATTACATTGGGTAGCTGATGCTGAATTATGATTACGACCTTCTGAATAACTTTTTCCTAATAACAAAAAAATAAAACTTATGACCGAGCAATTTCTACACGGCGTAGAAATCATCGAAATAGATGATGGTGCGCGCCCTATACAAACAGTTAAATCAAGTGTAATTGGACTGGTTGGAACAGCTTCCAAAGGACCAGTAAATACACCAACTTTAATTCTAGGTTCGCCAGCAGAAGCGGTTACGATTTTTGGCTCTGATGCCAATTTCAGCATTCCATCGGCACTTGATGCGATCTTTAAACAGACTGGCGCAATGGTTGTTGTGATCAATGTTGCCGATCCTGATAATTCAGCTCACAAAACTTCCGGCGTTCTTGATCCAACCAAAATCACTCTAAGCGATATTATTGGCGGCGTTGATGGAACTACTGGCAAATACAAAGGCGTTTCAGCACTTCTTGCTGCACAGTCAGAAGTTGCTGTCACTCCAAGAATTTTGATCGCACCAGGATTTACTCACCAAACACCTCTTGATGAAGACGAAGAACCAGTTGCAAATCCAGTTGTTGCCGAGCTTCTAACTGTTGCCGAAAGATTAAGGGCGATAATTGTCGCTGACTGTCCAAACACCAACAAAACCGATGCGGTTCATTATCGTGAAGATTGGGGAAGCTCAAGAATTTATCCTGCTTTTCCGTGGGTGAAAATTTTAAACACAGCAAATAATACCATCGCTGAAAAACCATCGTCTGCAAGAATAGCCGGTCTTATTGCTAAGTCAGATAATGAGCGGGGTTTTTGGTGGTCACCATCAAATATGGTGATCAACGGAATAGTTGGAATTTCTAAGCCGATTGATTTTGCTTTGGGCGATACCAACTGCACCGCCAACTTCTTAAACGAAAACGATATTGCCACCATCATTCAGCAAGATGGTTTCAGGTTGTGGGGAAATAGAACGGCTTCAGCTGATCCAAAATGGATGTTCTTACAAAGCAGAAGAACAGCAGATATGATCAACGATTCACTTTTAAAAGCTCACTTGTGGGCGGTAGATCGTAACATCACCAAAACTTATATCGAAGATGTTTTGGAAGGAGTTAATAACTACCTGCGTTATCTGAAAAGCATCGGCGCAATCATTGATGGTAATGCTTTTGTCAATCCAGAGTTAAACACTCCTGATCAAATCGCTCAAGGCAAAATCACTTTCGATTTTGACTTTACTCCACCTTATCCGGCAGAGCACATCACATTCCGCTCAAGAATGACTGATGAATATCTCGAAGAGCTTTTTTCTAACTAAAACAACAAGCAAATATGATTCCTAAAATTTTAAAGAACTTCAATTTGTTCATCGATGGCCGTGGCTATGTGGGCAAAGTTGAAGAAGTAAATCCACCAAAATTAAACATCAAAACTGAAGAGTTCCGTGCTGGCGGCATGGACTCTCCGGTGATGGTCGATATGGGTATCGAAAAACTCGAAGGCTCGTTCACCCTTCTTGAGTATGACAAAGATGTTTTGAAGCAATTTGGATTAGTTAGCGGCAACGCAGTTCAAGTAACACTTCGTGGTGCTTTGCAAGACGACACCACAGTTTCACCGATCATAATCAAACTGCGCGGTATGTATACCGAAATGGACATGGGGAAAATATCAGCAGGAGAAAAAGGAACGCTGCAATGCACCATCGCTTGCCGTTATTACTCACTTGAAATTGATGGGCAGCAACTCATCGAAATCGATATCGACAACATGACTAGAAAAATTGGTGGTCAGGACAAGTTGGTTGATGTTCGCAAGGCGCTAGGAATTTAATCCAATTTAATTTCTATAATTTTATTTCGCGAAGTTTCGCCAGAGATTATAGAAACCGCGCTTTTCTTCACTTTTAAATATTTTGCTAACAGCTCAATTGCCGCCTTGTTGGCTTTTCCATCTTCTGGTGGTTGGTTGACTCTTATCTTTAATATTCTTGCGCCCGATTCATCAAAACCACCTTCAGCAATTTCGTTTTGTTTGGCGTTGGGAATCACTTTTATAGAAATCTTCATTTAACAAAAAATATGCACACAGTTGAACTTAAATATCCAGTTGAAGCAACTGGTGAAACTTTCACCAATTTAACCATGAGACGATCAAAAATAAAAGATCGTCTTTTGGTCGCCAAAATGAAAACCGCCTCTGACGAAGAAAAAGAAATCAGACTTTTTGCCAATCTTTGTGAAGTAGAACCAAAGGTAATTGAAGAGCTTGACGAAGCTGATTACTCAAATCTGCAAAAAGTTTATTTGGGTTTTTTCAATTCCGAGGGGATGTCACAAGAGCCATCATCATCCTCTCGAAAATAACCAACTGGCAACTTTCTGAAATCTCAGAAATGACTGAAGAAGATTTTTCTCTTTTTTTCGATGCCGCAATTGATGTTCAAAAAGAATACTCCGAAATAAAAACATGACCAACTCAACTCACGCTGCCGTATCAATATTGATTGGTGCTGATCTGGGAAAATCCTTCAGGGATTCTTTTTCGGGAGCCAGCAAACAACTTTCCGCACTTGGTGATGCGATCAAAAAAGTAAATGA
>CAIRMX010000039.1 GCA_903879805.1 uncultured Alphaproteobacteria bacterium | reverse complement strand
TGACTTTCTTTTGCTAAATTTTACTGAATTTATTTGCCGGAAAATGAATGGTGACACCCCGATTTCTGGCAAATCAATGGTAGGAGAAAGTGTTGTAGAAGCAAGCAGGAAGTGGGTTGGTGAGGTATTTCAGGATGGACTAATTGGCCATCCGCGCTTTTTTGTTTTAGAGGTTTCCGAGGAAATCTTTTTTACCAATTTCAACACCAAGATGTCTCAAAATTGAGTAAGTTGCAGTGATGTGAAAATATAAATTCGGTAAAGCGTAATTTAATAAATAAGGCTGACCGATAAATTTACTTTCTTTGTCGCGTTGGATGTAAGTGATTTGCAGATTTTCTTTGCCGTCGATTTGTTCAGGTTTAATGCTTTCTAAAAATTTGATGGTTTTGGCGATGCGTTCCTGAAGTTCGGCAAAAGTGCTTTCAACGTCAGGAAAGCTTGGCAGTTCAATTTCGGCAAGTCTTGCGGCTCCTGCTTTTACAGCGTCACAAGCAATTTGCACTTGGCGAACAAGAGGAAACATGTCGGGAAATAAACGAGCGTTAATAAAAACAGTCGGATCAATTTTTTTCGCTTCAGCATGCGCCGCAGCTTTAGTTAAAATTGCTGATAAATTGCCCAGCTGACGAATAAAAACAGGCACTGACGATTGGTACATTGAGATAGTCATAAATTTGAAATTTTGTTAAAATGTGTGGATCGCTTGCATAGTTAGGAACGATAGTCGTGATTTAAAGTCACTTAAAAAATTAATTAAAATTACATGCAAAGCGTTACGATTTTTGTCGATGTGCAAAACATTTACTACACTACAAAACAGGGCTTTCAAAAGCATTTTGATTACAATGCTTTTTGGGCCAAAGCGACGCAAAATCGTCGCGTGGTAAAAGCCGTTGCTTACGCTATTGGTCGCGGCGACGAAAAACAAAAACAGTTCCAAAATATTTTGCGCGGCATTGGTTTTGAGATAAAATTAAAACCTTTTATTCAGCGCAGTGACGGTTCAGCAAAAGGTGATTGGGATGTTGGAATTACGCTGGATGTAATGGAATTTGCCAAAGAATCAGATGTGGTGATTTTGCTTTCGGGTGACGGAGATTTTGATTTGCTGGTGCAAAAAGTTAGAAAAGATTTTGGCAGCGAAGTTGAAGTTTACGGCGTTGCAAAACTTACAGCTGATTCACTTGTTGCCGCAGCTTCGAAGTTTATTCCAATTGAAGGTGAGTTGCTTTTGAGTTAAAAGGTTTGGTAAAAAATTGTTAGATATCCTGAGATATTTCTAGTTGACTAACATTTTTGCAAACCTAAAAAGCCGCCCCCTTTCCTAAGAAATTTTCAAAATTTTTTAATTTTCCAACTTACACAAGAACAGCATTTCATGCCTACAATTAATCAGCTTATTAGAAAGCCAAGAGAGAAGCAGACCGCTAAGAACAAGGTTCCAGCGATGAAAGCCTGTCCACAAAAAAGAGGCGTTTGTACTCGCGTTTACACTACAACTCCAAAAAAACCAAACTCAGCTTTGCGTAAAGTTGCACGTGTGAAATTGACTAACGGATTTGAAGTTATCGCTTACATCCCAGGTGAAGGTCACAACCTACAAGAACACTCTGTTGTTGCCATCCGTGGCGGCCGTGTAAAGGATTTGCCGGGTGTGCGTTACCACATCGTGAGAGGATCTTTGGATACCCAAGGTGTTAAAAATCGTAAACAAGCCCGTTCAAAATACGGCGCTCAAAAACCTAAATAGTTTAATAAATCATGAGAAGAAGAGCAGCAAAAATCAGAAAGATTTTTCCAGATGCCAAATATGGCGAAGTAATCGTTTCTAGATTCGTTAACCGTTTGATGAATGACGGTAAAAAATCAGTTGTTGAAAAAGCAATCTACGAAGCTTTCGACAATCTTGAGAAAAAATTGAAAAAAGCCCCAATCGAAATCTTCAAAGAAGCTTTGGAAAACGTTACTCCAAAAGTTGAAGTTAGATCTCGCCGTATTGGTGGAGCTACTTACCAAATCCCAGTAGAAGTTTCTGCTAGACGCGGTTCAGCTCTAGCTTTGAAATGGCTTAAAACTGCCATTGAAAATATCAAAGGCAGAGAACTTTCTAACAAAGTTGTTACTGTTGTTTTAGAATCTTTGGAAAACAAAGGTTGGGCAGCAAAGAAGAAAGAAGAAGTATTTAAAATGGCTGAAGCCAACAAAGCTTTCGCCCATTACAGATGGTAATTCTGTAAAAAAGAAGGCGGTTACTTGAAAAAGTAGCCGCCTTTTTTATTGCCCGTTTCTTTATTTAAATTTCTTCAGATGCAATTAATTGATGTTGTAATTCCGGCTCACGAAAAAGATGTTCTAACTCTCGATTACGTGATTGCTGGCATTAAAAAAAATGCTAAGAATATCCGTAGAATCATCGTTGTTTCCAAAGAAAAATATACCGACAAAGCTGAGTGGTTTGATGAAGCTCTTTACCCATTTTCTTACAAAGAAATTAGTGACATTTTAGGTGGCCAAAGAGTTGGTTGGCATTATCAGCAATTGCTCAAGCTTTACGCTTGTTTGGTGATCCCAGATATTTCTGAAAATATTTTAATCTTGGATGCGGATACGGTGTTTTATCGTAGTGTTGAATTCTTCTCTCCAGAAGGCCTGCCGCTGTATAATTTAAGCAAAGATAAAGATTTACATCAGTCCGAATTTCAGCAAACAACTTTCAAACATATCATTAAAATTTTACCGGAAATTGAGCGATATTTTCCGCATAAATTTTTGAATGTTTCTGGAGTTTGTCATCACATGTTGTTTCAGCGTCATATCATCGAAGATTTAATGAAAAGAGTTGAAAATACTGATTTTAGTGGCGGTAAATTTTATGAAATTTTCTTAAAAAATCGTGAAGGCACTTGCGGAGTTGCTGAGTATAATTTGTATTTTTATTTCTTGATTTCTTGCCATCCAAAAAATTACCAAATCAGAATTTTGAAATATAAAAACACCGCAAAATTTAATCCGTGGATTGAGCGTTTACGTCGTAAATACCACTACTGTTCTTACCATTCTTACATGCGCGAAGAGGGCTAAAATTTTCTTGTCAATTAGAAATCGAAAACTAACTTGCGCCGCCCCTATAGTTTATGGATGTTCGCTTAAGGCAGGCTTCTTCTAGCTTTTTTACAATTTCCAAATCTTTCAAGTTACAACTTCAACAACCGTTTTTTTGTCCTATGGCACGTCAAATTGAAATCGAAAAATATCGTAATATCGGCATTATGGCGCATATCGACGCCGGTAAAACCACCACAACTGAGCGTATTTTATTTTATACCGGAAAGTCGCACAAAATTGGCGAAGTTCACGACGGTGCTGCCACAATGGACTGGATGGAGCAAGAGCAAGAACGTGGTATTACCATCACTTCTGCCGCTACAACTTGTTTCTGGAAAGAGCACAGAATTAACATTATCGACACTCCAGGACACGTAGATTTCACTATTGAAGTTGAGCGCTCTCTTCGTGTTCTTGACGGAGCTGTTGCAGTTTTCGACGCAGTTGCTGGTGTTGAGCCACAATCAGAAACCGTATGGCGCCAAGCGAATAAATATAAAGTTCCGAGAATGTGTTTCGTGAACAAAATGGATAGAACCGGCGCTAACTTTTATCGTTGCGTTGACATGATGAAAACTAGATTGGGTGCTCGTGCAGTTCCAATCCAATTGCCAATCAACCAAGCTGAAGATTACGGCGGCTTAATCGATTTGATTAGAATGAAAGCTGTGGTTTGGAAAGACGAAACCATGGGAGCTGATTACACCCTTGAAGAAATTCCTGCTGATCACTTGGAAAAAGCAAAACAATATCGTGAAGCATTAGTTGAAGCTGCGATCGAGCAAGATGACGTTTTGATGGAAGCATATTTGGCAGGTGAGTCAATTACTGAGGCAGATCTTAAGCGCTGCATTCGTCAAGCTACAATCACTGGTGCTTTCGTTCCTGTTTTGAATGGAACTGCTTTCAAAAACAAAGGTGTTCAACCTTTGCTAGACGCCGTTGTAGATTATCTACCAAGCCCACAAGACATTAAACAAATTCCGGCAATTGATGGTAAAACTGATGAAATTATCAGCATTAACTGTGGCGATAAAAAATTCGTTGGCTTGGCTTTCAAAATCATGACCGATCCATTTGTTGGATCTCTAACTTTCGTACGTATTTACTCAGGCGTTTTGGCGAGTGGTACTGGCGCAGTAAATACAACTAAAAATTCCAAAGAAAGAATTGGTAGAATTTTGTTGATGCACGCAAACAACCGCGAAGACATCAAGGAAGCTTACGCTGGCGATATCGTGGCTCTAGCGGGTTTAAAAAATTCAACAACTGGCGATACTTTGGTTGAGCCTGATTACAACGTAATCTTGGAAAGAATGATTTTCCCTGAGCCTGTAATCGAAGTTTCAGTTGAGCCAAAATCAACTGCTGACCAAGAAAAAATGGGTATGGCTTTGTCACGTTTGGCTTCAGAAGATCCATCACTTCGCATTGAATCTGATCAAGAATCTGGACAAACAATTCTTCGCGGAATGGGTGAGTTGCACCTTGAAATCATCGTTGATCGTATGAAGCGCGAATTCAAAGTTGACGCAAATATCGGCCAACCAAAAGTTGCTTACCGTGAAGCGATCACCAAGAAAGTTGAAATTGATTACACTCACAAAAAACAATCGGGTGGCTCTGGACAATTTGCGAAAGTTAAAATTTCTTTCGAACCACTTCCATCTGACTCAAAAGATAACTTCCTTTTCGAAAGCGAAGTTGTCGGTGGACGCGTTCCAAAAGAGTATATACCAGGTGTAGAAAAAGGTTTGAAATCTGCAAAAGATACAGGCTTTTTGGCTGGCTTCCCAGTTGTAAGATTAAAAACAACTTTGCTTGATGGAGCTTATCACGATGTCGATTCCAGTGTTTTAGCATTTGAAATTGCTGCTCGTTCAGCATTTCGCGAAGCTATGGAAAAAGCTGGTCCAATCATTCTTGAACCAATCATGAAAGTAGAAGTTGTAACTCCAGAAGATTACATGGGTGACGTAATCGGAGATATTAACTCTCGTCGTGGACAAATTCAAAATTTGGAAGGACGCGATATCGCGCAAGTAATCACTGCTAAAATTCCTCTTGCTGCAATGTTTGGATATGTAAACAGCTTACGTTCTCTTTCACAAGGTCGCGCAAGTTACAGCATGGAATTTGATTGCTACGAACCAGTTCCTTCTGCAGTTGCTGAAGAAATTAAAGCGAAAAAAGCATAGTTAATTTTTCTAGAGTAAAGGCTCGCGCCTTAGTATTGGCGCATTGAGAAATGTTCAAAAATTTATTAGAAATATTTGAACATTTCTCTTGCACAATATGTTTTGATTTCCACAATGCGCGACCTCGCTCTGGAACGGTAGTTATGTCAAGATGCATCACCCCTCGGTTTTGTAAGATCTGTATATACTTTGTCAGTAGAGTTATTTAAGCATTTCACTATGTAAGAAAAATTCCGAAAAAATTTTGTGATAAATTTTTTTTCGAAATTTTTTTTATAGAGCAATTCTTAAAGGAATAAAATTTTAATAAGTGCCGTGAGCCTTTTAAAATTATTTATCGTTAATCATTTTGGGTAACATCAATATGTCTAAGCAAGCCTTCAAACGCAACAAGCCACACGTAAACATTGGAACT
>CAIRMX010000038.1 GCA_903879805.1 uncultured Alphaproteobacteria bacterium | reverse complement strand
TTATTTGGATCTTTTTGAAAATTCTTAAAAGAAATTTAGTGATTTTTAGAGATGGGTGGTAGGTTTTTCAGAGTGTCCCTAGGTGCAACTGTCGGATTCACCGAAGGTGAATAAGTTGGAAAAATAGTTGGGACAAAGGTAGGGCGAGAAGTAGGTTCAAATGTTGGAGAGGATGATGGATTAGTTGCGTTAGAGGTTGAGTTAAAGGTTGCGTTATAAGTGTTTTGAATTGTCGAGATTGCTGATGATATAACAGTTGGCACCTGGCTAAAGGATGGAGCACTGCTAGGTGCAACTGTCGGATTCACCGAAGGTGAATAAGTTGGAAAAATAGTTGGGACAAAGGTAGGGCGAGAAGTACGTTTAAATGTTAGAGAGTCAGATCCTCTGGTTGGATCATAAGCTGCCGCTCCTCCTAAAAATCCTGAGCTTACAGCAAGCGTTCCAAGTGTTGCTAGTGAAGAATAAAGACCATTTTGCAGTGACTCATACCAACCTTTGCTCGCAGCTTTGTCTTTAGGTGGCTGAGGAATCTTTTCTACCTTAGCCCCATGATACCTTTGTATATGTTGCGCAATACCGTCATCAAGTTCTTTCTTTTTATCTTGGTCTATTAACGCACCAGATTCATCTCGGGCGCTACACTTAGAGTAAAATTCCGCAAATATTTCGGCCTGCTCCTCTGGCTTAAGATTTAAGTAATCCTCTTTGGCAGATTGATTATAATGTGTTTTGCTGCCTTTGCTATCGCCGTAACCTTTCTCTTTAAGAAATGTTATCAGCAATCCCGGAACAAAAGATTGAGGAGGCTCTTTGGCCGATATAAGTTTTTTCATGTTAATTAATTAAAAGTTGAAGAGAAAACACTGTGAGAAGCTTGTGATGCAGGCATCAAATTAAGAAAAGATTTTTTTGTAACAAATTATTTAAAACTCGCTACGAGTTTTAAAAGCAATGCTGATCGTGCCTTCATCTAAATAATCAAGCTCGCTACCAATTGGAATTCCATGCGCCAGGCGCGTGGTTTTTACATTAAATTCTTTCAGACTTTCTGCTAAAAAATGCGCCGTGGTTTGGCCGTCAATCGTTGCGCTAGTTGCAATGATGACCTCGATAACTTTGCCCGATTTTAAACGCGAATAAAGCGAATCCAAATTTAAATCTTCAATAGTTTTGCCAGAAATTGCCGAGAGATTTCCACCCAAAACATGATATTTTCCGCGATAATTTTCGGCGCGCTCAATCGCCCATAAATCGGCAACTTCTTCAATAACACAGATTAAACTTTCATCGCGATTTTGATTTAAACAAATGCCGCAAACCCTGCCCTCGTCAAGATTGCCACAGGTTTCGCAGTTGTGAATTTTGTCATCGAGCATTTGCAAATTGGCAATTAGGGGCAGCAAAGTTTTATCTTTATTTGACGCCAAATGTAGCACGATGCGCTTAGCAATTCTTGGCCCCATGCCGGGAAGCTTGCTGATGATTTTGCTGAGATTTTCGACTAAATTATTCGACATTATTTTCTCAAACCGCAGTCAGCTTCGACAATATATTTGTAAGTCGTCAATTGCTCCAACCCAACCGGACCGCGAGCATGAAGCTTGCCGGTGGCAATGCCAACTTCCGCACCCAAACCAAATTCACCGCCATCGGCAAATTGAGTTGAGGCGTTATGCATGACGATTGCTGAGTTGACTCTTTTCAAAAATTTCGCCGCGGCAACTTTATCTTCAGTAATGATGCTTTCCGTATGCGAAGAGCCATAAATTCTGATATGCTTCATGGCTTCATCAATATCTTTGACGATTTTAATCGAGATAATTTTATCCAAATATTCCGTCGAAAAATCCTTGTCGTCAGCCAGTTTGATACGTTTATCAAGCTCAACCGCAGTTTCGTCGCCGCGCATTTCGCAAGCAACCGCAGATAAATCGTCAGCAATTAATGGCAGAATTTTTTTGGCAATTTTTTTGTCGATTAAAAGCGATTCAGTGGCGCCGCAAATTCCCAATCTTCTCATCTTGGCATTGAGCAAAATTTTGCGGGCTTTTTCGAAATCAGCTTTTTCGTGAATGTAAGTGTGACAATTGCCGTCTAAATGTTTGAAGACCGGAATTTTAGTATTTTCCATCACCGCTTTAATCAGCGATTTGCCGCCGCGCGGAATCACAACATCAATATGATTTTCCATGCGCAAAAGTTCGGTGACATATTCGCGCTCAGCGTAAGGCACGAGAATTACCGCATCTTTATTGAGGCCCAGTTTTTCCAAAGCCTCGCGGTAAATATCGACGATGATTTTTGAAGAATTTAGGGAATCAGAACCGCAACGCAAAATTACTGAATTACCTGATTTTAAAGACAAAGCTGCAACGTCGGACGCCACATTTGGACGCGATTCAAAAATCGCCATTAAAACCCCAATCGGCGTGCTAATTCTTCTAATGTGCAGACCATTATCGCGAGTTGCGTCGTAAAGAATTCGGCCTACCGGATCAGCAAGTTTAATAATATCTTTCACAGCATTTGCCAAAGCGATAATGCGTTTTTCATCAAGAATTAGGCGGTCAATTTTAGCCTCATCAAGCTTACGCTCTTTAGCGAGCTTCACATCTTTTTGATTGGCTTTGATGATTTTTTGCGTGTGTTTTTTGAAGAGCTTTACCACTTCACCAAGAATTTGATCTTTGGTTGCAGTATCTAAAACAGCGATTTCGCGGCTCGCTCTTTTAGCGTCATTACAAATTTTTGAAACCTTCGATTTTATTTCGCTCATAGGAATTCAATTAAAAATGGAAAAAATATTAGAGACAAAAACATCACAATTGCCACGGTCAGCGCAGTTAAAATCAGGCTAGAATCAAAATCAATGCTCTTGGCAAGCTCCATGTCATTTTGCGATTTTGCCTCTTTTGTGCTGCGCCAGAAAAATGGGTAAAAGACTTTCCAAGAGAAAAAACTAAGCCCTAAGAAATTCGCCAAAAATGCCATGCCGCCGATTAGCAGTTTTTTCTCAAAAATGATTTTAAGTAGGAAGAATTTTTCTACAGCGCCAATGCCTGGTGCGATTCCAACCAAATTGAAGATGCCGAAAATAAAGAGAATTGTGGTAACTTTTAAATCGTAAAAAATGCCGAAGACGCTTTTCTCGTCAGATTTCTGCAAATATAAAACGAAGTTGGAAATGCATAAAAAAATCAGCGTGATCGAGAAGAAGAAAGACAGAATCCCCAGATTAATTCGGCTGTCGTCGTAAGTGGCAAAAAGGAAAATTGAAAATAAGGCGAAGGTGAATTGCTGGAAGGTCAGATAAAAAAACGATGATTTTAAGCCTTTGCTTAAGACCAAACAAACTGATGCTGCCGCGATATTGAAGAGAAAAATCCATTCAAAAATGGCAAATCCGGTTTCAGAAATCATAAAGGCAAATCCCTTAAGGCCGAAAATCGAATTGAGAATTTTTAAGAAAATATAAATGCCGCTAAAGGCGTAAGACAAAAAGAACAGCCCGTAAATCGTGATCAGATCGAGGTTAATGTCGCGGTAAAGCAAGTAGAATGGGACGAGAACCGATAAAAATAATCCCGCTAAAAATAACACGAAGATCAAAACATATTTGGCAGAGTCGATATTTTCTGAGATGATTCCACCCAATTGAAAATCGATTTGACCGGTGAATTTGTAGGTTGCGACAATCGCTAAAAAGAAAAAAACTGATTCCAGATAAAGCAAAAAAGTGAAGAAATAAGAAAACTTGGTTTCTTTTTTATGCAAAAATTTCATGCCGAAAAAGTGGCAAACCACGATCAAACAATTGTAGAAAAACAAAATACTCAGCAAGTTTTTGCTAATGATGATGAGGTTGACCAGAGCAATGATTAGCGCGAAGAAGGCTCGAAGATTGGTGAGATTCTTTGTTTCAGACAATTGAAAAAAGCGCCGCGAATAAAAGGCGAAAATCAGCCAGAAAAAATTGAGCAAAAATAAAAATACTAAACCCAAAGCGTCCACATCAAAACCCAGCGAAATGCCCCTAGCCGCTTCGGTTAAAACCAAATAAGAATTGTCGCGATCAAGATTGCCGTAGATTCCGATGATATTTATTAAGAATAAAATCGGTAAAAATTTCTCGATGGCATTGATCAATTTCGAAGACTCGTCGCAAAACTTAATCAATAAGCAATTAGCGAAGGGAATGATCGAAATTAATAATAGTAAAACTTGTGTCTGGGTCATTTTAAATCGTGTTGGAAAGCAGGTAAGATGCAAATTTCAGCGACAGGTCATTGACCAACCCCGAAAGCAGCACCGTGCCACAAATTGTTGCGATTAAAAACCAAAATGAGAGCAAATAAAATTGATATTTTTTCATAGTCATTGCCGGCATTTCTTGGGTTTTTTCGCCATGATTTTTGGCAAAAAATGCCGTGAGCAATTTCATCGCCAGACTCGCGTGAACGAAGTTTGAAAGCAGTAGAGCCACCAGCAAAAATGCCTCTAAACCCAAACTGAAACTGGCGTAGGCCAAATACCAATTAGCAAAAAACATGATTGTCAGCGGAAAGGCTGCAATGAAAAAAATCAGTAATTTTAATGGCAAAACCAACAAGAAATGATTTTGGCGAATCAGGCTGAGTTTGGTAATTGACGAAGTGCCGAAGTTGCGCTTGAGAAAAGTGGCAAAGATAAAAATTAGCAAATTTACCAAGCTGAAATTGAGCAAATAAAAGAACAAAGCTTGCAGCGATTCGGTGGTTTGCAGTGCGATTGCCGCAAAAATAAAGCCTAGATTATTCAAGCAAAAATAAGTGGCGATGAGCTTGAGATGCTTTTGCTGGTAAAGCTTGAAGGCGCTGTAAAAAATCAGCGAGATTGAGAGGAAAATTAAGATCGGAGCAAATTTGAAATTGACGAAAAGCAGATGATTGCCGAAGAAAAAATAAATGAATTTCAGCGTTAAAAAAATGCCGACATTGGTTTTGATAAAGATCGACTCAATCGCCAGAAAGTTGGCGATTAGATTGCTGCTCTTGAGCTTTTCAAAATAAAGCCAGAAAGGGAAAAACTTAATGATAATGGCAATGCCTAAAAGCGTGAAAATTATCAACAAAAACCACAAATGGGTTTGGGCAATTATCGGCAGGCTGTCCGCTATTTTGTCAAAATTGATTTCGCCAAAAGTTAGGTAGATGGCAAAGAAGCAAAAGAGCATCAAAAGCGAAGAAGTGGCATTGAGGCAAAAATAGCGAAAGGCCAATTTGAGCAGCTCGGCGTCACGCGAAATCGAAAGTGTGGCAAAAAAACTGAAGGCGTAAATTTCAAAAAATACGAATAAATTTAGCAGATTATTGGTGGTGAAAATGCCGACCAAGCTGAAGAGATGCAGTAGAAAAACTGAGTAAAAAATGCGGTTATTTTTTTCTTCTAAGAATTTTTCGATGTCTGTGCGATAGAAGAAAAGAATGACAATTTTTAAGAAAATCAGCAGCAGCAAAAACACCATTCCAAGCAGATCTAGCCTAAATTCTAGCGCGATTGAAAGTGGAGAAAGTTGAAAATCATTCGAGATTTTTTCGTAGATAAGAACGTCGGGAAAAATCTTTAGCGCCAAAAAAAATAGGACCACGCTTGAAACAAGCGCGATCCAAAAAGAAATATTTTTTCGCGAGATCGCCTGACAAAGCAGCGACGAAATCAGCGGCAGAAAGATCAGGAGATAGATGTTACTAACTGTTCCCATTTTGCTTTTTTTGCATCAATTGGGCGAATTGTTCAAAAAGATAGAAGCTGTCATCTGGCCCCGGCGAGCTTTCTGGGTGATATTGCACCGAAAATGCCGAGTTATCTTTCAAGCTCAACCCTTCAACCGTGCGATCAAACAGCGAGATGTGAGTAACTTCAGCCGTGTCTGGCATTGATTTTTCATCAACACAAAATCCGTGATTTTGGCTGGTGATTTCAACTTTTTTGTTACGCAAATCTTGCACCGGATGGTTAGCACCACGGTGACCTTGATGCATTTTCGAAGTTTTGGCGCCAATTGCCAAAGCTAGTAATTGATGCCCCAAACAAATGCCAAAAAGCGGAGTTTTGTTTTTGAGAATTTCTTGAATCACGGGAATCGCATATTTGCCGGTTTCAGCAGGATCTCCCGGACCATTTGACAAAAACACACCGTCAGGCTTGTGTTTCATAATTTCAGCGAAGCTGGCTTTAGCACCAACAACCTCAACGTCGCAGCCAACTTCAGTTAGACAACGCAAAATGTTTAATTTAGCGCCGTAATCAATTGCCACGACTTTAAATTTTTTCTTAGAAACTGCGTTGTAGGCATTTTCTGTTTGTTGCCATTTTGCCTCATCAGCCCATTTGTAGCTTCTGTTTTCACTGGCGGTAGCGGCCAATTCAACACCATCCAAATCAGGAGATTTTTTAATGTCTTCGACAGTTTTTGCGATTAACGCTGCATCAATTTTGTCGGCGTAAATAATTGCTACAGTCTTGGCACCGCTGGCGCGGATTAGCTTTGTAACCTTTCTAGTATCAATGCCAGAAATGCCGGTGAGGTTATTTTTTTCTAACCAAAGATTGAGATTTTCTTGTGAACGATAGTTTGACGGATTGGTGATCGGCTCACGAATTACAAGGCCGCAAGCTCTAACCGAATTAGCTTCGATATCTTGAAAATTAGTACCGATATTTCCAATGTGAGGGAAAGTAAAATTGATGATTTGTCCACAATAAGATGGGTCAGTGAGGATTTCTTGGTAGCCGGTGATTGCAGTGTTAAAACAAATTTCACCTTGTGTGGTGGCTTTTTTGCCGATTCCGTAACCATAAAAACATGTGCCATCTGGAAAAACTAAAGCAGCGTTTTTTTCTGTTTGATAAAAGCTCGGATAAAAAATATTTGCGTCTTTCATGTTTTAAAAAGTAAGGTTTTGTCTAGTAAAATTTCGGCGCAAAATAAGGGGCCACATCTCAATCCGCAATCATCAATTTAATGATTAATCTATTCGACGTCGATGCACCGCAACCCTTGATAATTCTGAGGGGGGAATATGGCATCATCAAAGGCGAAAATGCAATAATTGCTTCACCCAACGCTAAAAGTGGCGTGGTTTTTATTTTGTCAGACGAGCAAAATAAAATCACCGCCATGGCACATTTTGACAATCACCAAGATTTCGAAAAAAATCTGGAAAAAATTTTCGCCGAGATGGCTGAGATAGGCGCCGATCTTCAAAATTTAAAATGTAATCTGATCGAAAATGACAAACCAAATTATTAAAGATTTAGTTCACAGCGCCGCAGTCGCAACTCACCATTTAGCCGATGGCATCGTTCACGTTGCGCATGATCTTACGCAAAATATCGCCAACATCACCCGCTCTTCCGGAGATAAAATTGAACATTTGCTAAAAGAAAAAGGCGTCAACGTCACTCGTGAAAGCAGACATGGCAGAGATTGCCACAATATCGTTGCTAATAGCGACGGCACTTTTTTTACCAATAACAGTATCGATTTTACCCGCGGCTTGCTCAATCAAGTTTTATTCAGCGATGGTGGTGAAGAAAGAGTTGCGGGTGCTATGAGCGACCGGCAGCCAATGCTTTCAAAAGTGCAAAACCCGCATCACAAAGTTACATCAACTCGGGCCTTTCAATTAGCTCCGACAAATAACAGCTATTAATAATGACAAAAAAATCGCAATTAATGCTCGGCCAAAAAACCGAATATAAATTTGACCAGCCAAGCCAAAAGATTTTGCAAAAAGTTGCTAACCCACATTTAGATGTGGATTACGCGATTCGCTTTTCTTGCCCAGAATTTACTTCAGTTTGCCCAATTACTTCACAACCCGACTTTGCCCATTTGGTCATTGATTACGTTCCCAGCAATTCAATCGTCGAAAGCAAATCGCTCAAACTTTACTTATTTTCTTACCGCAATCACGGCGCCTTCCACGAAGATTGCACCGTGCAAATCGCTAAAGACATTATTGCCACAATCAAACCAAAATGGCTGCGAATCGGCGGCTATTGGTATCCGCGCGGCGGCATCCCGATCGATATTTTCTTTCAAAGCGGCAAATTGCCTAAAGATGTTTGGGTAAAGGAACAGACTGTCTCTGATTACAAAGGCCGCGGTTAAAACTCGAACTCGAGCAACTCCCCTCCTTTTCAAGGAGGGGTCGGGGGTGGTTATTCGCGGGCACAGTGTTAATCCTGACGAATATAAGTAATTAACGGGCTTTTAGAAATTCTCAAAAAAACAAAAAAATTTTAACTCTTGGAATAACCACCCCAACCCCTCCTTGAAAAGGAGGGGCTTAAACCGAGATAATCTAAAAAATTCAAAATGTTCACCTTCCCTATCATCCTTCCAGAACTCGATCCAATCGCCATTTCCATCGGACCCATCGCCATTCGCTGGTATTCCCTTGCCTACATTGCGGGAATTTTATTCGCACTTTTCTGGCTTAAGAAATGTAACCAAAAAGACAAATTTCTTTCGGAGCAAGCTTACGATGATTGGCTATTCTGGGCAGTGTTATCAGTGCTTTTGGGCGGTCGCTTCGGTTACGTTTTTTTCTACAATCCTTCTTATTTCCTCTCCCATCCTTTAGAAATTTTCGCCTTCTGGCAAGGCGGCATGTCCTTTCACGGCGGGCTTTGCGGCGCGATTTTTGGGATGTGGCTTTTTGCTAAAAAATATAAAATCGATTTTTTGAAATTAACCGACTGCCTTGCAGTTGCAGCTCCCGTCGGACTTTTCTTCGGCCGTCTCGCCAATTTCATCAATATGGAATTATACGGGCGCGTTAGCGGCTCAAGCTTCGGCGTTATTTTTCCTAATGGCGGCGATTTACCGCGTCATCCAAGTCAGCTTTACGAAGCTGGTCTTGAAGGCATGTTGCTTTTTGCAATTCTACTCTCTTTACAGCAATTTTCCGCTCTTGCCAAACGCCCAGGATTTTTAAGTGGATCGTTTTTGTGCCTTTATGGAATTTTTAGAATGGCAATCGAAAATTTTCGCGAACCCGACGAACAGATCGGTTTTTTATGGGCAAAAATCACCATGGGTCAAGCCCTGTCTCTGCCGCTAATTTTTTTGGGAATTTTTTTAATTTTTTTTCGTCCTAAAAAGAAAAAATAGTTAAAAAAATCTTGCTTAAGATTGGCTTCATATTGCTCTAGTCCTCAAAGGATAAATTAAGCGCCAAATAGCGCCAAATCTGCCTTCGCACATTAACCTTAAGCAATTTTCAGTCGCGCCCACTGTCAAGAAATTTATTTCAAGAAAGCAAAAATAAATAACTTTACTCGGGCGGAAGTTTCACTGAAAAATCGCTCCAACAATTTAAAAAATATTTGCGGATTTTATCAGAAAAATTCATCCGCTCTCCTTCCAAAAAAGATTCACAAAATGCCAGTTATTCAGATCAACGCTAAAGACGCTTTTGCGTCATTATTAAACGACGCTAACTCAATCTTGATTGATGTAAGAACCCCGGAAGAAACTAATTTCGTAGGTATCGTTGATCCTTCTGAAGTAGATGACAGAATGTCTCTATTGCCGTGGAAGTTGTTTCCTGACATGCGCATCAATCCAAATTTCACAACCTCTCTTACTGAAATCACCAAACAGGCTTTTGGCGAAAATGCTTTAAACGCTAAAATATTCTTCATGTGCCGCAGCGGTGCCAGATCGGATCAAGCTGCTTATCACGCCACCACTTTAGGTTTTGAAAACTGCTACAACATCCTCTCTGGTTTTGAAGGAGACATTGACGGCAATGGCCATCGCGGCAAAGTCAATGGTTGGAAAGCTGAAAACCTACCTTGGAGACAATCTTAAATAATGTCGCAACTAGCTAAACAAAACTCAGCATTATTAGAAATCGTCAATGACGGCTTATTCTTGCCGCAATTTTTTGACGCCTGCAAATCAGAATTTGGCGAAGAAAGTTTCAATAAATGGCTCGCCGGATTGGAAATTTTTTCCGAGTCAGAAAGCGAAGTTATTTTCTCAACCTCATCAAAATTTATTCGCGATTGGATTATTCGTGAATTTATTGAAGCAAAATCAGGTCCAAAAAATCTTAAGAGTTTGGCGCAATCGATTCGCCCGCAAATCAAAAAAGTTGCTGTAATTTTCATTGCTAAAGCTTTGGATGACGCGACTCCAGCCCTTTCAAAAGCTGAGCAAAAAGTTGTTAATCTTTCAAAATATGACAATGTTTTTGCTTTCGGAACTGAGCTAAATTCTCGCTACACTTTCAAGAATTTCGTCAGCTCAAAATATAATAAGCTGGCAGTTTCAATGGCCAAAATCGCCGCCGGCATCGATGCTCAAATTAGTCTTTTTGACGATAAAATTCCGCTTTTCATTCACGGCAATGTCGGCATGGGAAAAACTCACTTGGCGCAAGCAATTGCTTGGCAAATCAAAGAATTCGATCGTTCCAAAAAAGTGGTCTATTTGTCTGCCGAAAAATTCATGTATCACTTTGTGCAGTCAATTCGCGGCAACGACGTCATGAGCTTCAAAGAAAAAATGCGCTCAATTGATGTTTTGATTGTTGATGACGTGCAATTCATCGCCGGCAAAGGCAGCACTCAGCAAGAATTTATGAATTGCTTCAACTCTCTCGTTGAAGACAATAAACAAGTAGTTTTGGTTTGCGATCGCTGCCCATCTGACTTAGAAAATATCGACGAAAAATTAAAATCGCGCATCTCGGGCGGCATGATCGTCAATTTTAGAAACCCTGATTACCAAGACCGCATCACGATTTTGCAAGAAAAAGCCAAAATGATGGAGCAAGAAATTTGCGAGAAAGTCATCAGCTTCATCGCCGAAAAAATCACTACTTCAGTGCGCGATCTTGAAGGCACTTTGAAAAAACTAATCGCCCAAAAAGTTTTGCTTGATGAAGAAATCACTTTGGAAAGCGCTAAAGTTATTTTGTCTGATTACGTTCGCGCCTCAAACGCAACCGCGCCAACAATTGACAAAATTCAAAAAACTGTCGCCGCTTTTTACGGCATTAAAATTTCCGATCTAACTTCAGCAAATCGCGCCAGAGCAATTGCTAGACCAAGACAGATCGCGATGTATTTGGTTAAAACTTTAACCTCAAATAGCTTTCCAGTAATTGGCAAAGAGTTTGGCGGTAAAAATCACGCAACCGTGATGCATTCGGTGAAATTGGTGAAGGAATTAATGAGCAGCGATCAACAGATTTTACAGGAAGTGAAAGGGTTGGAAGAGAAGATTAGATAAGAAATTTTGGTGATTTATCCCTCCGCAACAAAATACTGTGCCACTCTTTTACCTCACACTGTCATCTCGAACGCAGTGAGAGATCTCTAGAGTTTTAGCTTGAAGAGATCTCTCACTGCGTTCGAGATGACAGAATTTTTGTTGCAGAGCGATAATCACAAGAATCTTTCTTACTGCATCGCCCCAAACATCATTTCGCTTTGATATTCACCATCCCCTTCTTCGCCGTAGTTAAATCCAGCGCTCAACGGCAGAGAAATCTGATCTTTGTCTTCACGTACCATTTTCAATTTCTCGAATGCGTTATCTAGAAGTTTTTTAGTAAATTGATCTCTTCTCGCCACACTAGAGCATCCCATCAAAATCGAAATCACCCGCTCGTCACCTTTTTGTGCCGCGCTAATTAGGTTAAATCCTGAAGCGTTGGTAAATCCCGTCTTCATTCCTTCCGCGCCTTTGTAGCTAGTTAAAACATGATTGTGGGTTTCGTATTTTGTGTCGAGATACTTAAATTCTTTCAGTGAAAAAAGATGATAATATTGGGAAAAATCTTTTTTGATCGCCTTAGAAAGCCGCGCCAAATCAAAGGCGGTGGTATATTGCCCTTCCTCATGAAGTCCGCTAGAATTTCTAAAACTGCTATTTCTCATGCCCAGCGTCACGGCCTTTTCATTCATCTTGCGGGCAAATTCCCACTCACTTCCCGATACCGCTTCCGCCAAAGTTACCGCCGCTTCATTGAAAGATTTTACAATCACCGCCTGAATTGCTGTGCGCACCGAAATCTTGTCTCCAGCCTTTAAACGCATGGTGTTAGACTTATTCACCTTAGCAATTTCTTCGCCGCGTTCTGATACGGTAAGCAATTGCTCGGCGCTTAATTGATGTTTTTCCAGCGCTTCAAAAGCTAAATAAAGCGTCATCATTTTTACGAGAGACGCCGGGTAGGAGTAAAACTCAGCCCGCTTTTGAAAAAGAATTTCACCAGTTTTTTCCTCAAAAAGCACCGCTGAATAATTTTTGCCGCAACCTTCTTCAGCTGCGTGTAACTTGGACGCAGCCAAAAAGGCGACGACGAAAATAATTGTTAAAAGATTTCTCATGAGATTTTTAAAATTTCTTGCGCTGCTTTTTGGCTTGGATTTTGAACAAAATCTAAACCCATCATTCTTAGAGCTGATTGGCTTTCTGCAATTTGCTTTTGCGCCAAATTTTTGTCATTAATTAATTTCTCCGCCACCGCAAAAAGCTTTTCGCCCTCGCAATTATCTTGCAGCATTTCGGGAATTACCTCTTTGTTCAAAATCAAATTCACCAAATTAGCGAACTTAATTTTGACCATTCTTTTAACAATAAAATGAGTCAAAAAATTAATCTTGTAAGCCACCAACATCGGCACTTGATAAAGCGAGAGCTCGACTGTGTTGGTGCCTGATTTAGCCAAAGCAAAATCAGTAGCAAAAAAGGCGTCATTTCTCTCGTCTTTTTCAATCAAAAAATATTCAACTTTTAAAGATTTTGCCATTTCCAAAACCAAAGCGCGCGTCTTCTCAATCAAAGGAATGACAACTTTTAGATTAGATTTTTTTTGCGAAAGCAAATTCACCGCCGCAATAAATTCGGGGAAAATTCTCGTCACTTCACCATTGCGACTTCCCGGCATCAAGCAAAGCAGATTGTCGGTTAGCGCGATATTTTTTTTGCTGCGAAAATTAAAATTAGCCAATTTTTTCTGCGATAAATCCGGCGCATTTTCAACAATTGGGTGTCCGATAAAAACCGTTTTTAGCCCATATTTTTCAAAGTAAGGCGGCTCAAAAGGCAAGATCGCCAAAAGCAAATTATAGAGTTTAGAAATTTTCTCCGCTCTGCCCTCGCGATAAGCCCAGACTGATGGCGCGATCATGTGAACTTTTTTTGTTTGGTGAAAGTTTTTTAACTTCTTCATCACGCGAAAACAAAAATCCGGCGAATCAATTGTAATGACAAAATCTGGTTTTTGCGCAATTACCGCATCCGCCGTTTGACGAATCCGCGCCAGTAATTTCGGGATGTGCGGCACTACTTCCAAGAAGCCCATGATTGACAATTCTTCCATTGGAAAAAGCGAAACCAAGCCCTGCTCTTGCATTAATTTTCCACCAACCCCAAAAAATTCTGCGCCGCTATTTTGTGCTTTTAGCTCAGCGATTAACTTACTGCCCAGCAAGTCACCCGAGGCCTCGCCGGCGATTATGAAGAATTTTTTGGTCATTGTTTTTGAAGTTGAGAGGATTGAAGGCACCGCTGAAATTAAGAATTAAAACTTAAGAATTAACAATTAGAAACACAGCTGATTCGAAAAATCACCAACCCTCAATTCTTAATTTCACTAAAAAATGTCTAACAGAAAAATCGCCGTCGTGGGCGCAACTGGTAATGTTGGCCGCGAAATTCTAAATATTTTGGCGGAAAGAAAATTTCCTGCTGATGAAGTTGTAGCTTTAGCCTCACGCAGATCTGTTGGCCAAAAAGTTTCTTACGGCAACAAGGAATTAACGGTGCAAGCTTTAGAAGATTTTGACTTCACCGGCACCAAAATCGGCCTCTTTTCACCAGGTGGTGCAGTTTCTGCGATTCATGCTCCACGTGCCGCCGCGCAAGGTTGTGTGGTGATTGACAATACCTCGCATTTTAGAATGGATCCGAATGTTCCTTTGGTTGTTCCTGAAGTTAATCCACAAGCAATCTCCGACTACAAAAAATCTGGAATCATTGCCAATCCTAACTGCTCAACTATTCAAATGGTTGTGGCTTTGAAACCTTTGCACGATTTGGCCACCATTAAACGTATTGTAGTTGCAACTTACCAAGCCGTGTCTGGCGCTGGTAAAGAGGCGATGGATGAATTGTTTGATTCAACTAAAAAAATCTACGCCAACCAAATGCCAACTCCAAAAAAGTTCAGCAAAAGAATCGCCTTCAACGTGATTCCGCAAATTGACAGCTTCATGGAAGACGGCGTGACAAAAGAAGAATGGAAAATGAAAGTTGAGACCAAAAAGATTTTTGGCTCTCAAAAAATTCAAGTTGAAGCAACTTGCGTTCGCGTGCCAGTTTTCAACTGTCACTCGGAAGCCGTGAATGTTGAATTTGAAAAACCAATTACAGTGAAACAAGCTAGAGCCGCTTTGGAAGAAGCTGACGGCGTTTTGCTTTTAGATCGTCCGCAAGAAATGATTTTTGCAACTCCGGTTGAAACCTCAACTCACGACGCAGTTTTCGTTTCACGCTTAAGAAAAGATGACTCTGTTGCCAATGGCCTGTCACTTTGGGTTGTTGCTGACAATTTGAAAAAAGGCGCTGCGTTAAACGCGGTGCAAATTGCTGAAATTTTAGTGAAAGATCACGGGTTTTAAGTCTAAATCTACTCTCGATGCATTGGTGTCACCCCGTCGAATGA
>CAIRMX010000037.1 GCA_903879805.1 uncultured Alphaproteobacteria bacterium | reverse complement strand
GCCCCTCCTTTTCAAGGAGGGGTTGGGGTGGTTATTCGCGAACTCGATGCCAAAGTTCTAAGAAAGCTTCTTTTCCAAATTCAAAATCATATCATCCACCATTTCCGACAACCCAAATTCCGGTTTCCAACCCCATTCATTTCTTGAAGCAGAATCATCAATTGATCTCGGCCAAGAATCAGCAATCGCCTGACGGAAATCAGGTTTATACTCAATTTTAAATTCAGGAATTCTCTTAGAAATTTCCGCCGCAAGTTCCGCGCAAGAAAAGCTCATCCCCGCAAAATTAAAATTCGAGTGATGCTTCAACTTAGAAAATTCAGTTTCTGCCAAAGCAATCGTACCACGAATCGCATCAGGCATATACATCATCGGCAGCGTCGTATCAGCTTTTAAAAAGCAGCTATAAGATTTGTTTTTGATCGCCTCATAAAAAATTTCTACCGCGTAATCAGTTGTTCCGCCACCCGGTAAAGTCTTGTAGCTGATCAGTCCGGGATATCTAATGCCGCGAATATCCAAACCAAATTTCGTCACGTAATAATCGCAAACCAGCTCGCCTGCTGCTTTGGTTAAGCCGTACATTGTTTTCGGCAAAATAATTGTTTCTTGCGGCGTATTATCGCGCGGCGTTTCAGGGCCAAAAACGGCAATTGAGCTTGGGCAAATAATCTGCTTCACACCAAGTTCGCGCGCCGCTTCTAATACATTGTAAAGACCATTCATGTTCACGTCGAAACATAAGTTGGGATTGCGTTCACCCGCAGCTGAAAGAATCGCCGCCAAATGGTAAATCACGGTGATTTGGTGTTTCTTAACAATCTCGTAAAGGCGCGGTTTATCTAAAACGTTCAATTGCTCGTAAGGCTGAAATTCTTCTGCCGAATTGCTCGCCGCAATGTCGGAAGTCACAACATTTTTTTCGCCGTAAAGTTTTTTAAGCGCGGCAGTCAGTTCCGAGCCGATTTGTCCGACGGCTCCCGTCACTAGAATTTTTTTCATGTTTGTTGATTTGTGATTGTGATCTTTGCTAAAAAAGCGGGAGAGTTTTTTTACGCTCCTCATCTCAAAAATAAATTACTAAAACATGATCAAGGAACAATTTTTGAACGACATCGCGGCCGAGTTGCAAGAGCTTAAAAATACCGGTCTTTACAAAAGCGAATATCAAATCGTCACGTCGCAATCTGCGGAAATTAAAATTCTTCACCAGGGAGGCGAGAAAGAAGTTTTGAACTTCTGCGCCAATAATTATTTGGGTTTGGCCAACAATAAAAAATTAATTGAAGCAGGCAAAAAGTCGCTTGAAGAATATGGGCTTGGCACCGCGTCAGTGCGCTTTATTTGTGGCACTTTTGATTTGCACAAAAAATTCGAAAAAGACCTCGCAGAATTTTTGGGATTTGAAGATGTAATAACCTTTTCATCATGCTTCGCCGCCAATAACGGCGTGTTCGCAGCGCTTTTTGATGAAAAAGATGCGATCATTTCAGCTGATTTAAATCACGCTAGTTTGATTGACGGAATCAGACTTTCAAAAGCGGCACGCCATTTTTATCGCTTTGACGACATGGCTGATTTGGAAGAAAAATTAAAAGCGGCGCAAGGCGCAAAAAATCGTGTCCTGGTAACAGACGGCGTGTTTTCAATGGATGGCGACATTGCCAAATTAAAAGAAATCTGCGACTTGGCTGAAAAATATGGCGCCTTGGTTTTTGTTGATGATTCGCATGCAACAGGTTTCACCGGTGAAAATGGCCGCGGCACCGCCGAACTTTGCGGCGTTGAAGGCAGAGTAGATATTTTAAGCACCACACTTGGCAAAGCCTTGGGCGGCTCGGGTGGCGGTGTAATCGCTTCGAAAAAAGAAGTAATCGACAAATTAAGAAACAAAGCCCGCCCTTATCTTTTTTCCAACAATATTTTGCCAATGACAGCGGCGGTTGGCATTGAGATTTTGAAAATGATTAAAGAGTCGAAATCGCTAATTCAAAAGCTGGCAGACAACACAACTTACTTCCGTGAAAAAATGGTGGCTGCCGGTTTCGACATTCGCCCAAGCACACACCCAGTTGTTGCCGTGATGTTTGGCGACGCGATTTTAGCGGGGCAGGTTGCTAAAAAAATGATTGAAGAAGAAGGAATTTACGTAATCGCGTTTGCTTTTCCGGTGGTGCCAAAAAATGAAGCGAGAATTCGCGTGCAGATTTCTGCAGCTCACGAAAAAGCCCATTTAGACAAAGCGATTTCTGCTTTTATTTGCGTGGGAAAAAGCTTGGGATTGCAGAAATAAATTTTTTCAGAGGCCTGATTTTGCTGCTCAAAAGCCAATTTTGTACCTAGGTACAAAATTGGCTTTTTTGTTTTTTAGTTACCAACGCAGCGCGATTGAGCCCCAAGTGAGGCCGCCACCTAAAGCTTCGAGGACAACTAGGTCACCTTTTTTGATTTTGCCAATCGAGTTGGCGTAATCTAGTGCCAATGGGATTGAGGCGGCAGAGGTGTTGGCGTGATTTTGTACGGTGATGATTACTTGTTGTTCGGAGAGTTCGAGACGGGTTGCAACAGCATTTAAAATTCTGGCATTGGCTTGGTGCGGAACCAGTAAATCAATGTCTTTAACAGTAAGTCCGGCTTTGCTTAAAACTGACAAAACTGACTTCGACATTTTTTCTACGGCGTGTTTAAAAACTTCTTTTCCCGACATTTCAATGAAGCCGGTTTGTTGATTTGAAGCAGGGCCGCCGCTGGTTTTTAGGATGTCGTTTAGAGTGCCGTCGGAATGTAGGTCAGATGCTAAAATGCCGCAATTTTCTTCTGAGGTTGCCTGCAATAAAACTGCGCCAGCGCCGTCGCCAAAAAGCACGCAGGTGTTGCGATCTTTCCAGTCAACGATGCGCGATAAAGTGTCAGCGCCAATCACCAAAGCATTTTTTACTTGGCCGGATTTGATAAAATTGTCAGCTGTAGCCATTGCAAAAACGAATCCCGAACAAACTGCTTGCACGTCGAAAGCAAAGGCGTTTTTAGCGCCAATTTTTGCTTGAACTGTAGTTGCGGTTGCAGGGAAGGTGAGGTCGGGAGTTGTGGTGGCTAAAATGATTAGGTCGATTTCTTCGGCTTTGATGTGGGCCTGTTCTAAAACTTTTAAGGCAGCGTTGCTTGCGAGATCTGAAGTTAATTCGCCTTCAGCGGCAATGTGTCTTTGTTTGATGCCAGTGCGATCCATAATCCATTCGTCAGAA
Source organism: uncultured Alphaproteobacteria bacterium (assembly GCA_903879805.1). GTDB lineage: Bacteria > Pseudomonadota > Alphaproteobacteria > Rickettsiales > UBA1997 > UBA2645. The sequence goes on along the minus strand of CAIRMX010000037.1, from coordinate 15,421 downwards.
GTTTCGACGATGGCGGAAAGTTCGAGATTGGTCAGAATTTTCTTAGGAAGATAAGAGCCAGTGGCGCTAATCTTGCTGTGGATTGTAGTCATTATTTAGCCTCTTCTTGAGTGGCGGTTGCAGCTTTAATTGTATCTACAGCTGATTTTAATTCTTGCGTGATTTGTTCGTTAATTTTGTTCTCAACAAGTGAGATAGCAACTTTAATTGCGTTAGCAAAACCAATGCGGTCAGTGCTGCCGTGACTTTTTACGACAACACCATTCAAGCCAACTAACATCGCGCCATTATGCATGCGCGGATCCATTTCTTTGCTGGATTTGGTAATTGCCGAACTTGCCAAAAGGTAACCTAATTTTGACCAGATTGAACTGCTTAAAGCTTCTTTGATGAAGGCGGACATTAATTTTACGGTGCCTTCAATGGCTTTCAAAGTGATGTTGCCGGTGAAGCCATCAGTTACTACAACGTCAACCGTGCCTTTGGTGATGTCGTCTCCTTCAACGTAGCCGTAGAAACAATCACTTAGCGTGCTGGCCTTTAACATTGCGGCAACGCTGCGCACTTCTTCGTGGCCTTTGGCGTCTTCTGATCCGACATTTAAAACGCCGATTGTGGGATTTTTAATTTTTAAAACATTGCGGGCGAAAGCGTGACCCATTACGGCGAACTGGAATAAAACATCAGCGCCGCATTCGATATTAGCACCCATGTCTAGCATGACGGTGCCCTTTCTTTTGCTATTTGGAATTGAGGTAACAATTGCCGGACGATCAATTGATGGCAAAGGACGCAAAACGATTTTTGCAATTGCCATCAAAGCGCCAGTATTGCCGGCTGAAACGATAACGTCAGCAGTGCCATCTTTAACGGCATTAATTGCTAAGCGCATGCTCGAGTTAGTGCCTTTACGCAAAGCAACCGACGGCTTTTCATCTGATGAAATAAATTCATCAGTGTGAGAAAGCGTGTAACGGCCTTTGAGATAACGACAGTTTTGTAGAATTGGGGTGATTTTTTTAGAATCGCCAAACAACAAGAAATGAATATCTTGATTTGTCGAGGCGATTAAATCGGCACCCTCAATTACAATCTGCGGAGCTCGATCACCGCCCATGCAGTCTAGTGCTACTGTGAATTTTTTAGTCACGAACAACTATGATTCTTGAGAAGTTTTTTTCTTATCGGCAATAATTTTTCTGCCTTTGTAGTAACCATCAGATGAGATGTGGTGAGCAAGTTTGAATTCGCCAGTGGTTTTGTCAGTCAAAACATTTGGAAAATCAGCTTTGAAAGAACCGTTGCTGCCTTTTCTCATGCGACTTTTTGAACTTGATGTCTTCTTCTTAGGAACTGCCATGTTAGATGCCTTGTGAAATTAATTTGATTAAGGGATTTGTAGATTTTGATTTGATTTTGGGGAAGTGGGACTTACAAAAGTCGCGGCGAAAAATAAGAGCGCTCTAAAGTAAAAGCAACGCTAAATTTCCTCGTTTAAATTTCTCAAAATCAGCCGCTAGATTTTTTTAAACTCACACATCCAAAATGAAATTTTTTCTCCTCAGTATTCTTCTCTTAATGGCCACCAGCTCTTGTGTTTCAAGGTTGGATAAGCATGGCTTCATGTTTGAGTTTTCGGATCATGAAATGCTGCAAGAGGGAATCACCACCAAAGAAAGAGTTTTAAAAATGATGGGATCGCCAACTTTAATTTCAGATTTAGATCACGATGAAGCTTGGATTTATTTTGCAGAAGATCTCAAAGGCTTTTTGTTTTTGAAGCCCGAAATCGTTGAGAGAAATATTTTGGTGATTCGTTTTGAGTCTGATACAATCAGAGAGTTGAAAAAATTTAGTTTAGAAAACGAAGCAAAAAATCTGCAATTCGTTGCTGATTACACAATGGTCGACACTCACAAGGTCGGATTTTTTAAATCAATTTTCAGCAATGTCGGACAAATTAAAGCTCAGTAAATTAGCCCTAATTTTTTCACTCTTAACCATAACTTTCTCCTGCGAAGGAAAGGTGATGGTTTATAATAGTGAAGTTATTTGCCCAAATGGCTTGAGAGTTTTGGTGAAATTCGCTCGCAGAGAAGATGTTGTGATGGCAATTCAGAAAGCAGCATTCATTAAAAAAAGAGACAGTAGCAACGAAGGCTACACCGTTATCAGATTGCATGATAAAAGGTCGGTGAAGATAGAAAGAATGCCGCCGGAAGAATCGCTAAAATGTCTGGTTCGTGAAAGTCAGTTGGGGATGTTTACCAAATCTTACGTCGAACAATATACCGGACAAAAATAATGGTAAAAAAACGCACGTATCAATTTGGAATTTTAGCCGAAAAAGTTGCGATTTTTTTCTTACGTTTAAAAGGTTACCAAATTTTAAAGTGGCGTTACCAAAGCAGATTTGGCGAGATCGACATTCTCGCTAAAAAATCAGATGTCATTGTCGCAGTTGAAGTAAAGGCTCGCAGTTCAGAAGTTCTAATCGAAGAAGTTTTGCATCCCAAACAAATCGAGCGCATCCAAAAAGCAGCGCAGTTTTTCATCGCACAAAATCCGCAATTTCACAGTCACGATTTGCGTTTCGATTTTATTAAAATTAACAAATTTTTTCTTCCCAAGCATTATCGCAATTTCATAAGTTGAAATTTAGTGGCGCGGCTTTTAGGTTGCGCTAGTTCTTCCCTTTTAATAATTTAAAAAACTTCTGTGAGACCAACAAAACCGCAACAACCAGCAGCTACTTCGAACAATCCTTTCAAAATTAATGACCAAATCAAAGCCAAAGAAATCAGGCTGATCGATCATGAAGGTAATATGTTTGGGGTTACAACAGTCGTCGAAGGAATTAGAATGGCGCAAGAAGTTAATTTAGATTTGGTTGAGGTCTCTCCAAACGCCAATCCACCAGTTTGCAAAATTGCCAATTTCGGCAAGATGAAATATGAAATTCAGAAGAAAACAGCAGACGCAAAAAAGAAGCAGAAGGTTGTCGAAGTCAAAGAAATCAAGATGACAATCAATATCGGAAAAGGTGATTACGACACCAAAATTAGACACACCAAAGAGTTTATCGAAAAAGGAAATAAAGTAAAAATCAGCATCAGAATGAAAGGACGTGAAATCACTCACCGTGATTTAGCTGAAAAAATGATGGTCGACATTTTAAGAGACACTGAAGAATTTGCTAAACCAGAAGTAAATCCTCGCCTCGAAGGGATGCAGATGATCGGAATTCTGATAAAAAAATAAGACATTTTTCAAGGCTCTGCGTTTAACGCATGAGCCTTTTTGCTATTGGTAAAATAAAATTAAATTTATGAAAAAAATGCAGCAAATTATTGAGCAAATAATTGATTTTTCTAACAAGAAAAAACATCCAGCAGGTTTTGACCAGAAGGCTTTCACAATCTTCATAAAAGATTTTTATTCTGAAAATACTTCACATGATTTCATCGGTCATTCCAACGAAGAATTATACAATTGCGCACTTACCAGTTTTAACTTATTTCTAGTTAGAAAATCGGGCGAAGTTAAAATTAGAATTCACAATACAACCATCAACCAAGATGGTTTTGAATCACAGCATACATTCGTTGATATCATTAATGACGACATGCCATTCTTGGTTGATTCAACAGTTTCTTACCTCGACAAACTGGGTATTAAAATCAAAAATATCATTCACCCAATTTATTCAGTGGTGCGTGATTCTAGCGGCAAATTAGAAAAAATTTCTCTCGAAAAAAACTCCAAACAAGAATCAGTAATTCAACTTCATTTAAGCAAAGTTACTGCCGAATCTGACATGAAAATGCTCAGCGAAAATATCGGCAAAATTTTAAAAACTGTTGGTCTAGTTGTTGAAGATTGGCAAGACATGATCGAGCTTACAAAGAAAGCCTCAAATCAAATTGATAATGCCAAAAAAATCAGCAAAGAAACTGCCGAAATTAAAGAATTTATTTCTTGGATTGGTGGCGGAAATTTCATCCTTTTGGGCGCTAAAGAATTCGATATTAAAGAAGTTAAAAAAGGCGAATATCGTCTAGAAGAAACTAAAGCCGGACTTGGAATTTTCCGTTCAGAAGATGATGAATTCAGACCAGAAGTTTTAAATTCATCTTTTGAAGAAGTTGGTGATTCAATCGCTAATCCTTACGTAATCGAAGTTTTAAAATCACGCTACCGTTCAAGAATTCACAGAATTGCTAACGCCGAAAGAGTTCGCGTGCAAAAAATTTCTGCTGACGGAAAAGTTACCGGAGAATTCAGATTTGTTGGTTTATTCACCTCGTCAACTTACCACGAAAGCATCAACTCAATTCCATTAGTTCGCGGTAAAATCGCCAAAGTAATCGAAGATTCGGGCTACATCAAAGGAAGCCACAATTACAAAGATTTAGTTTCAGTTTTAGAAGCTTATCCACGTGACGAATTATTCCAAATCAGCGCGCAAGATTTGTTGAAAAATGCTACGGGAATTGTGGCAATTTGTGGACGTTCACAAGTGCGCTTTTTTGCTCGCAAAGATAAATTTAGTCGTTTCGTTAGCTGCCTAATTTTCACGCCGCGCGACCGCAGCAATTCTGAAATACGCGACAAAATCAAAGATTATTTAGCGGAAATTTACAAAGGCGAAATCGCCGATTCTTTTGTGCAAATTACTGATTCTAATTTGATCAGATTTCACGTAATTGTGCGCACCAATAAAGGCATTCCAGCAATTGATGATTTAACAGTTGAGAAAGAAATCACCAAAATGACCAAAGTTTGGAGCGATGATTTATGTGAAGCGATTATGGAAAAATTTGGTGAAGAAAAGCAGCTTTCACTTTTTGCAAAATATAAAAACGCTTTCTCGGTTAGTTACATTAACCGCTTTGATCCGAAGCGCGCCGCAATTGACATTTCACGTGTTGAAGATTGCTTGCAGTCGCAATCAGCTTTGTTCGATCTTTACAAATCATCGGATTTATTGGCTGCAGATGTTACTGAGCTTAAAATTTATTCTCCGGAAAAAGAGTTAATTCTCTCAACAATCATGCCAATTCTTGAAAGTTTTGGCTTCAACGTAATTCAAGAACACACCTACGTTGTATGTATTGATGAAGATGGAAAAAACCGATCAAAACAAAAAGTTTGGATTCATTATTTCCACTTAAACTTGAGCAAACAGGGCCACAAATTCTCTGAAAAAGTTAAGGCAAATTTTGAAACTACGGTTTCGCTAATTTGGCAAGATGTGATGCAAGTTGGTTTCTTGAACAAACTGGTTGTAACCGCTGATTTACAGTGGAAACAGGCTTATATGCTGCGTGCTTACGTCAAATATCTTTACCAAACTGGTTTCCGCTACAGCCAATCTCACATTGCGGAAGTTTTCGCAAAATATAGCGAATTAACAGAGTTATTAATCGCTCTATTCGAAACTAAATTTGATCCAGCGCTTAAAGTTTCTTTGGCTGAAAGATTGAAAAAAGTCGAAAAAATTGTCGCTCAAATCAAAGTCGAATTAAGCAAAGTAAAAGATATTACTGACGACACGATTGTGAGAAGAGTATTTGGTGCAATTAATGCAACCATCCGCACCAACTATTACCAAACCGCGCCAGATGGCGGTTTCAAAGGTTACCTTTCATTTAAATTCGATTGCAAAAAAGTTCCTGAACTTCCATTGCCATTGCCTTACGCTGAAATTTTTGTTTACTCAAGCCGAGTGGAAGCAATTCACTTACGTGGTGGTAAAGTCGCTCGTGGTGGGCTTCGCTGGTCTGACCGTCAGGAAGATTTCAGAACCGAAGTTCTTGGTTTGGTGAAAGCGCAAACTACCAAAAATGCCGTAATCGTTCCGGTTGGCTCAAAAGGTGGTTTCGTCCTGAAGCGCGATATGACTGGTCTTAGCCGCGATGAAATTCAAAAAGAAGGCATTGAATGCTACAAAACTTTCTTGCGCGGCCTTTTAGATGTTACTGACAATGTCATAAATAACAAAATCGAACATCCGCACAATGTTGTGATGCATGATGATTCTGATCCTTATTTGGTTGTTGCTGCCGACAAAGGAACTGCAACATTCTCTGACATCGCAAATAGCATCTCTGCCGAATATAATTTCTGGTTGGGCGACGCTTTCGCTTCTGGTGGTTCAGTTGGTTACGATCACAAGAAAATGGGAATCACCGCGAAAGGCGGCTGGATTTCAGTAATGCGCCACTTCCGCGAAATGGGAATCGACACTCAAACACAAGATTTCACCTGTGTTGGGATTGGTGATTTGGCTGGCGACGTTTTCGGTAACGGCATGTTGCTTTCAAAGCATATCAGGCTGGTTGCGGCATTTAACCACATGCATATTTTCCTCGATCCAACTCCAGATTCTGCGGCATCTTTTGTTGAGCGTGAACGCATGTTTAACTTACCGCGCTCAAGCTGGATGGATTACAACCAATCACTAATTTCAAAGGGCGGCGGAATTTTCGAAAGAAGCGCCAAATCAATCCCACTTTCACCTGAAATTAAAAAAGTTTTAGCAATTGAAGAAGATGAATTAACCCCAACTGAATTGATGGGAGCTATCTTAAGAGCGCCCGTTGATTTATTGTGGAATGGTGGAATCGGTACATACGTAAAAGCAACTGACGAATCAAACCAAGAAGTTGGCGATCGCGCTAATGACGATCTTCGCATCAATGGCAATGAGCTTCGTTGCAAAGTGATCGGCGAGGGCGGCAATCTTGGTTTCACCCAAAAAGGTCGTATCGAATATGCTTTAAACGGCGGACACGTCAATACTGACGCGATGGATAACTCGGCCGGTGTTGATTGCTCGGATCACGAAGTAAATATCAAAATCGCGCTTACCGCTGCGATGCGCGACAAAAAAATTACTCTCGAAGAAAGAAATAAAGTTCTCGAATCAATGACCGACAATGTTTCGCAATTGGTTCTAAACGACAACCGCTTGCAAACTCAGGCGATTTCAATTGCTAAATCACAAGGCATTTCAGCTCTTGGCGAACAATCACAATTTTTAGACAAGTTAGAAAAAACCGGTTTCTTAAATCGTAAAATCGAATTTTTACCTTCGAAAAAAGAAATCGACAAAAGACAAGTTGATAAAATTGGCCTTACTCGCCCAGAGCTTTGCGTGATGTTGGCTTATTCTAAAATGGATATTTACAACAACATTCTAGCGTCAAATTTGGTGAAGGATAAATATTTCGAGAGCGAATTATTTTCTTACTTCCCGAAATTAATGCAGGAAAAATTTGCTGATGAAATCACTAATCACCAGCTGCGCAACGAAATCATCGCCACTCAAATTACCAACTTCGTCGTAAATAGAATTGGCATTACCTTCATCAATCAAATCTGCCAAGACACTGGTTTTAGCGTGGTTGATGTGGTTAAAAGTTTCATCATCGCCTGCGATTCATTCAGGCTTCGTGAAGTTTGGGAAGAGGTGGAAAATCTTGACGGAAAAATCTCAACTCACGTGCAAACTCAAATGTTTTTGAGTGCAAATAAATTACTCGAAAGATCGGTGACTTGGTTGTTACGCAATCAATCAAAAGGCAATGTTTCAACAACAGTTACACGCTTTAGAAAAATTGCTGACGAACTTACATCGGTATTGTCTCAAGTATTGGCGCAAGCCTCTCGCGAGTCGTTCGAAAGAAAAATTGAGCGTTACTATCTCAATAATGTTGATCGCAAATTAGCTGAAAAAATTGCGGCGATGGATCCGGTTGCATCAGCTTTTGACATTGCAGAAATTTCAGCAGCGTCGAATTTTGATTTGAAAACCATCGCTAAAATTTACTTTGCTGTTGGCACCAGATTCTCTTTGAAATGGCTCCGCAGTAAGGTTTCTAATTTGAGCTTCAACGATCACTGGCAAAAACTTTCAAGCAAAACAATTCTCGAAGACCTTTATTCTTATCAAATGAAAATCGCCAAACAAGTTGTTGATTTCAGTTGTGAAGATAAGACTCTTTGCGAAGTGGATTCTTTGAATAATTGGATCAAAACTGTCGACTTCTTAGTTGAGCGTTTTGACAATTTTGCAACTGATTTAAAAACCCATCCAAACCACGATCTATCAGCTTTCATCGTGGCTTTGAACAGGTTAAAACCTCTAGTTAGTTAAGAACAAAAATATGCGGTCGTGGCGGAATTGGTATACGCGCAACGTTGAGGTCGTTGTGGGGTAAAACCCGTGGAAGTTCAAATCTTCTCGACCGTACCATCCTTCGCTCTTGCGAGCTTCGGATGGCAGGCCATTTAGTTTTTTTTAACGAACGAAGTGAGTTTAGAAAAACTGATGCCCACCGCAGCCTCAAAGAGGCGAAGGAGGGCTCTCTAAACAAAACTCCCAACTTTTACTCTAATGAAACTCCTAGTCTTAAAAGAAACCCACCCAAACGAAAACCGAGTGGCTCTTACACCTGAGCTAGTTTCAAAATATCAGAAACTCGGAATTGAAGTTTTTGTTGAAGCAAAAGCTGGAGAAAAATCTTCTATTTCTGATGCCGATTTCGAAAAATCGGGCGCTAAAATCACCTCAGATATTGCACAAATTTTACCAGAAGTTGATGCGATTATTTCAGTGCAAAGAGCTGATCTTGATTTCTCTAAAACCAAAGCTGGCGTAGTGCTTGTCGCACTTCTTAATCCATATTTTCAAAAAGAAAAAATCGCCGAACTTGCGCAAAAAGGCGTTTCTGCTTTTGCCTTAGAACTTTTGCCACGCATTACTCGCGCGCAAACCATGGACACACTTTCATCACAAAGTAATTTAGCTGGTTACGTTTCAGTAATCGAAGCCGCTTACGAAATGCCTAAAGCAGTGCCGATGATGATGACTGCGGCGGGTACAATTTCTGCGGCAAAGTTTTTAATTTTGGGTGCGGGTGTTGCCGGATTACAAGCAATCGCAACTGCTAAAAGATTGGGCGGAATCGTTTCTGCTTTTGACGTGCGCACTGCTGCTAAAGAGCAAGTGCAAAGCTTGGGCGCCAAATTTATCGAAGTAAAAACTGACGAAAAAAACGACGGAGTTTACGCTAAAGAAATGAGCGACGAATATAAAAAACTCCAAGAGCAATTGTTGAAAGACACCATCAAAAACCAAGATGTGGTGATTGCCACCGCGTTAATTCCCGGAAAAAAAGCGCCGATTTTAATTTCAGAAGAAATGGTAAAATCAATGAAAGCAGGTGCGATCATTGTTGATTTAGCTGCGGTAAATGGCGGCAATTGTGCTTTGACCGAAATGGGAAAGATTGTTGAAATTGGTGGCGTAAAAATTATTGGTCACGAAAACTTCCCAAGTCGAATCGCTGGTGATGCGAGTAAACTTTTTGCAAAAAATGTTTTTAACTTCATCGAGCTTTTAGCTAGTAAAGACAAGGGTTCAATCGCAATTGATCTAGAAGACGAAATCGTAAGAACAACTTTGGTGGCGCACCAAAATGCTGTGACAAATGACAGCTTGAAGTCGTAATAACTCTTCATAAAAAAGCGCAAAAAAATTTTTAATTTCTTATGACTAAACCAAGAAAATCTAAATCTATGTCTCTAAAACTTGATATCCCGCAACCCGATCTTTTGAAGCCAAGAATCACAATTTTTGGTGCTGGTGGTGCTGGTGGAAATGCCATCAATAACATGATTCGCGCCAACCTTGAAGGGGTTGAATTTGTTGCAGCAAACACTGATGCGCAAGCTCTGCAAAATTCTCTCGCCGAGCATAAAATTCAATTGGGTGTAAAAACCACCAAAGGTTTGGGAGCTGGCTCTTTTCCTGATCGCGGACGTGCCGCTGCCGAAGAAAATGTCGAAGAAATCGAGAAACTTCTTGAAGGCAATAACATGATTTTCATCGCTGCGGGGATGGGTGGTGGAACCGGAACAGGGGCTGCTCCGGTAATTGCAAAATTGGCGCGTGAGCGTGAGATTTTGACAGTTGGTGTAGTGACAAAACCATTTCACTTTGAAGGAAAATACCGCATGGAAACTGCGGAAGCGGGCATTGAAGAATTAAAAAAATATGTCGACACGCTAATCATTATTCCAAATCAAAATCTTTTTAGAATCGCTAACGAGCATACAACTTTTGAATCAGCTTTTAAAATGGCTGACGATGTTTTGCACGCCGGCGTTCGCGGTATTACTGATCTTATCACTATGCCGGGATTGGTGAATTTGGACTTTGCCGACATCAGAACCATCATGACCAAAATGGGTAAAGCGATGATGGGAACGGGTGAAGCAACCGGTGAAAACCGTGCTATTGCTGCATGTGAAGCTGCTATTTCTAATCCGCTTCTTGACGATATTTCAATTAAAGGTGCCAAAGGTGTTTTAGTTAACATGACCGGCGGCCCAGATATGACGCTATTTGAAGCCGATATGGCGGTGAATGCGATTAAGAAAGAAGTTGATTCAAGCGCTAATATTATTTTCGGATCGGCCTTTAACGAAAATATGAAAGGCAGAATCAGAATTTCAGTTGTGGCCACCGGAATTGACGCGGATGAATTTAGACGCGACACTTTGAAAGCTCCTGAAACCTCTGAGCCAAGCAGATTCAAGGTGAATTTCTCAGACTCGGGAACTGCAAAAAACACTTCAGAAAAAAGTTTTTTTGACCCAGGTGTTTCAACCAAAGTGCAAGATGAAGATGTTGAAGAAATCAGCGACGTAAATTTCAAACCGAAAAAATCCTACGCTAAAGAAGAAAACCAAAATTACGGAAAAGCAGCGGAGCATCACGAAAAAAAGCACGGCATCACTGACGAAAATGGTTTTGCGCAAGTGAGTTTTTTTGGTAAAGAATTAGAAGAAAAACTGCACGAAGAAGAGTTTGATGAAGAAGAAGTTGTTGAAGAAAAAATCGAAATAAGAAAATCAGTAACTGTTGAAAGACCAGCAAAGCAAAGTGTTAAAGCCAAGCCAGCTGCTAAAAAAGAAAGCAGCGGTTTTAGTCTTTTTAGCTTTATGAATTCTTCAAAAGTTAAGGACGAGCCACAAGAAAGCCGCGAAGAAGAAGTTGAAGAAATTATCGTAGAAAAAGCGGCGCCAAAAGCAGTAAAGGCGCGTGAGGTGGTTAAAAAATCTCATGATTCAGAAAAAAAGCGTCGTGAGTTTTTTAGTGCGACGATTTTTGACGAAGAAGATTCAGGTGTTGGTAGCGATAAAGTTGATGATGATATTTTGAATGTTCCGGCGTTTTTTAGACGGAAGAAGTAAGTTTTAGTTCGAGTTCTTGAATAACCACCCCCAACCCCTCCTTGAAAAGGAGGGGCTTTAGTTCTGAGCTCGGTTTCAAGGTACTCCCCTCCTTTTCAAGGAGGGGTTGGGGGTGGTTATTCACAGACTCAAATCCTCAAAAAATGCCCCAAATCTACCTAATCTCCCCCCCGCAAATCGACTTAAAAACCTTCTCCTCGCGCCTTGAAAACGCCCTAAAAACCTCACTAGTTCCCACCTTCCAACTCCGCCTAAAAAACTACGAAACCGCCGAGCTAAAGCAAATCGCAACCGAATTAAAAAAAATCTGTCACGCCAATAATTGCCTATTTCTCTTAAACGATTCTTACGAAATCGCTGCTGACATTGGCGCTGACGGAGTCCATCTCGGCGTTGAAGATGGTTCAATTTCTTTGGTCAGAAAAAAATCCCCAGAAAATTTTGTCATTGGTGCTAGTTGCTACGATTCAAGACATCTCGCCATGGAAGCTGCAGAGCAGGGTGCGGATTATCTTTCTTTCGGCGCTTTTTTCGAAAGCAAAACCAAAAAATCTCGCGGCAATCCAACTACAGAAATCATTACTTGGTGTCGCGAAATGATGAATTTACCAATTGTGACTATTGGTGGAATTAACGATCAGAACTGTGCTTCTTTGGTAAAAGCCGGCGCCGATTTTTTGTCGGTTATTTCTTACGTTTGGGATCATCCTCAGGGTGAAGCGGTGGCTTTGCAAAAGCTTCAAATGGCTTGTAAATAATTTATCTGATTTTTTTTACCTCTAATTTTCCGCAAGCCTTGATTTTACTGGCTAAAAGTTAATTTTGAGCACTGTGCTCAAAATTCAAATCCTTCATTTTTCCACCAAAATTCACGCAATAAAAAACCGGCCTGAAAATTTCTTTTCAGACCGGCTTATTTTTTTAACTCTAAGCCAAATTAGTTTTTAGCAGGAGCTGATGGTCTGCCTTGTGGAGCTGCAGAACCTGTAGCATTTCCACCAGCGTTACCGCGGTTTTCCATGCGTTGTTCTTTACGCTCTTCACGTTTTTCCATTCTGTTTTCTTTGTGTTCTTGACGATTTTCCATTCTGTTTTCTTTGCGTTCTTCGCGTTTTTCAGCGCGGTTTTCCATGCGCTGTTCTTTACGCTCTTCACGTTTTTCCATTCTGTTTTCTTTGTGTTCTTGACGGTTTTCCATTTTTTGACCGCCTTGTTGTCCACCACCTTGTGGTTGTCCACCTTGAGGACGTCCACCTTGTTGTCCGCCTTGAGGGCCACCTTGTGGTTGACCACCTTGAGGGCGTCCGCCTTGCTGACCACCTTGTTGTTGTCCGCCGCCTTGTTTCATTTCGGGGCCTTTTTGTTGTTGTCCACCACCTTGTCCACCTTGTGGTTTGCCGCCGCCCATGTGCGGTTGAGCGAATGCTGTTGTTGCCATTAGAGACATGATGGCGCTAAGTTTTGCTAAATTTTTCATATTTTTTGATTTTGTTAATCGAGGAAAATTCAAGTAAAATACTTGAACTTGGAGGGCGAAGCTATTTTTGCAAAACACGCAATCAACGAAAAAAATTAAAAGCGCGTCAGGGTTGGAATTTTATTTTAAGAACGTGCTTTATTAAGCAGCACAAAATCAGCAAGAACGCAGGCCAACATTGCTTCACCAACCGGAACGGCGCGAATTCCAACGCAAGGATCGTGGCGGCCTTTGGTGATTATTTCGCAATTATTTCCAGCAAGATCGATGGTTTTTCTTGGGATTAAAATTGAGCTAGTTGGCTTCACCGCAAATCTCACAACAATATCTTGCGAAGAAGAAATGCCGCCCAAAACGCCGCCCGAGTGATTCGAAGAAAATTCCAGCGCACCATTTTTCATCCACATTTCGTCAGCCAGCTCAGAACCTTTCTTGGTTGCCGCTTCCATTCCCATGCCGATTTCAACGCCTTTTACGGCATTAATCGACATCATTGCTGCGGCGATTCTGCCATCTAATTTATTGTAAATTGGTTCGCCCAAACCAACCGGAACATTTTTTGCTACAACCTCGATAATCGCGCCAACAGAGTCTCCGGCCTTTCTAATTTCGAGTAAATAATCTTCAAAATTTTTAGCAGCTGCGGCGTCAGGGCAGAAAAAATCATTTTGGCCGATTTGTGAAAAATCAATTTTAGTGCGGTCGATTTTTTTCTCGCCGATTTGCGTTAAGTAGCCGGTAATTTCAATTTTTTCGCGCTCTAAAACTTTACGAGCAACAGCGCCCGCAGCAACGCGCATTGCAGTTTCGCGTGCGGAAGATCTGCCGCCGCCGCGATAATCGCGAATGCCGTATTTTTTGAAGTAAGTGTAGTCAGCGTGAGAAGGACGAAATTTATCTTTAATGTCGCCGTAATCGCCGCTTTTTTGATCTTGATTGAAAATGATTAAACTAATCGGAGTGCCGGTAGTCTTGCCTTCAAAGACACCAGAAAATATTTTTACTTGGTCGGTTTCTTGGCGTTGCGTCGTAAATTTTGATTGTCCGGGGCGACGACGATCGAGGTGTTTTTGAATGTCAGATTCGTTTAAATCAAGCAGAGAAGGACAGCCGTCAACCACGCATCCAATTGCCTCGCCATGACTTTCGCCCCAAGAGGTAAAAGAGAAAACTTCACCAAATTTATTTGTCATTTGTTTGTCTTGTTCAAAATTAAAATCGGATTTTTCGTAAAAATTAAATGGTCACCTTCTTCGTCAATTTCTAACTCGCCGGCCGTGATATTGCCGATTTCGCCTGTCGCAAAAACATCGTATAAAATGGCTTCCTGATTGTTTTTGTGAAAGGCTTTTTTGGCTTGAATGTGATAAATTTGTGCATCGCCATGTTCAAATTTTAGGCGCGGATTGGTCATGATTTTTTCGCTGTCGTAAGATTTTGATTTCTTCTTCAAATCCGTTACCAGCTTGATTGTCTGGGTTTGATTAAAAGCATAAAAAACATAAACAAAAACGCCGCCCACGATCAAGCAATAGCACAAAATTGTTAGAAAATTTTTGATGCGTAGATGCGAGTAAAAAAGTTTTAAAATTTCTTCGGTTTTAAGATCCATTTTTTCTGTGTTGTTCAATTGTCACTGAAAATGACTCAACAAATTCAATCACGCCAACCTTGTCTATTTCTAGCTTGCAGCGTTTAACCCGCGCATCTTCCATGATTTTATTCATCACTTCCTGCGCCATTTTTTCGATTAATTTAAATTTATTTTCGGCAATTAATTTTTTGATTTTGGTGGTGAGTACATCGTAATCCAAAGTGTCTTCAATATTGTCGCTTTCAAGGCTGCGGGTGAAATCGCTTTCGATTTCGGCATTAATTATGATTTCGCGATCGAAAGTTTTTTCCCAATTGTGAACGCCAAGGTTGGTGTGAAGTTTGAGGTTTTTTATTTTGATTAACATCGAATTTAAAAGTTGCGAAAAAAAGCGTAAAAAAAGATTATTTTGTGCGCGCCTTTTAAGTTCAAGCTTCTTTACCTAATGAATCAAAAAATCATTCCATTCCCTAAGAAAAAATCTCAAAAAAATTTCAAAATGTTATTTTTAGTAATCGCGGTTGGTGCCATTGTGGGCATGATTTCGTGGCAATATTTTGTCGAAAATGTTGCAAAAATGGATGTGAAAATTCCTGAGTCGAAAAATATCGCCTTTAATTCACATCTGCCAATTTCAATGACCACAGCGCAAGTGGCTAACGAATTTGAAAAGGCTGACGGCAAAACAATTTTGCTCTATGTTTACACAACTTGGTGCAAAGTTTGTGTTAAAAATTTTCCGGTGATTAATGAAATCGCCCGCGAATTTCAAAACACTGATCTGCAGGTAATTTCTTTGGCGATTGACCGCAATCTTGAGGCAGAAGCGCTGCAAGCCTATCTCGATAAATATGGCGAATTTTATTTTGAGCCCCGTTTCTTGGCTTTCAAAGAAGGCTTCATCGAATTTTTGCAGAAGAAAAATATTCGCTACGACAATCGAATTCCTTTTACGGTTTTGATTTCGAAAGATGGCGAAGTGATTACGAAATATTCCGGCGTGAAGAATAAAAATTATTTGCGGAACAAAATTATTAAAGAGCTGTATTTGTAGCTCGTTATTTTATAGGTCCCTGAGCAAAGCG
>CAIRMX010000036.1 GCA_903879805.1 uncultured Alphaproteobacteria bacterium | reverse complement strand
TTTGCACCAAACATTGCAGTTGTGGCGGTGAGTCCGTAAGCAATCAAACTGTCAGCGGATTTTTCACCTTCGACAAGAATGATTTTTTTGGCAGAGGTAATTGCTGGAATGTTGTAAAGCGGTCGCGGATCAGGTGATTTGGCTTTTCTATTTTTTACATCCCAGACTCTGAATTCTTTTCCGTCTTCGGTGTCGTAGCGATAGACGCAGGCGATCAGTTTATTTTCACGATCAAAATAATCCCATTTTGCAGTTGGTTTTCCTAGGTCATCGGTAAAGCTGCGCGCAGTTGGTTTTTGTGTTGCGTAAGAAGAAGTTGAAGGATTGCCTAACCACGAATTGATCTCGGTTAGAATCTTATTAAAATCAGATTTGTGATAACCTCTGACTTCTTCCCAAAGCGTAAAAATATCGCCGCCTTTATTTTCAGCAAAATCAAACCAATGACCCTGTTTTTCACCAGCGAGCTGGACGATCAGGCTTTTGCCTGGTTCACCTTTTGTGCTGCCAATGTGAAAGCAATTATTGCGAATGTGGCCACTGGGAAGAAGGTAAAATAAAACATCTTCAAGTGCTCTAAGCAGAGCGCTTCTCATCGCCTCAACATCAAGCCTTTCACTTTCTTTTTGTTGTCCATTAGCGCTGTTAAAATCGAGTAAATTTTCCATGCGTTACAACCTCCAGCAACGTTGTTGCCATGGACAGAATTTGCACTCGAAGTGAGTTGAGTCGGTTGCGATTCTTGGTAGCAATTCGTGCGCTTCTGTGGCGCATAAAATTTGCACCGCTTTGTCACTGGTTTTTTGTGCAAGCTCTTGATCAAACTCGATTAACTCGAAATGAATCTCAGCAGTGTCTTTGTTTATCGCAGTAAAGAGTGCAGGATTTTTACAAATGCCTTCGATCTGGCTTTCCATGTAAGCTTGATAGATTGCGACTTGCGCCGCATAGATTGGCTTTGAAACAGCGAGACCTTTTTTAACTACATCTTTCCAAGATTTATCATTCAGCGATTTGCATTCCCAAAGCATCGGAAAATTGAAATCCAGATCTTCAGGAGCATAAATTATTACTCCGTCAATATGACCTTTAACTTTGCCGCCGGCGACAGTAAATCCAAACTGATTACCATTTTGCTTTTGAGTGAGAAGATTGATGCCAGCAAGCCTTAACCACTTAATCATCAACTCTTCAAAGACATGTCCGGCTTGAAAGATTTTTAAAATTCTGCCGGTAAAATTTTGATCCTCATCTTTTGGCGTGTCGGTATATTCAAACTGAAGAGCGCGATTGCATGACACGCCGAGACGTGATGCGCCAAGATAATCTCTGGAAGTTTGTTTTGAATGTTCTGACGTTAAGGCCTTGTCGATTAACAGATTTATTTTATCCGAAATTTTTGGTCGGTGATTAAAATCTAGCATGGCACCTCCGACATTTCTGTTTCAGATTCTTTGCCTTGCATGAAGTCAAAATAAGCACTGAGCGCCACTTCAATTAAGCACAAAACTTCTTCTCTTGAATAACTTGAGAGAGGGCGATCCATGCCGATTTCTGCCACATATTCACCAACTGGTTTTAATGCAGATTCAATGGCTTCTTTTTCATTTTTGGTTAGGTCGATCATGTTATTTTTTTTGTAAATTTTGCTAAAAATTTTCTGACAATTCATCGAGCAGAAATATCTCATCATCTTGCGATTGGCTAAATAACTGGCGCGCAGCGGTGGTGGAATAAAAGCAAAACCACCGGCTTCTCTTTTGCAAACTGAGCAGATTTTCATGCAGCACCTCCCGACTGCTTTTTGGCATCAGCCTCAAACAGAAGGTTTTGAATTGAGGTTTTGTTGAAATAAAATTTGAGAAGATTGGCAGCTTTGTATTTGGTGATGCTGTAATCGTTGCGATACTGCTGTGGCAGGCATTGCAGCTGCCTTGTTGATGCAGTTTGTTTTAACCAACTTTTTGATTTGTGAGCGTTGTCAGCAGTTTCATTTTCATTGAGAAAATCATCAGCTTGCGCGAGGCAAATTTCTTGTGATCCGAAGCTCAGAATTTTAATGCCAAATTCAGTTCCGCCAAGGCAATACCAGTGATCGTTTAAGAAGAATATTCCAGCAAAAGCATTAAAGCCTGAAGCCATCAAGGCAGCGCCATCGCCAAAAATATCGCACCATTCAAAGTTTGATCTTTGAGTCAGCAGATCAATTTCCGACATGACAAATCCCGACAGTTCGCCAATTGATGAATCAGCATCTTCTCCTGTGGCAAACTCGTAATCGCAAATTGGGCAGTTGTTTGATGCTGATGGGACAAGCATCGAACATGACGGACATTCTTTTTGAAATTTTGATTCAGCTTTTTTCTTGGGTTGCTTCGCCTTCTCAAGATCAACATCCACCTCAAGCGAGCCGTGGATCAAACTTGAAGTTCCAAAATCAAGAATGATGCAATCTTTCTTGATTACGTCCGGATAAAGATTGGCATCAACAACGCGCAGTCCGCGTCCAATCATCTGAATCATGGTTGATTTAAATGATGAGGGGCGAAGTAAAACTACGCAGGAAGTTGGCTGATAATCCCAACCCTCGGTTAAGACAGCCACATTAACAATTACCTGAGCATCGCCTTGCTCAAACTTTGACAGGATATCCTTTCTTTCAGATTCTGATAAATCACCGCTGATAAAAACTGTTTTGATTTCGTTACATTTAAAAACTTCTGCAACCGATTTGGCATGAGCAATAGTTGAGCAAAAAATTACAGTCTTGCGATTGCCGGCGAGCTCTTGCCACTGGGAAAAAACTTCTTCGATTATGGGCAGTTTATTCATGATTTTTTCAACCGCGCCCATGTTAAAATCGCCGGCAGTTTTTTTGACTTTTTTCAGCTCGCTTTGAGTTCCAACATCAATGATGTAGGTTCGTGGACGAACCAAATGACCAGAAGCGACCAACTCAGAAATTTTGATCTGATCAGCGACATTGGAAAAAATATCGCCTAAATCTTTTTTATCGCCGCGACTTGGTGTAGCAGTTACGCCATAAATTTTTACTTCCGGATTTTTCTCTTTTACTTCTTTGATGATGTTGCGATAACTCGGTGAAACGCAGTGGTGTCCTTCATCAATTGCCAAAATATCAATTACCGGAATCAGACTTAAATTTTCTTTGCGCGATAATGTTTGCACCATCGCAAAGACTGCCTGACCGGCAAATGATTTGGTTTTAGCATCAAAGACAGAAGTGCTAATTCTCGGATTGATGCGCAAAAACTTTTCCTGATTTTGTGAAGTCAGTTCATCACGATGAGCAAGAATTAAGGCTTTATTGTCAGCACCGAGAAGCTCACCAACAACAGCAGAAAACATGAGTGTTTTGCCTGCTCCTGTTGGTGCGATGCCAAGAGTATTACCATGCTCTTTTAGCGCGGTAACACTCTTTTCTACGAACTCCCGTTGTCTTTTGCGAAGTATCATGGCTGCTCCTTAATCTATCTAGCCCAAGCTGGACGATTGTTGGTTGCAGGCGCTGCAGGACTTGCTGGCAATTTTGTGAGCATAGGAGCAACGCTTCCCATGAATGCTTGATAATCCTTGTGATCAGGAGTTATCGCAAAACGGATTTCATTTCTAAGCTCTTCGTTTTGATCTTTTTTGGTTGTGATTTTTGCTAGAAATTCGATGCCATCTAAATCACCAAGTCCGTTGATTTTTCTGGCGCTTTGTGCAGCTGGTGAGTTATCGGTTTCAGAAAATCCGCGGGCAGAATTGAGAATCGCTTTGATGAAGGAACGACCCATATTTCCCCATTCCGGTCCTTTATTGCTGTAAAGACCGATGATGCCCCAGACTTTTCGTTTGGCATATAACCCTTCTAAAATCACAAATTCGCAGGAAAGATAAACTGAACCAGTCGCCTCATTTTTTGTTGCATAACCGCCAACCCATCCTTGGCTTTGGTCATCATAGCCACCTGGCTTGATGGACATTCTGACTTTGGCCAGAGTGTTGTTAGGAATTGCGTCAAAACTTGATTGGTTTTCGCTGTTGTTAAAATCCATAAACATAAAATCTCCTTGTTGTTTTTAGTTATTATTAAAAATGAGTTGTTCTTTGATTGGCTTGGCTTCAGACCTGATTTTTTCCATCAGATTACCGAGGTGTGGTTCCTCTATTTGCTCGAGTCTTCGTGAGCGATCTTTAGCCGGATAATTGAACTGATTGATGGTATGGCAGATGAAAGCGCGGTAGGATTGCCCTTTGTCTTCTGGTTGAATTTCTG
>CAIRMX010000035.1 GCA_903879805.1 uncultured Alphaproteobacteria bacterium | reverse complement strand
TAAAGCCCCTCCTTTTCAAGGAGGGGTTGGGGGTGGTTATTCGCGAATTCAATTTTTAATTTAACAAAAGGACCAACATGCAAAACTTAGAAACTCTCACCCAATCAGTCCCCAACTACGCCCGC
Organism: uncultured Alphaproteobacteria bacterium; assembly: GCA_903879805.1. Taxonomy (GTDB): domain Bacteria; phylum Pseudomonadota; class Alphaproteobacteria; order Rickettsiales; family UBA1997; genus UBA2645. The sequence goes on along the minus strand of CAIRMX010000035.1, from coordinate 2,212 downwards.
GACGTAAAAATAAACCTACAAAGCTTATTAAGCCCCGACAACTCAACCCTAACCCAAAAACAAATTTTCGGCGCCGCGCTAGCCTCCGCCTACGCCGCCAAAGAAAAAACTCTGATCAAAATTTTGCAAAATGAAGCGCAAAATATTTTGTCAGAAACCGAGATGAAAGCCGTCAAAACCGCGACAGCCTTAATGGCGATGAATAATATTTATTACCGCTTTTTGCATATCAGCGCCGATAAAGAATATTCGCAATTGCCAGCGGGACTTAGAATGCGTGGCATCTTGGATCACGGAATTGAGAAAATAGATTTCGAAGTTTTCTCGCTTGCCGTCTCAATTATCAATGGTTGCGGAATGTGTATTGACGCGCACGCAAATCAGTTGTTAAAACATGGCATGTCAAAATCTCAGATCCAAATGACTGCGAAAATCGCTGCGGTCGTAAACTCAGCAGCGCAAGTTTTAATAATCGAAAATCAGGAATAATTTATGAAAAATCATCAAACCGCCGCAAGTCTCGAAAAAACTTTAGCTAATTCTTATTTTCTGCAATTGAAACTGCAGAACTATCACTGGAACGTGGTTGGCCCACATTTCAAACCACTGCACGAATTATTCGGTGCTCAATATGAAGAGTTGTCGGTTTCAATTGATGAAATCGCCGAAAGATTGCGTGGGCTTGGAGCCAAAGTTGAAGCCACTTTTGAGCATTTTCAAAAATTGAGCAAAATCAAAAACGGCGACAAAAATTTAAATAGTGACGCAATGATTAAAGATTTAATCGCCAGTCACGAAATTGTAGTTGCTGACCTGAAAGCGGGCACCAAAGCAGCGCAAGAAGAAGGAGATGAAGCTAGCGCAGATTTATTTATCAACAGAACTACTGCGCATGAAAAAGCGATTTGGATGCTGGTTTCGAGTTTGTAACTGAAGTAAAAATAAAAAAAGCCGATGGTGATTAAACTTCACCATCGGCTTTTAAATCACTTTGTTTTTCTGCTACCGATTTTGTAAGGCAAATTTAGTTAGTAACGAATAATAACAACGCCAGATCCGCCATTTTTTTGATTACTGAATCCACCACCACCACCTAGACCATTTGTTCCTGCAACTCCTGTTGCACCGCCGCCACCCGAACCCCCAGCTGCAGAAGAAGGCGCACCAGCACCGCCGCCACCGTATAAAACTCCAGAGCCAGTAATCGGAATACTAATACCAGAACCTCCAGCGCCACCTGTTTCTGGAGAACATATACCTGCACCTCCAGCACCACCTGCGCCACCACCGCCACTACCACCACAGCTTCCAGAAGGTGCTGTTCCAGCATTATTTCCATAAGCCGTTCCACCACCTGCAATACCACGAGTAGCTGTACCACCGGCACCTGATTGGGTACGAGCAGTACCTCCTCCTGACCCACCAGATGTGAAAGCTAGACCATATTGCGTACCGCCTCGCCCTCCACCATAAGCAGTCATTGTATCAAAAACCGAATTCGAACCAGCTGTGGTACTTGCAACACCACCAGCTCCCACTGTCACTGCATAAGAAGCTGCACTTAAACTATGACCTGTTTTGTAAACAACGCCACCACCCCCGCCACCACCACCATAATACCCGCCGCCGCCACCACCCCACCAACAACTAAAACCTGCACAGATGTTTTTGCACCAGCGCTTGTGCAGTTTAGTGTTCCGCTATTGAGAAACTTATGTATTACAGACCCAGGAACCGTAGTTGTATCAACGGAATCTCCACCCGTGCAGGCCTGAAGACAAGGCGTCGTAACAGAGATCGGCGATCCTCCCGAGCATGTATAGCTAAGAGTTCCATAATATCCGCTGGCGTTACAATTTGTGCTAACTGTTCCAGGTAAAACCGTTGTTAATGTCGTACCACTTCCAGACGGAACTGTACATGCAAGTACACAAGTTCCTCCACCTCCAGACACATAGTTGTTGGCAAAATCGCAAGTACTGCACCCGCTCCCCGTATATCCCGTCGCGCAAGTACATTGCGAGATGTAAGTCGGAGTTCCACTGCTGCAGGTGAAGCTCGCAGTGCCTGTGTAATGAGCCACATCACATGTGCCACTTCCTGTTGATCCACTTGCCGCAGTAATCGCAGCAGAAACGCCAGTTGGAGTTACAGAACAAGGAGTCGCAGCTGTACAGCTTGTCGTAAGATTGGCAGTGCCATTAATGCAAGT
>CAIRMX010000034.1 GCA_903879805.1 uncultured Alphaproteobacteria bacterium | reverse complement strand
CAATTGCATTTTAGCTCTAATGAAACTTGGAAACTGGGCATCAACAAACGCCTTACTATGGCTTGAGCTGTATGCGGTGAAAGTCGCACGTACAGTTCTTAGGGGAGGAATCGGCTGCGAGGTTGGTTCCTTACCCGACTACAAAACCTCTTGCAGGGAATATGAAACAACACGCTGGGTTTGCGTGGTGGTGGTCCCCGACACCTTCCAATGAGATAAAACAAAAAAAGCTCCTTCAGATTTTGAAGGAGCTTTTTTTGTTTTTATACTGAAGTCATCGCCGATGCAGACTTTTATTCGCTGTACAGCGGGCTCTTTTTGCGGCTGTAAAAAAAGTAAACCAAGAGGCCCAATGCTAGCCAGATGAAGAACATTTTTCCGACCTCTAAGAACAAAGTATATACCAAATAACTGCAGCTAATTATTGCGATTGGAGCGGTCACAAAAACAGCTGGGCATTTGAATGGCCGGTGTATTTCTGGTTTTTTGATGCGTAGAATTATAACGCCGATGGCGACAACGGTGAAGGCGAATAAGGTGCCGAGACTTGTAAGGCGTGCCATGGTGTTGATTGGGACGAATCCTGAAACTGAGGCAACTGCGATAGTCACGAGTAAGCAGCTGACGTATGGTGTGTTTAACTTTTTGTGTATTTTGGAAAAAATTGATGGGATTAATCCATCGCGCGACATCACAAAAAATAGCCGAGATTGACCATACATCATTACCAACATTGCTGTCACCATTCCTACTAGAGCTCCAGTTCCAACTAAAGCTGATCCGATGTTGCTGCCATTTTGTCTTAAAGCATAAGCCATTGGTTCGGGATTATTGAGCTCGCTGTAGTGAGTGATTCCAGTTAATGCTAGCGATACCAAAACATAAAGTAAGGTGCAGATTAGTAATGAGCCGATAATGCCAATTGGTAAATCGCGATTAGGATTTTTTGTCTCCTCTGCCGCCGCAGCAACTGAATCAAAACCGATGTAAGCGAAGAAAATCGTTGCCGCACCTAATACGACACCATCCCAACCAAATGGAATAAATTCAGCGTAATTGATCATTTTTACATGAGGCACTGCGACTAAAAGAAAAACAAAAATCGTACAAAGTTTTACAGCAACAAGGATGCGATTGACGATTACACTTTCTTTAGTTCCACACGTCAGAGAAAGACCAACGCAAAGAGAAATGCAAGTTGCCGGCAAATTAATCAGACCACCATCAGCAGGAGCTTTTGTTAAATAATCCGGTATGTGAACTCCTCCGGCATTTAAAATTCCAACAAAATATCCCGACCACCCAGAGGCAACTGTTGAGGCGCAAACGGTGTATTCTAAAATTAAGCACCATGCAACTATCCAAGCGACTAATTCGCCCATCACAACGTAAGAGTAAGTGTAAGCACTTCCAGCAACAGGAACCATTGCAGCAAATTCAGTGTAAGCTAAGGCAGCAAAAACGCAGACGATTCCAGCCAAGAGATAAGAAATAGAAATCGCCGGACCAGCATATTTCGCGGCATTGATTCCGGTGAGTACAAAAATTCCGGTTCCAATCGTGCAGCCAATACCAAGAAGAACTAAATCGAATGCGCCCAAAGTCCTCTTCAAAGAATTTTTCTTCGCGCCTTCAATGATACTTTCGATGGATTTGGTTTTGAAAATTGATATCATCTTTATTTTGTTGGTTAGCGGCATTTTCAAAATAAAAAACTCCTTCAATTTTTTTTGAAGGAGTTTTTCAACCAACGCCTCCAGATGACGTTACCATCATCCGGAGGTATAAGTGCAACACGCTTTAACAGGTCTGCGGGGTGGTGGACGATTGTTATAAGAATCTAAGTTTATTAGAAAAACAAATGAGTTATACTTCATGCTGTTTTTGAAGAGTTTGATAGAATTAAATGTACACTTTATAACCAACTCACATTTAGAAATTTTTAACAACTTTATGAACTTTGCGTATCTCAATTTACAAGATCACCCACGCGGCAACGTTATACTACAACAGCTTATTCAGAACGGATTCATTCCATCAATTGTAATAGAAGAAAATTCGTCACTCGCCACCAAAAGCAGAAGCAGCATTATTTCGACTTTCAATAATGACTCAGAAAAATTTCCATTAACAAAAAGTATTTTGGCTGAATTTGAAATTCCTTTAGCTTACGTAGAAAATCACAATGATGAAAAATGTGCAGAGTTGCTTAAGAAGTTTGATTTGGATTTAATAGTGCTTGGTGACACTAGGGTGATGAAAAAAAACATCATGACTATTCCAAAAATTGGCACCGTGAATTCACACCCCGGATACCTACCAGATGTAAAAGGTAACAACCCTTACATTTGGGCAATTATAAATGATTTACCGCAAGGTTGTAGCATTCACTTTATTGATGAAAACGTGGATACTGGAGATGTTTTGATGAGGGAAATAATTGATCTAAAAATCTGCAAATCTTATGTCGATTTGCTCAATAAAATAAATCACTTATGCGCAGATTTAATGCTAAAAACAGTTCAGCAAATAAAGGATGGTACACATATCAGAACTCCTCAATCGCAGCTAAAATTTACCAAAGAAAATCATACCGATAGAGAATTTTACGCAGCGACTGCGGAAGTCAAAGAAGCTGCTTTGCGGAAGCTAGAAGGAAAATAATTTTCGCTTTGAGTTTGTAATAGTTTTTCTGTTTGCAGCATTGTCATAAATTCTTGCAATAGTGGGTGAGCAATTTTGCCTCTTTTGATCATGATGCCGTATGTTAGACTCGGGAAGTGATCTGATAAATTTCTTCCGACCAATTCTTTATCACCCTCATCTTCAAGACAAATGCTTGAAACGATTGCTATCCCAACTCCAGCCTTAACAAATTTTTTTAGAATTTCGTAGTTAGCCATTTCAAATTCAATCTTGGTTTCAAGACCGTGGCACTTGGCAACCTCATCAAAATTTGGCACCGTGATAAATTGGGGATCAAGTCTGAGAAGTTTGTATTCTTTGATGTCAGCTAGAGTGATTTTTTCTTTTTTAGTAAGTGGATGATCTTTGTTGGTCAGTAAGATTGGTGGATATTCGGCGATTGGATGAAAGTCTAACTCGCTCGGCAAAAGTTTTTGTGTCATCGAGTAAACCAAAATATCTATCTCATCATTTACCGCTCTTTTTATTGCATCCTGCTTAACCAAGTTTCTTATCTCAAACTTTACTTCGGGACGAAGAGCTTCGAATTGCTGAATGTATTTTGGTAAAATGTAGCAAATGCTTACATTGCCACCAATACTGATCACATTCGACTTTTTGTCTTTAATAAATTTTGCAAAATTCTCGAACAAATTTTCCATCCCTTGAACGTGACTAATGGAATGAGTGTAAAATAATTGCCCTTCGGGTGTTAGTTTAATTTTCTTTGGATCACGTTCAAAAAGTTGAATTCCAAGATCTCTTTCCAGCGATTGAATTTGAAGCGTAATAGTTGATGGAGTAAGACCCATCTTTTCTGCTGATTTTGCCATGCTGCCGGTTTGCACCGTGTAGCAAAATCCTTTAATTTGCTGTAAGCGATTTCGTTTGTAATAAAACTGTTTTGAAAGCTGTTCCATAAGAAGTTGAGTTTTGTTAAAGTCACTTTGACTATAACTAAACCAACAACGTGCTTGGAACAATAAATTTCTAAGGTTTCATGACCTATATCAATTCAATGTCCTATTTTGGTAAATAAATGACAAATACAGAGGTCTGTAATGACCCAGAATCAAACGTTAGATATTACTCAAGAATCTTTCCTGCCGTCTTCTCAAAAGCAAAAGACAGCTACCTTTTCGACACTTTGGGAAAAGAATATCTAGACTTTTTTAGTGGCGCCGGAGCCCTCAACTATGGTCACAATAATGCTTTGCTCAAAGATAAACTGATCTCTTACATCCAGTCCGATGGCGTAACTCACAGCTTGGATATGACGACTGAAGCTAGGGTTGAAATGATTAACAATTTCCAAAACCTGATCCTCAAAAAAAGAAATTTAGACTACAAAATACAATTCACCGGACCAACTGGTACCGATACAATTGAGGCTGCGCTCAAGCTTGCTAGAAAGTTCACTGGCAGAAAAAATGTAATCTCCTTTTCAAATTCATATCACGGAATGTCGATGGGATCACTATCAATCACTCCAAAAAGAAACAGGATAGGCATTCCGGTCGGCTACAGTGTCGAGCTCCCATTTTACAAAGAAAATTCGGGTCATAATTTTAAAATCGAACCCTACCTAAAAACTCTCGATAAATCAGATTATCCCGCCGCGATCGTACTAGAAACCATTCAAGCCGAAGGTGGTATTAACGTTGCCAGCAATGAGTGGTTACAACACATTGAGAAAGTTGCCAATGACAACGGAATTTTGTTAATAGTTGACGATGTTCAAGTTGGAGTTGGTCGAACCGGAGATTTTTTTAGTTTTGAAAGAGCTGGAATCACCCCTGATATGGTATGTCTGTCAAAATCTATCAGTGGTTACGGAATACCTTTGTCACTGCTTTTGATTAAACCTCATCTTGATATCTGGGAAGCCGGAGAGCACACCGGAACTTTTCGCGGTATAAATTTAGCTTTCGTAACCGCAAATGAAGCCTTGCTGCATTATTGGAGTGATGACCATTTTTCCAAAAGAACCAAAGTTCTTTCGTGCATTTTTAAAGAAAAATTATCACAAATTATCGAACCAAAACTTTTCTCACTTTACGGCCTAGGATTAATTTATGGCGTAGATGTACATGACGCAGAATATGCTGTAAGAATCAGAAAAAAGGCATTTGATAATGGTCTTTTATTTGAAACGTGCGGACCAAAAAGGTCAGTGATAAAAATGATACCACCTCTAACAATTAGCGTGGATGAGTTGGAAAAAGGGTTAGATATTTTTAAGAATTCGCTTTCCTAGAAAAACTAAACACTCCGTTAATAATCATGACTCCAACCAAGATCATCAACGATCCTAGGTAAGAGTTCCATGTTAGGCACTCCTTTAAAACAGCCATTCCAAGCACTACTCCAAAAACAGGTAACACGTAATTCACCGCAGCAACATAAGTCGCACTCGTTACAGCTATAAGCTTGTAATAAATCACAAAAGCTAAGGCCGTTCCAAACACAGCAAGGCCAAGAACTGAAGCGATCTCAGCGAAAGAAATAGAATCTATCACGACCGCGTCTTCCACAAAAAGAGAAAACGGAAGCAAAAATAGTGATGCTAAGAAAAGTTGCGCAGTTGGGACAACCAAAGGTTTGAAGCCGTGAATATTTTTCTTCGCATAAACGAACCCTACCCCATAAGAAGCTGCAGCCATTGTTCCTACAAGAATTCCCAAAGTACTTGCCTCAGCTTCAAAAAGAGATGGCGCCACCAATACAAACAATCCGAAAAACCCAGTCAAAGACCCAAACAATTTTGTTTTTGTGAGACGATCATTTTCGGTAAAAAAATGCGCGATTATCAGAGTAAAAAGGGGTGTGGTTCCATTCAAAATAGCGGCAAGAGAGCTATCTATGTATTGCTCGCTAATCGCAAATAAAGCGAATGGCAAAGCACAGCTAAACAGTCCCATCACGGCAAAATGCTTCCAAGCCGGTCCGAACTTTGGCAATTCAGTTTTTCTAATTTTTAAAATTAGAAAAAGCAGCGCCGCACCTATTGCTACTCTTAGGTTGGCAATAATTAGCGGCGGTATATTCTCAACCGCAACTTTAATAAAAAGAAACGACGGACCCCAACAGCAAGCCAAAAGAAAAAACCAAAACAGGTTTTGAATTTGAGTGTTTTTCATCTGAGCGTTTTTTATTGATAAGGGAAAATTATTTTGATCACGGTGCCTTCATGAATTTTAGATTTTATCTCTATCTTTCCCCCCTGCGCTTCCACTAACTGTTTTACAATCGGCAGACCAAATCCAAAAGAATCGACGCTTTTGGAATTTGGATTTGGAACTGTTCCGTATTTTGAAAAAGCGACCTCGATCTGTTCTTCAGTCATGCCAAAACCACAATCATGCACAGCAATTTCAATAGCTGGTACTGAGGCGCCAAAAAAAGATGGGCTGATATCGCAAACCAAAATTTTTATCTCGCTATGAACCGGACTGTATTTAACCGCATTAGAAATAAGGTTCGTCAGAATTTGCTTCATTCGTTTTGCATCAAGCTTGATTGGCCTGATCTCACCAGAAACATGAGCATTGATCGTGATATTTCTCTTTAGGGCGTAATCGTAATTAATGCGCACAGACCTCTTAACTATGTCACGCACATCAATTTCCTTACTAACATCAACCGAGAAATTTCCAGAAGCCGCCTGCCCAACATCAAGCAAATCATGAACCAAATCTGTTAGATCATTGGCAACAGCATTTATTTCTTGCGCATACTCAACGCAATCTTTGGCCAGTTTGGGATTAGGGAACCTCTGAACAACCCACAAATTCCTCACCACGCAACTGAGAATTTTTAGATTTTCCAAATCCAAAAAAAATTCCCTCAGTTTTTACCATAATTTTCTCGCAAAATCAGCCAATATTTTAGCTAACCTTGTTACTTTTG
>CAIRMX010000033.1 GCA_903879805.1 uncultured Alphaproteobacteria bacterium | reverse complement strand
TGAAGCCTGCGCCTGAACGCCGACTCCGAAGGGCCCTCCTTCATCTTAATGAGAGCTTGTGCAAAAGTTTACCAAAGTTGCTTCCAACTTTGATTAGCTTTTGCGGCTATGGCACACTGCTTTAAATTCCGAATTCTGAGGTGACCCCTAAACCAATTGTCGCCGCCATTAAAAAGCTGTGAAGAAAATTGATCTAATTTAATATTGCGTTGGTCGGCAACAATTTTTTCAACGATGATCGCCGCAATGTCAGGTTCATTGTAAAGCAAAGCATTGCCGAGTGCATTAACTTCATACCTACCAGATGCTGTGTTGGTGACATTTCTGGTCTCAAGATCAGCCCCGTGTGCAATCAAAGCTCTACATAAACCGATGTTTCTATTTTTAATCGCAAGAGAGAGAGGGGGTTACAACTAAGGTTACCAAATCTATAGGACTGACTAACATCTGCTTGCCGACCAATTAAATAAAGTGCGACATCTTGGTGATTATTTTCGCAAGCAATGGTTAAAGCTGATTCGCCATCTCTATTAATGTAATTGACGTCGGCATTGCGCAAGGCTAACGCATTGGCAGTGCTGCCAATCCTGGCGGCACGCATTAATGGTGTTGATGCAGTAATGTCGCGACAATCAACAGAGGCACCATGTCGCAATAGCTCTTCTATTGTATAAGTTTGACGAGTTGTTTCGGGTTGTGAGGAGCCAAATATCCGATTCCAAATACTAGTACTTCTTTCTGATGCTGGAAGAGGCGGTGCTTTTGATTTTAAAGTAGATGTTCCTTCATCTTTTCCTGCGGCAGCTAGAAGAAGCAGATCAAAAAATTTCCTGTTTTTCAACATCGGGTAATTCTGTAAAAATGCGGTCGATGATAACTTCAGAGGGCATGAGATATTCTGTAAATAATGTTAATTGGGGTAACTCCTACCTCACTGCAAAATTTTACTTACAGATCTTTTCTAAAAGTTTTGTTGCTTCGTTTTTCGCTTTTTTCGCTGCTTCAGTTCCAAGTTTTAATGCATCTTCCAGCGTAGCTTTTCCCTTTGATTTAGTTTCGAAAATTTCGCTGCCGTCGTAATCTAAGAGTAAAGATTTGAGGGTTAGAGAGTCACCGTCTGTTGTGGCGTGAACGCCTACTGGTGTGGCGCAAGAGGCGCCTAGTTCTCTTAAAAATGCGCGTTCGCATTTTACTTCGATTTGGGTTTGGGGGTGATTGATATTTTGCAAAAGATCGAAGATTTTTTTATCACTTTTGCGAATTTGAATTGCCAATGTTCCTTGGCCGCCAGCTGGCAACATCACATCTTTTTCGATTAATTGTTTTACCACCAAATCTTTGTCGAGTCTTGTCAGGCCGCAGAGTGCAAGGATCGACCCATCAACATCTTCATTTTCAATTTTTGCCAAACGCGTATCAACATTGCCGCGGAAATTGACGATTTTTAAATCGGGGCGTAGTAGCAATAAGATCGCTTTGCGTCTTGCTGACGAGGTGCCGACAGTTGCGCCTTTTGGTAGTTTTTTTAGTGAGTCGTATTTTTTCGAAAGAAAGCAATCTCTGGCATCAAGTCTTTCGGTGAAGGCGGCAAGATGAGTGTCTTCGTGCAACATTGGCGGCACGTCTTTTGCCGAATGTACTGCGATGTCGATTCTATTTTGAATTAGAGCTTCTTCGAGCTCTTTGATGAACAAGCCTTTGCCACCAACTTCAGATAGATTGCGATCTTGAATTCGATCGCCCGACGTTGTGATTGGAACGATTTCGATTTGTAAACCGTTAAGAAATGGAGCGAGGAGCAAATGCACTTCCGCGACTTGTGCCAGCGCTAATTTGCTGGTTCTGGTGCCGATTCTGATTTTTGTGGAAGCGTTGGACATCTCTGGAATTTAAGCAAAAAAAGTAGGGGCGTACTTAAAAATAAATACGCCCCCACGGTCACCAAATTTTATAAAAAAGGAATTAACCCTGACGAGCTTTAAAGCGTGGGTTAACCTTGTTGATTACGTAAAGACGGCCTTTTCTGCGAACTACTTTACAGTTTTTGTCTCTTTTTTTAGCAGACTTAAGTGAGTTGTAAATTTTCATCGGATCCTTGTGTGTTAAGTGTGAAATCAGTGCTTTTTCAAGCTGGTATTTTAGCCCTCGCTTTCAAGAAGGCGGCGCAAATTATTGGGGCTAAACAAAATGTCAATTTATTTAGCGGCCATTAATGGTGATATCAGGAAACCTACTTTATTTTTTTGAAGCTGATCTGGTTTGTGCGACAATTTTTCTGAGAGCGCGAATTTTTTGACGTTGTAGCTCCTCTCTTTTGTAAATAAAGATCAGTAAAAAAGCCGCGATAAAAAATAGACAAAATATCTCAACTGATCTGGAGAAGAATCCTTGCCACAAGCCGTTATTAATCGCTTTAACGCTATATTTTAAAACCAAAAAATAAGGAAGATTGCCCAGTTTTTTGACCAAGATTCCATGAGTATTTTGAAAAAGATTAACATCGATTTGAGTGTTATTTCTCGAGGATAAAATTGTCGTTTTTAATTCGTGATTCTGGCTTTTCTCGCTGCTGCCAAAAGAGTGGTTATTGGCGTATAAAATTGGAGTGCCGTCAAAGCTAAATAATTCAAGACCGATATTGTCGTTTTGAATGGCTTGGTGCAGTGAGCGGGCAAGAGAATCAATTTCGAAGCCAATAGTGGTAGCTCCGAGATATTTTCCATTTTTATCAACAATACCAACACCTCCGGGTATCATCCATTTTTTACTGGTTGAGCCAAAAACCGGTTTGCCGAGATGAAATTTATTTGGTTCTGATTTGGTAAAAGCAATGTAATCGCGGCTGGAGAGATCTATGGTTTCTTTTAAAATTCCGTAATTCGCATCAACTGTGATTTGATTTTGAGCATTAGCCCAAGAAAAAATTGTCCAAGAAAAAGTGTCGCTGAGTTCGGGAGTAGATTTAAATTTTTCTAAAATTTCGTTAATATGTTTTGCATCGTGAGGGCTGCGGGCGATTTGAGAATTGATGTTATTGATGATGGCCGAAGTGTGTTCAATGCGATCAATTAAAGCGCGTTCAACTCTTGTGGATTCTGTTTCGAGGCCATTTCTGATTTTGTATTTTTCAATAGCAGCAAGATGCAGGAAAAACCAAATCATCAAAGCAATAACCGAAATTGAGATGGTAAAAAAAATGACTAATTTACCTTCGCAAAAATTTCTGGAATTACGTTTCATTTTGTTCCTTACGAACTGTTAGCGATCCACTTCGCCAAATACGATATCTTGCGTTGAAATCACGGTTACCACGTCGGCAAGCATGTGACCTTTAACCATGAATTCTAAACCTTGCAAATGGGCAAATCCCGGAGCGCGAACGCGGCAACGGTGTGGTTTGCTTGAACCGTCAGAAATTATGTAAACTCCAAATTCACCTTTTGGTGCTTCAACGGCGGCGTAAGTTTCGCCAGCCGGCACGCGGTACCCTTCGGTGTAGAGTTTGAAATGGTTGATTAGCGCTTCCATTGAATGCTTCATTTCTGATCTTTTTGGAGCGGCGATTCTTGAGTCGTCAGTTGTGACAGGGCCTTGCGGCATTTTTTCGATGCATTGTTTGATTAAGCGAATCGACTGACGCATTTCTTCAACGCGAATTAAATAGCGGTCGTAAGAGTCGCCGTTTTTGCCGATTGGCACGTCAAAATCTAGCTCACCGTAAACTTCGTAAGGTTGAGATTTGCGCAAGTCCCAAGCAACTCCTGAGCCGCGAATCATTGGGCCAGTGAAGCCCCAATCTAGCGCTTGCTGTTTGCTCACGATACCAACTTCAACCATCCGCTGTTTGAAGATGCGGTTTTCGGTTAAAAGCGATTCTAAATCATCGACATATTTTAAGAAATTATTGGCGAAGTCAGCGATTTCCTCAATCAAACCATCTGGCAAATCTTGGTGAACTCCACCCGGACGGATGTAAGCGGCGTGCATTCTTGAGCCAGAAACTTTTTCGTAAAAAGTCATCATTTTTTCGCGCTCTTCAAACATCCAAAGCAAAGGCGTCATAGCACCGATGTCTAGAGCCTGAGTGGTCACCGCCATGATGTGATTTAGGATGCGAGTGATTTCAGAAAATAAAACGCGGATATATTGCGCGCGCGCAGGTATTTTGCAGCCCAGTAATTTTTCCACCGCCAAAGCGTAGGCGTGCTCTTGGCACATTGGTGAAACGTAATCTAAGCGATCAAAATAAGGTACGGCTTGTAGGTAAGTTTTGTGCTCGATTAATTTTTCAGTGCCGCGATGCAACAAGCCGATATGGGGGTCGGCGCGGGTGACTACTTCGCCATCCATTTCTAAAATCAAACGTAAAACACCGTGTGCGGCAGGGTGTTGTGGGCCGAAATTGATCGTCATGTTTTTGGTTTCTGGAAGAGCTGTCATGTTTGATTTATTTTATTCGAAAGATGTGACGGGAAGGTGCGGCGTTTTAGAAATTGGATCGAGAAAAACAAATTAAAATTTTTTGGCTTTTGATTTTTTTGGCAAGTCTTTGGCTTTTTACCGCGCTGACTGGACCCTGTCATGAAGACGGGGTGACAAACTTTAGTTTTAGCTTTCAACTTACCTCTCACTGAAGTGTCACCCCGTCTTCATGACGGGGTCCAGTCAGCGCGGTAGTTAGCTAAAGTTTCTGCGACAAAGTTTCATTTTTAATCTCCGCCACTTCACCCAAAACCAATGGCAGCATATTTTTTGAATGTCCAAGGCATTTGCTTTTCTCTTCAAAAAGCGTGATTGGTAAATTTTCTCCCACCAAATTCGCGGCAAATTTCTCAATTGCGATTGCAATATTTTTAGTCTTCGGAGTGCCATGCGGATTAGCTTCCATAAAATTCCCCAGCACAATTGCTTGCGGATATTTTTTCTGCTCGAGCATGATTTGCGTCAGCTGCAAAAAATAACGATCCAGCCTTTCACCATCTTCGCCTTCATCTTCAAGAAATAAAATTTTATCACCCCAATCGATTTGATTTTTGGTGCCAAATTGCCCCGCGAGAACGCTGATGCAGCCGCCGGTGACAATTGCGCTGATTGATTTTGACGCCGGAATAATCGCGTTTAGCTGATATTTTAATTCAGTTTTTTTGCCGAAAATAAAATCAACAAGCGCGCGCACTGATTTGTCTGAAACCTTCTTATTCACAATTTGGCCAAGCATCGGCGCGCTGACAATTTGCCAACTCCACTTCTTAATTAAAAAATTATTCAGCGATGAAACATCCGAAAATCCGATGAAAATTTTTTGAGTTTTGGGCTTTGCCATTTTTTCTAAGTAAGGCAAAATCTCCGCGCTGCCGTAGCCGCCGCGCGCGCACCAGATTATTTTTGAATCAGAATTAACTGCCGCTTTAAATTGTTCAAAACGATGCAAAGCCGCAAAAGACGGAAATTCGTGAGTTGTTGGTTTTTTTAGCACCAATTCTTTTTCAAAAAAAACCCGCGCGGTAAGTCCAATTTTTTTTAGGAAATTTTTGATTTTTTCATTTTCCTCCAAAGTGCAGGCGGTGCCTAGAGTTACAACATCAACAACATCGTCGCATTTTAAAAAATTAAAATTCATGGGCTGGAATTAAGTTAATTTATCGGAAGCTTTAGCGGTAAGTTTAGAAATTATTTTTTCACCGGTTTTTGTTTCAATCGCTTTGCGAGTATTGCCAGCAATTGTTCCACCGTCTTTGGCGATTTTACGATTTTGTAGTAAATTTTTCGGTTGTTTTTTCTTGGAAATTTCGGTGGTGGTTGCTTCAGAAAGCATGTTTAAAACCAATTCCATATTGGTCATGTTATCGCGTAAGCCCTGCTTTTTTAAGCCTTTAAAATTTTTATATTCTTTGGGGCGTTGTTGCATGAATAATTAACATTGCCAATTTAAGCAAGTTTTGTACGTTATTTGATCCAAAAACCCATACATCAGATACCCAAATGACAGCACACTCAACTCGCAAAGGTAAAAGCCGTTATAAACTTATCAATTGG
>CAIRMX010000032.1 GCA_903879805.1 uncultured Alphaproteobacteria bacterium | reverse complement strand
TTCAAGGAGGGGTTGGGGGTGGTTATTCAAGCACTCGATTCACCTTTTTAAGAAAACTTCTTCTCAAAAACCGCTTCATTAAGTTGTCTCAACTCTCTGATTTCAACTTCAGCAGTTGCAATGCGGATTTTATCTTTCGAAGTCACAGCAATTTTTAAAACAGAAACTCCCTTCTTCTCAGCTTTTTTCTTAAATTCAGAAACCATCGCAGAATCAAGTGCCACTAAGTAGCGCGATTGATCTTCACCAAATAAAATTTCATTAGCATCACCCACAATTGCCGCGGCGTCAACATCACAGCCGATTTTGTCAGAAGACATTTCAAACAAAGCCACCAACAAACCACCATCCGAAACATCGTGGCAAGCGTTGATGTTGGCGCTTTCGATCAACTCTCTAACAAATTCAGAATGTTTTTTCTCTTCAAGCAAATCAACTTTTGGCGGATTTTTTTTGCCGTCAATTTTCAAAATTTCACGCTCAAAAAGTGAGCAATTAACGTGACCTAAACTTTTGCCAATTACAAAAACTTCATCGCCAACCATTTTGAATTTTGCGTCACATCTTTTTTGAAAATCTTTCAACAATCCAACACCGCCGATCGCCGGAGTTGGTTGAATCGCCTTGCCGTCAGTTTCGTTGTAAAGTGAAACGTTACCTGAAACCACGGGGTAATCTAAAACTTTTGAAGCCTCGGTAATGCCTTGAATGGCACGCACAATTTGACCCATGATTTCGGGTTTTTGCGGATTGCCAAAGTTCAAACAATTGGTGATTGCAAGTGGTCTGCCGCCAACTGCTGAGATGTTTCTGTAAGTTTCTGCAACTGCTTGTTTAGCGCCCTCAAAGGCATCAGCTTCAACGTAACGTGGCGTGCAATCAGTTGAAATTGCTAGTGCTTTCTGCGTGCCGTGAACACGCACAATTGCGGCGTCTCCGCGCGTGTAAAGCGTGTCATTCATCACTTGTGAATCGTACTGCTCAAAGATCCATTTTTTGGAAGCAAGATCAGGAACTTGCAGGAGAGTTTTTAAGTTTTCTAAAATTTTTTGATTAGGCATTTTTAACTACAGGTAAATTATTGCTTGCATTGGCTCAAAACCACTTCGATCCGACCTTCCCAGAACTCTTGAATCACAACGTTTGGGCGGTAATTTTTTAAGATTTCGTAGTTTAGATCACAAGGAAATTCATTGATGTAAGCGCTTTGCGAAAAATGCTCAGAAACCAGTTCAGTCAAATTGCCGAAAAAAGAATCTTTGTAAGCAAAAAGTACCGGCAGATTTTTGTCACTATTTTCAAAAAACATCGGCTTGTGAAACTGCTCTTTAGCAGCTTTTGGCGCCTCATAAATGTGTGATTTTCTTTCAAATTGCGGCACTAGCTCCACATTCAATTCCGTTACATCCGAATTCATAATTTGAGCAATGTCGCCGCTAACATAGCCATCCGCCAAAATTGAAAAATCACTGCGTAAATGGGGCTTAATTTTCAAAAGCTTGGCAATTTCAACGTAAGCGTAATGCGCTCCCGACTTGCTCCAGTGAGTATCTACTCTTTGGTAAACCTCTTCTTGTTTTTTGGCCTCAAGTAAAATCGGACGTAAATCAATCACCGGAAAATCAGGATATTTTTTACGCAAAGCCGTCAAAAATTTATCAATGCGGTGCGGTTCTTTTGGCGTGATGTAATCTGGCAAAAACTCTGGATAAATCGTGCTTTTATCAGCCGCAATCACCAGCAAATAATCAATGTTTTTAGCGCGCATTTTTTGCCAATTTTCACCAAAAGATTTTACGCCGCGCTCAATTAGCGCATCGCTAATTTCCGCCCTGCCCGCGGCATCCAGCAAAGAATTGTGATTGTCAAAATAAAGCCAGCCCTCTTTGCCAATCACAGCGCGCGAATCTGGAGATTCATTAAAAACCTTGTCCATCATGCGACTGTTAATCGTGATTAAACTTTTGCGAAAACCGTAATTGTCATTGAAGAATTTTTCAAAATTCCGCGTAAATTCTTGCGCTTCAGCAAAGGTTTTTGGTGTAGATGGCAAAGGCACCGGCAAGCGTTTCTCAAACAAATCTTTTACCGGTGAGAAATGAAAAATATTGTCCAAAACCGGCAAAGTCAGAAGCAAGGCAAAGGCAAAAATCAGGATCTTATTTTTTCTCATCTGTCTCGCATTTGGTTAAAATATTTTCAATGTTACGCTCGATAAATTCTTGGATCACAACGTTTGGACGACGTCTTGCAACAATTTCGTCATTTACACCGCAGGCAAGACCTTTGATGTAAAAACTTTGAGAAAAATGTTCATTTACCAAAGGCTGTAGATTGTTAAAAAAAGAATCGCGCTCAACAAAAAGTACCGGCAGATTTTTGTCTTCGGCAGCGAAACTTTCAAACTCTTTGAATTTTTTTCGCTCCACTTCCAAAACCCCAGCTGGCGCAGCAGTTTTCTTAAAATTTGCCACTAAGTCGTAATTCAAATTTTTAGCCTCAATGCCGCCAATCATCGAAATATCGCCCAAAAACATTTCGTCTTCTTTGTTAGTAAATTCGTTGCGTAGATGCGGCGCAATTTTCAACTCTTTCATGATTGCCAGATATCCGTAATGCGCGCCCCGCATGTTCCAATGAGTATCCGTTTTGTGGTAAAGAATTTCATTTTTTTTAGCCTCAAGCAAAGTCGGGCGCAAATCTAGAACCGGAAAATCAGGATATTTTTTTCTCAGTGCCGCCAAAAATTTATCCAAACGATGTGGGCCTTTAGGATCAATGTAGTCAGGCAAAAATTCCGAATAAATCGTTTCTTTGTCCGGGGCAATCACCAGCAAATAATCAATATTTTGAGAGCGCATTTTTTGCCAATTTTTACCAAAAGCTCTGACTCCACTTGCAATTAATTTGTCACTAATTTCTGCCTTACCAACCGCATCAAGCAAAGATTTGTGATTTTCAAAAAAGAGCCAGTCATCCTTACCAATCACGGTGCGAACATTGACTGACTCACCAAAGACTTCATCCATTAAGCGACTGTTGCTTTTGATTAAAGTTTTTCTGAAGCCGTAATTGTCGTTAAAAAAATTTTCAAATTTTTTAGAGAATTTTTCAGCTTCCAAAAAAGTTTTAGGTAAAGGCGGCAAACTTACAGGCGAACGTTTTTCAAACAAAACCTCCACCGGCGAAAAATGAAAAATATTGTCCAGCAGCGGCAATGCCAAAATCAGACCAAATGAAGCGATTAGAAATTTACTCTGCTTCATTTTTTAGAACTGAAAGTAAATGAATGGATTGTGAGTTGCAGCTGACAGTCTGACGATTGCGAGAAGAAAAACTAAAATCAAAAACAGATCAAAAGCTGTAGTAAGAATTTTATTTTTTTGTCCTCGAAGCAGCAAATTTTTCATCAATGGTGAAGCGCCAAGAAGCGCCAAAATTGCTGCCATCCAAACAAAATGCGACTTGCTAATCTGCGCCATGGTGCAGACTCCCCAACTAATGCCAGTTCCTGAAAACATTAATTTTAAAAAGCCGATGGCATGAGTTAAATTAGGGCTGCGGAAAAATACCCAACCAATCATGATGACGAAGATGGCGTAGAAATGTTGCAGAAAATTCGGCAAGAAATTTAGAAAAGCTTTGCCGATTCTGACGCGCTCAAAGACCAAGAAAAAGCCATGAAACATGCCCCAAATCACAAAATTCCAACTAGCGCCGTGCCACAATCCGCAAAGAAAAAACACTAAAACTAAGTTGAAATATTGGCGAGGTAGCGAGACGCGATTTCCACCCAAAGGAATGTAAACATAGTCGCGAAACCAAGCGGAGAGCGACATGTGCCACCTTCTCCAAAATTCTTTAATCGAGCGCGAAACGTAGGGGTAGTTGAAATTTTCGGGAAATTTAAAACCAAAAATTCGTGCCAAACCAACTGCCATGTCGGAATAACCTGAAAAATCGAAATAAATTTGCAGCGTGTACGCAGCAAGACCCACCCAAGCCAAACCAGAATTAATCTCACTAAGAGGTGATGAAAAAATCGCATCAGCTAGCTCTCCTAATGGATTGGCAATGATGATTTTTTTGCCCAAGCCGATGATGAAACGGCGAATTCCTTGCGATGCCGCGTAAAAACTGTGACGTCTTTCGCCCAAATATTTTTCAATGGCGTTGTAACGCACGATTGGGCCGGCGATTAGTTGCGGGAAGAAAGAAATGTAGAGCGCCAAATCGAAAATGTTTTTTTGCGCCCGACATTTGCCGCGGTAAATGTCGATTAAGTAGGAGATGGCGTGGAAGGTGAAAAAAGAAATTCCAATCGGCAGGTGAATTTTGTCGTTGGCAATTTGCGTAGAGAAAAACTGGCTGAGATTCTCAAACAAGAAATTGGCGTATTTGAAATAACCAAGCAGGACAAGGTTCACCGCCACTGCCGCGAAAATAATAAAATCTTTGGCGCGCTTGGTTTGTCTTTTGCCAATGGCAATTCCGAAAAAATAATTCGCCGTAATTGAAATCAGCAACAGCCACAAGTAATGCAGCTCGCCCCAAGAATAAAAAACTAAACTCAGCACTAAAAGCACGCTGTTGCGAATATTTTTCGTCGCCAAACTTTTCGGCAAAATAAAATAAAGCAGCATGGTTAGTGGCAGGAAGGCGAAGAGGAAGAGGTTTGAGCTGAAGACCATTTTTGTTTTTATTTTTTAAATTCTTTTTCCCATTTCGAAACCGCCACACATGCCGTGGCGTTTCCAATCAGGTTAGTAATGGCGCGCGCTTCCGACATGAAACGATCAATTCCCAAAATCAATGCCAGCCCCGCCAGCGGAATTGTGTGCACCACCGAAAGCGTTGCGGCCAATGTTACAAAGCCGCTGCCAGTAACGCCCGCCGCGCCTTTTGAAGTCACCAGCAAAATCGTAATCACGCTTAAAATTTGACTCATCGACAACTCAATGTTGAAAGCTTGTGCCAAAAAAATAATCGCCATTGTGAAGTAAATACAGGTGCCATCAAGGTTAAATGAATAGCCGCTTGGCACCACCAAACCGACAATCGATTTTGGGCAACCAAACTGTTCCATTTTTGTCATTAAATTGGGAAGAGCTGATTCTGAAGATGAAGTGCCAAGTACCAAAAATATTTCGTCTTTGATGTGGCGCAAAAGCTTGAAGATGTTGGATCCACAAAGTTTTAAAACTGCGCCTAAAATCAAAATCACGAAAAAAATACAAGTGATGTAGAAAGAAATCATCAACTTTAAAAGTGGCGCCAGAGCATGAATTCCGTACTTGCCGATGGTGTAGCTCATGGCACCAAATGCGCCAATTGGAGCGAGTTTCATCAAGTAAGAAATGATTTTAAAAAGAATTTCGGAAATTTCTTGGATGCCCGAAACCACAAGGCCAACGCGGCTTTTAACCGAAGACAAAGCCAAACCAAAAAGAATCGCCACCAACAAAATCGGCAAAATTTCACCGCTGACAAAAGCTTGAAAAATTGTGGTTGGAATGATGTTGAGGAGAAAATCAGTGAAGCCCGCGTGAGGCGTAACGTAAGCATTTACCGCCGAGGCATCGAGGGTTGCCACATCAATGTTCATGCCGCTTCCCGGCTTTAAAAAATGCGCCACCAGCAAACCAATTACCAAAGCCATGGTGGTAAGAATTTCAAAATAAATCAGCGTTTTCACCCCAACTTTTCCCACTTTTTTCAAATCAGACCCACCAACAATGCCACTAACAATCGTGCAAAAAATCACCGGCGGGATGCACATTTTGATGAGCTTGATGAAACCATCCCCCAAAGGCTTCATGCCTTGCGCCGCTTCGGGGAAAAAGCAGCCAAAAATAATCGCCAGCGCAACGGCGAGCAGAACTTGCAGGTAAAGCGAGGCGCGAAGTTTTTTTAGGAAGGTCATTAAAATTTTAGATTGTTTTTGAAGCGCGGCAGAAAAAGACAAAGTGATTTTTTTGTCGAGCAGAAGTTGTTTGGGCGCTAACTTTCTTGCTCTGCATCAGACGTTACTCTCTTCCTCGGCGCACCTTCTGCCTCGGTGTCACCTTCTGCCTCGGTGTCACCCCGTCTTTACGACGGGGTCCAGTCAGCGCGGTACAGACTTTAGGACACTCTGAAAAACCTACCACCCATCTCTAAAAATCACTAAATTTCTTTTAAGAATTTTCAAAAAGATCCAAATAATCTCTTGCGATAAAG
>CAIRMX010000031.1 GCA_903879805.1 uncultured Alphaproteobacteria bacterium | reverse complement strand
GGCCCTTCGACGACGCTACACTTTGCTCAGGGACCTATTAAAATTCAGACATAAAAAAAGCCCCTGAGGCAAAACCTCAGAGGCTTTTTTCATTAGAAAACACCAATTACATGTTTTCAGAAATGTATTTAACCGCGCTGCCAACAGTTGTGATTTTTTCTGCAGCTTCGTCAGGGATTTCGATCCCAAATTCTTCTTCGAATGCCATAACTAATTCAACTTGGTCTAAGCTGTCTGCGCCTAGGTCATCGATGAAATTTGCAGCTTCTACAACTTTAGCTTCTTCAGCGCCCAAATGGTTGATGATGATTTTTTTAACTCTGTCAAAAATCTCGGTGTTGTTAGTCATAAAAATTAGGATTGATTGATATAAAAGTTTTGAAATTAAAACCTGATTCGAAAGCTTTAAAAAAGCTGAGGCGCGGCAACCTAAATTCCCAAATTTAAATAGCAAACATAAGTTTCGAAGCCCGTTTGACGTGGCTTCGCAACTATATTTGCTAATTCATTATCGCCATAATTTGGTGATTAGAATTTGCAGTTTTTGTACCACCAAAAAACGGTAGCAGACTTACAAATTTATCGAGGAATTTTTCTTCTTTTTTGGTGATTTCAATTTCGTGAATTGGCAATTTTTTCACGTTAATTTTGTTAGCTTCTAGATAAGAAAGCGCCTGATCTTTGCCGCCGATTTCATCAATTAATCCAGCTCTTAAAGCTTGTCTTCCGGTAAATACTCGGCCATCAAAAACAACAGCCGCAAATTCTTTATTAATTTTAGCACCTCTTCTGTCGCGCACTAAATCAGTAAAAAATTGGTAAGAATCAGCGATGGTTTCTTTGACAACGCGGTCAACTAGTGGAGTGGATTTTTCAAATGGTGAGGGACTCGCTTTAAGCGGTGCTGATTTGTAAGTGTTAAATTTTACACCAACTTTTTTGGCAAGTTCGGTAAATTCTTGCGATTCCATCAAGACACCAATTGAACCAGTCAATGTGCCATTATGCGCAATGATGTAGTCGGACGCCACTGCAGCCATGTAGCCGCCAGATGCCGCAACTGATCCCATGATTACAACTAGTGGTTTTTTTGCAGCGATTGTGCGCAGATCATCAAATAAAATTTCACTACCAACAATGCCGCCACCTGGGCTGTCGATATTTACGATTACAGCTTTTACCGATTTTTCTTCGGCGAGTTCTTTTAAAGTTTTGCTACGAAAATCATCTTCCAAGATTACTCCTTCAACCTTGATGCTCGCGATACAGTCGCCATCAAGTAAACCATCTGACAAACTGCCGCCAAAAATAAATTTGATCGCAAGGAGTGTGGAAAAAACACAGAGCAAAAGCGCAATATTTTTCCACTTGTGAACCTTGTCCTTCAAATAAATTAAGGCGGCGAGATTGTCAGACATTCTAACCTATTCTTCTTTTTTTTCTTTGCTTGCAGCAAGTAACTCTAGGAAGTCACCAGAAATGCTAGCAAGTGTGTTTCCGTTGTCGGTTGCACCAGAATAGATGTGAGCTTCTTGCTCATCTGATTCCATGTCTTTGATCGACAAAAGCAATTTTCCGCTAACTTTGTTGAACAACATAACTTTGGCTTCGATTCTGTCGCCAACTTCATATTTTTCAGTTTTTTGATCTGATTTGCTGTTAGACAAATCAAGTCTTTTGATGATCGCTTTCAAACCGCTGTCTAATTCAACTTCTAGGAAGTCTTTTTTAACATTGATGATCACGCAAGACACGATCAAACCAGTTTCGATTTTGTTCAAATCGTCTTTGAAAGTTGTGCTGGTAAGTTGTCTGATGCCAAGGCTGATACGTTCTTTTTCGTAGTTGCTGCCTAAAACCATTACTTTGATTTTTTCATCTTTTTTGAATTTCTTCAAAACTTCTTCAGGAGCGCCTTCTGCAGAAATATCAGAAACGTGAATCAAGCCATCAACACCGCTATCGAAGCCGATGAAAAGACCGAATTCAGTGAAGTTTTTCACAACACCTTCAACTACATCACCAACTTGGTGATTTTCAGAGAAAGCTTGCCAAGGGTTTTTCTCGCATTGTTTCATGCCTAGAGAAATACGGTGGTTTTGAGAGTTGATGTCCAAAACCATAACTTCAACTTCTTGACCTGACGCGATGAATTTGTTTGGAGTTGAGTTGTTTTTCAACCAGCTCATTTCTGAAACGTGAACTAGACCTTCAATGCCAGCTTCGATTTCAACGAAAGCACCGTAAGTAGTCATGTTGGTAACTTTACCTTTCACAACTGCGCCAACTGGATATCTTTGGGCAATTGATTCCCAAGGATTTTGTTGCAATTGCTTCATGCCAAGTGACACGCGTTTAGTTTCAGCGTCAAATTTGATAACTTGAACTTTAACTTCTTGTCCAACTTTCAAAGCTTCAGATGGGTGGCGAACTCTGCACCAAGAGATGTCAGTTAAGTGCAACAAACCGTCAAATGAACCGAAATCGATAAACGCACCGTAGTCAGTAATGTTTTTAACCATACCGTCTAGAGCATCGCCCACTTTGATTGTAGCAAGAACTTTATCTTTTTCGACGTTACGTTGAGTTTCCAAAATAGCTCTTCTTGAAACAACCACGTTACCTCGGATATCGTCAATTTTAAGAACTTGTAATTTTTCAACTTTGTTAATCAAAAAGGTGTCATCAGTAAGGAGCATGGTGTCAACTTGGCTTCTAGGTAAGAAGCAAGTGATGCCGTTAACATCCACTGCGAAACCACCTTTAACTTTTCCGATGATTGTTCCCTCAATAGTAGTTTTGTCTTCAAGGCAATTTTTCAAGAAATACCAGTTAATGTATCTTCTAGCGTTATCACGGCTAACGATTAGTTCGCCTCTTTTGTTTTCTAGGCGTTCCAAGAAAACGTCAACAACGTCACCTTCAGCGACTTCGCCGTCTCTTTTAAATTCTGCAATGTCAATGAATCCGACTGATTTTGCGCCGATATCAATTGCCACACCTTTATCGCTGATGCCAACGATTACGCCTTTAACGACGGTGCCTTCTACTAGCTTTTGACTGTCTTTTTCGTATTCTTCGAAAAGCTCAGCAAAGTTTTCTTGGGCAAAAGGATTTTCTTGTTCGAATGATTTTTCTGTCATAAATGGGGAGTTTGAAAAGCTTGTAACAGCGCTATTTTCTAGCGTCTACAAGTTTTCGGTTAGAGATTAATAATTAGAAAAAAAACCGATTTGACACCGGCTTTTTAAGGTATAACGAAAGAAGGTCGCGCAACCTAAAAGTCACATTTTTAAAATCAACTAAGCTAAGCCAAAATAATCTCTTGAGCAAAAAAACTTCAGCTTCTAAAAAATAACCTACTAAATCACTCGGAGATTATTTCCCCCAACAAAATTATGATTCTAACCACCAAAGGACGCTACGCCGCAATGGCTGTTATTGAAATTGCCGACGACAAATCTGGCAATCCAGTTTCGCTTTTGACCATCTCTAAGCGTCAGAAAATTTCGCTTTCTTATTTGGAGCAAATTTTTTCTGGTCTCAAAAAATCGGGCATTGTCAAATCAGTGAAAGGGCCAGGTGGCGGATATCTTTTAGGAAAAGATCGTGACGAAATTACGGTTGCAGAAATAATCAAAGCCATCGGCGAACCAATTAAAATGACACGCTGCACTAAGGTGCAAAAAAGCTGCGTTAACAGCGGCACAAAATGCAAAACCCACCATTTGTGGCACGGGCTCGAAAATAAAATTTACGAATATCTCAACTCAATTTCTTTAAAGGACGTCTGCAAATGATTTATTTCGATTACAACGCCACCACCAAAGTTTCCCCTGAAGCGCTTGCCAAAATGGTTGAGGCTTACCAGCTTCCGCTCAACAGCTCTGCGGTTCACCAACTTGGACGCCAAGCTAGCCAAATGGTTGAAGCCGCGCGCAAAGAATTAAAAAATTTACTAAACGCCAAAAGCTACGAAGTAATTTTCACCGGCAGCTCAACTGAAGCCACCAACACCCTAATGTTTGGCGCCAAGGTGAACAAAATTTTATTCACCGCAATTGAGCACGCCTCAGTTTACGAATGTCGCCCAAGCGACAAAGAAATTATTGAATTTGGCGCGTTAGAAAATGGTTTGGTTGACGTGGCCGATCTTGAACAAAAATTAAATGCCCTTCCCGACGGCAATTTTTTAGTTTCGGTAATGCTTGCCAACAACGAAACCGGAGCCATTCAGCCAATTGAAGAAATCTCAAAATTAGTTCACCAAAAAGGCGGATTATTTCACTGCGATTTAGTGCAAGCAGCGGGGAAAATCGAAATCGATTTGGAAAAATTAAATGTCGATTTCGCCTCAGTTTCAGCACATAAAATCAGCGGCCCACAGGGCGTTGGCGCACTTTTATTTCGCCGCGGCCTTGACATCAAACCATTAATTTACGGCGGCAAACAAGAAAAATCAAAACGCGCCGGCACCACAAATGTCGCGGGAATTGTCGGATTTGGCGAAGCTTGCAAACAAGCAAAAGACAAAATTTCTACTTACGAAAATGTCAAAAAACTTCGCGATTTTCTTGAAGTTGAAATCAAAAAAATCGGCGGATCAGAAGTTAAAATTTTCGCCGACTCAGTAACCAGATTGCCCAACACCAGCTACATCGCACTTCGCAACGCCGACAGCCAAACTCAATTAATCAATTTTGATTTGAATGGCATTTGCGTAAGCTCCGGCCCCGCCTGCTCTTCTGGCGCTGCCACTGCATCACGCGCTTTGAAGGCAATGAAAATTACACCAGACTTTTCGGCAAGTGCAATTCGTGTAAGTTTGAGTGCAGAAAATACCAAAGAAGAAATCGAAAAATTTATTCAGGTTTGGGGAGATTTTTACCAAAAAACCAAGATTTAAAAAACCTTGGAAAAGCCTGCTAGATCTAGGTCGAAGGCACATTACGTCAATTTCCACAGGCCTGTGGAAATTCATTTTTTAAGAACGAAATTATCAAAAATGACCATTAAATTACCAATTTATTTAGACTACCAATCAACCACTCCAATGGATCCTCGCGTCATTGACGCCGTGGTAAAATGCATGCGCGAAGATTACGGCAACCCGCATTCACGCACGCACGCTCTTGGTTGGAAGGCTGAAGAAATGGTCGAAATCGCCCGCAAACAAGTGGCTGATTTAATTGCTGCTGACCCGAAAGAAATATTTTTTACCTCTGGCGCAACTGAGTCGAACAACCTTGCCATTAAAGGTGTGGCGCACTTCTACGGCGAGAAAAAAAATCACGTAATTACAATCTCAACCGAGCACAAATGTGTAATCAATTCAGTGCGCGAACTTGAGCAAGAAGGCTTTAAAGTTACTTTCTTGCCAGTTCAGCAAAATGGTTTGGTTGATTTAAAAGTTCTCGAAGCAGCAATTACCGAACAGACTTGCCTAGTTGCAATAATGACCGTGAATAACGAAATCGGCGTGATTCAGCCAATCAAAGAAATCGGCGCTTTGTGCCACAAAAAAGGTGCGCTTTTTCACACTGACGCGGCGCAAGCTTTCGGCAAAATTCCTCTCAATGTTGACGAAATGAACATTGATCTAATGAGCATTTCCGGCCACAAAATTTACGGACCAAAAGGTGTCGGCGCAATTTACATTCGTCGCAAACCAAGAGTTAGAATTAAATCACTAATTTCTGGCGGCGGACAAGAACGCGGCATTAGATCTGGAACCTTGGCAACACCTTTGGTTGTTGGCTTAGGAGTTGCTGCTGAAATCGCCAAAAACGAAATGGAAAAAGACACCACTCACATTAAAAAACTCAGCGACAAACTTTACCAAGGCGTGATGGAGACTACAGAAGTCTACCTAAACGGCGACAAAGAACATCGCTTTGCCGGAAACCTAAACTTCTCTTTCGCCGGAATCGAAGGCGAATCAATGATCATGGCAATCAAGGATCTAGCGGTTTCATCAGGCTCAGCCTGCACCTCTTCGTCACTTGAGCCTTCTTACGTTTTACACTCGCTTGGCGTTGAAGACGAATTGGCACACACTTCAATTCGTTTCGGCATCGGACGCTTTACCACCGAAGAAGAAATTGATTACGCAGTGAATTTGCTCAAAACAAAAATCCAAAAACTACGTGACTTAAGCCCGCTTTGGGAAATGATGCAGGAAGGCATCGACATCAAGTCAATCAATTGGAAATCACATTAAATTTAAGGACCAAAATGGCTTACTCAAAAAAACTTTTAGACCACTACGAAAATCCACAAAATGTTGGATCTTTCGGTAAAGACGAATCGGGAATTGGCACCGGCCTTGTTGGCGCACCTGCCTGCGGCGACGTAATGAAATTGCAAATCAAAGTTTCAGAAGATGGCGTAATTACTGACGCTAGATTCAAAACCTTCGGCTGCGGTTCTGCAATTGCCTCAAGCTCACTTGCGACAGAATGGATCAAAGGCCAAAATATTGAGGAAGCGGCAAAAATTACTAACAAAGAAATCGCTCAAGAATTGTCTTTGCCACCAGTAAAAATTCACTGCTCGGTGCTTGCTGAAGAAGCAATCAAAGCGGCGATTGAAGATTACAAAAGCAAAAAAGATTCAAACTAAAATGCTGCCAAGTTTTTCTGCCACCGGCAATGCCATTGTTGATTACCTAACAATCACCGACGAAGCGCTGGTGCAAATTAAAGAATTATTAGCACAGCGAACTGAACCTTGCGAAGGCATCAAGGTGGGAATGCGCACCCGTGGCTGCTCTGGGATGAGCTACACCATTGAATACGCCATTCGCGAAAAAAATATTTCCAAATTCGACGACGTCGTAATCCGTGACAGCTACTGCGTTTTCATCGATCCAAAAGTTTCAATGTTTCTAATCGGCAGCGAAATGATTTTCAAAACCGACGATCTCAATTCCGGCTTCGACTTCGTCAACCCAAATGAAAAGGGCCGCTGCGGCTGTGGTGAATCTTTCAAAGTATGAAAAACTTTTTCGAAATTTTTTCTCTTCCGCAAAATTTTGCCCTTGATCTTGACGCTCTCGAAAAACAATACCTCGCCTTTCAACAGCAATTCCACCCAGATAATTCAAGCACTGCCGACATTGAGCAGTCGATTTTAATTAATGACGCTTACAAAATTTTAAGCGCGCCGATTTCTCGCGCCTCTTACATTTTGGCGTTAAATGGCATTGATTTAGAAAATGATTCACACGCGCCAAAGCCAGATATGGCAACGCTTTTGGAGATTTTGGAATTGCAGGAAATGGTTGCAGAAATTGATGCAAGTGCTGCAGAAAATTTAAAAAAAGAATTAAACGCAAAAGTAAAATCGTTACTTGCTGAAGTGGCGCTAGAACTTGGAAATAAAGAATTTGTGAAGGCTTCACAAATTTTAATCAGAGCAAAATATTTCGACAAAACTCTGCGCGATTTAAAGGCAAAAAAGAGGAGCTAATTTTACTTCTCAGTGTCACCCCGTCTTTACGACGGGGTCCAGTCTCCGAACTCCGAACCAAAAGTTTTTACCGTGCTGACTAGACCCCGTCGTAAAGACGGGGTGACAAACTGAAAATCTTGAAGAAAAAAATAAATCAAAAATGGCATTATTACAAATTACCGAACCCGGCGCAGCGCTAGAAACTGAAGCAACGCAAGAAGTTGTAATCGGCATTGATTTAGGCACCACCAACTCACTTGTGGCGATTGTTGAAGACGAAAAAGTTAGATTTTTTGCAGATGAAAAAGGTAATGAAATTCACCCCTCAATTGTCAATTACGACACCAATGGCAATGTTTCAAATGATGTAAATACATTGTCAATTTCGTCAATTAAACGACTAATGGGCAAAAGTTTTTCGGATGTAGCAAACCAAAAATTCGGCTTTGAAATTGACCAAGATTCTTTTGAGAAAGAAGTTTTGCGCATTGTAGTTGGAGCCAGAAAAATCAGACCTGCCGAGGTTTCTTCAGAAATTCTGAAACAGCTGAAAAACCTCGCTGAAAAAAATCTCAAAACCGAAATTAAAAAAGCCGTAATCACCGTTCCGGCCTACTTCGACGAAGCCGCAAAAAATGCCACAAAACTGGCCGCAAATTTAGCTGGTCTTGATGTTTTGCGTCTGGTCAATGAACCAACTGCTGCGGCACTTGCCTACGGTCTCGACAATTCTGCTGAAGGCACTTACTGCGTTTTCGATTTGGGCGGCGGCACTTTCGACGTGTCGGTTTTGAAAATGCAAAAAGGCGTTTTTAAAGTTTTGGGAGTTGCCGGTGACAATGCTTTGGGCGGCGATGATTTTGATGATTTGGTGGCAGAGAAGTTTGGGGTGAGTCGCAAAGAGGCGCGGAAAATTAAGGAAGAATTGTCCAACAAGAACGAGGTCACCCTGAGCCTGTCGAAGGGTGATTCTGGGCACGGGCCTGAATCATGCTTCGACAAGCTCAGCATGACTAAGAGCGATTTCGAAAACTTAATTACACCAAAAATCGAAAAAACTTTTACGCTGACGAAAAATTTAATTGAAGATTTAGACCTAGAGCCAAGCGACATTAAAGGCGTAATCTTGGTTGGTGGTTCAACACGCATTCCCCTCGTCACCAAAAAACTCGCAGAAATTTTTGGAAGCCAAAAAATCTTGAACAAACTCGATCCAGATCGCATCGTCGCTGCTGGCGCTGCTTGGCAGGCTCACAACTTAAGCGGCAAATCGCAAAATTTATTGCTCGACGTTATTCCTCTTTCCTTAGGGATCGAAATGATGGGCGGCATTGTTGACAAAGTGATTCACCGCAACACCTCAATTCCAACGGCTCTGGCCAAAGAATTTACCACTTACGCCGACAATCAAACCGGAATGAAATTGCACATTGTACAAGGTGAGCGCGAACTCGCCGCTGATTGCCGCAGCTTGGCCGAATTTGAAATCAAAAATATTCCAGCAATGGCCGCAGGTTTGGCGCGCGTTGTCGTCACTTTCAAAGTTGACGCTGACGGGCTTTTAACTGTGAGTGCAGAAGAAAAAATCACT
Organism: uncultured Alphaproteobacteria bacterium; assembly: GCA_903879805.1. Classification (GTDB taxonomy): domain Bacteria; phylum Pseudomonadota; class Alphaproteobacteria; order Rickettsiales; family UBA1997; genus UBA2645. Next base: position 994 of record CAIRMX010000031.1, on the reverse strand, counting down.
CACGCCAAACAAGAAATTACCGTAAAACCCAGCTACGGTTTAGATGAAAATGAAGTGAAAAAAATGCTGCTTGATTCACTAAAAAATTCGCAGACCGACATTGCCAATCGCTTGCTGATTGAAGCAAGAACCGCAAGCACCAAAGACATTACAATCGTCAAACAAGATCTCGAAAAATTTGCTGATTTCCTCCCCGCAAATGAAAGAAAATTAATCAAAGAAAATTTACAGATTTTAGAAAACCTACTTGCTCAAAAAGCCTCGAGAGATGCAATTTTAGAGGCTCAAACTCAACTTGGTAAAGCTGCAGAAAATTTAGTTCTGACAAAAGTTAATGCGATTTTAAACGAAAAAATCTCCGGAAAATTGGTGGATGAAATTTAGTAATTCGTTTCATTACTAGAATATTTACACACGCTACTTGACATCTGCTGCGCTAGTACTTTTTCTGCTACATTTTTCTCCCCAATTGAGATCTTCATGAATTCCAAAAAACAAGCCTTCACCCTAATTGAGCTTTCAGTAATCATTCTAATCATCGGCATCATGCTTGCCGGAACCTTCATCGGAAACCGATTAGTTGCAAAATCTCGTTTGGCTGCTGCGGAATCTCTGGCTCGCTCTTCTCCAATTCCCGGAATTAAAGACAACATGCTTTGGCTAGAAACCAGCTTAAGCGCCAGTATCGATGGCTCGCAAGCAAGTGATGGATCAGCAGTAACTTCTTGGTACGATCAAAGCAGTAACTCTGCTAAACCTTTAGTAGTTGCAGTAGGAACCGGTCCAACTTACGCAAACACCATTAATCACGTTCACGCGATTAAATTCGTCGGAAGTACCGACAACTATTTGCAAATTTCTGACGCTTCGTTTTTAAACGGCACCGACTACACAATCATGGTCTTGGAAAAAAGACAAAGTGGCGGCAGTAACAATTATTTCTTGGGAGAAACTTCTTCTAATCCAAATGACAGTTTAGCTTTGGGTTACGGCT
>CAIRMX010000030.1 GCA_903879805.1 uncultured Alphaproteobacteria bacterium | reverse complement strand
TTGCCGTATTAAGTTTTCTATCGGGCGCTGCAGAAATTCCGGCAGGTCAGAAACCGAATTTATTTGGCGCGGGCCTTGTAAAAAATTCTGCAGTTGTTGCTGTTTTTGTTGCTCTGGCGACAAGCGCAAAGCTGCTTCTTCTCGTGCTTTTCTTGCTGATTGCGCCGCAGCACGGGCATTGTTTTGCGCTTCAACTTCCAATTTGTACTTCGCTTTACGATCTTGCTTGCGCTCAGCTTTGGAAGACCCTACTTCTTCAACTTGCAGCTCCTCTTGACGTGGCTTCACCGCCAGATTTTCCCTAGCTACAGCAAGAAATTTACTCAGTTCTTTTTTGGCGATTGTCGTAACTTTTTTTTCAAAGCTGGCCATTTTGGTCATCTGATCGTTACAAACCGCCCTTTTCTGCGCCAAAAATTTAGGAATTATTTCTTCGCTAAAACCTTTAATTAAAGCTGACGCTAAAACTTGGCGTTTATTTTTAATGCTGCTTTCAAGTTCATTAAAAATTTCTCCAAAATCCAACAGCTCGCTTTTTAGCAGCGCTTTTAAAATGTCGTCGTCACCCTTTTCTACCCCAGCGTGGAGAATATTAGCGTCGGGCTCCGCTCCTTTTTCAAGAAGTCTGGTCACCTGCGACCCATTGCCAAATCTAATTGCTAACTGCAACAGCGGTTTTTTTTGCGTGTAATCCAGATCTTCCAGCAAAAACAACATGCGCTCGACTTCTTCTGTTTTTTCTTTGACAGAAGTTTTTACGGCTCGCTGCAAGCTTGCGATTAAATTTTGCAATTCGCTCAATTTTTCCTTGGCAGTTTTAAGAGGGGCCGGAGGAGCAATTTCTCTCTCTTGAAGAAACAGATATTTTCCCAGTTCGGTGGAGGTTTCTCCCAAAGCAATTTCGAGATTATCGCTAGCCGCACCGCCGACCAGTAAGCGCTCGCGCAGTTGGGACATTTTCAGAAAATCAGCACAATGCAGCGCCGTTACTGAGTAAGGAGGAATTCTCAAATTAACATCCGCTCCCGCGTCAATTAATTGCGGCAGCAGGTTCATCAAAGGCTCAAGATTTTTTAAATGGGGCTTGGCTTGCGTAAACCGTATATTGTCGCAAACCACCTGCAAAATTCCGAACATGATTTTGGTTACCACCTCTTTGTCGCCTCGGGACACCAGCTTTTTAAGCTCTTCAAAACCGATTGCTCCATATTCATTGATGATTTCTTGATGATCTAAATCGTGGTCGTTTTTTTGTTTGAGTATTAGGTAATTGCGAATCCTGCCTAAGGATCCGTCAATTTCTTTTGAGTCATTCTTTTGCATGATTTTAATTACTTCCGCGACTACCGAATGATCCAAAAGCTGTGCCAAATCTAGGCCGGTCTCGCCATTTCTATTAGGCAAATTGTAATCGGCTCCGTCGTAAATTAGCGCCGTGGTAATCAATGACGCGGTGTTAGAGCGCAAAAAGCGGTGCAAAATAGTGTTACCATCTGCCGCAGATTTTAAATTAATGTGACCCGCCGCCTCATGCCCCTTGCGTTTAATGGCATTTAGCAGGGCGTAAATGACGAATAAATCTTTAGCAAAAAACTGTCGCGACAGCAGTTGCAACGCCCCGTCATTTTCGTTATTTGTAGCAGTGACCTCGGCGCCGTTTTTGAGCAAGGAAAGCACCAATTTACAATTATTTTTGTAGGTTGCCAAATGCAGCGGCGTGAAGTTGGTAGAGGTTTTTAAATTAACCTCCGCGCCACTTTCGATTATCATTGCCGCTCTTTCAAAACACTTGTCAATTTCACTGTCTTGATAATTTCCCGCCTGCAGCAAAGTGAATAATTCTAACTCCGATTTCAGCATCTCGCTGGCCTTCTCTTTATCTAAATTTCTAATTTTTCTTACCGCGAATGCCGGCGCTACTTTGAGGCGATCCAAAGATCCGCAATATCCTTGCGGAAAAGTACCGCTTTTATCACTGCTGTTAATCGCACCCAACTCAGTTAAACGCTGAATCAAATTTGGTTTTTTTAAATAATTTGCCAAATGCAGCGCCGTGAGACCGCCGGTGATTGTAACATTAGGATCAGCCCCCATTTCCACCGCCTTCACCACCACCGCAAACAAACCATCCAGATTGCGCAAATAAGCGTACTTTTCTTCAGCGGCAGAGGAAGCAGCCTTTACCGCCTCAATTCTGGCAGAGATTAAACTGAGCGAACCCATCATTATTTTTTCAACATTTTCATCGGCCGGATTCGGTGTTTTTGGCAGTAATTCTTCTAGAATCTCCAGACCTTTTTTGGCGAAGGCATCCAAAGTCGCCTTCTCCTCTAGGGTTAAAGTTTTGATCTTTTCTTTTAGATTCAGGGCCATGCTGATCCTAATTAAAGCCACCCCAGCTTTTCCGGTTTTTTTATAGTGATGAATTATGTTGAGAGTGTTGGGATTATTTCTTGCTAAATCTTGCAGTGTTTCATACTTACCATTGGGTAAATTGTAATCCGCCCCCGCGCCAATTAGCACTCGGATAATAATGCCGCCGTCGCGCTCGTATCCTACTTCTGCGCAGTGTAGAGCCGTGTTTCCATTAAAATCTTTCTGATTAATTTTACTGGCAAAGCCGGCTTTTTCTTGATCCATCATTGCGTCTAAAACGGCAAAAACCAAAAGCATATTATCTTTGAGGACTGCGTAATGTAACGGAGTTTGGTCAAGCTGATTGCATGCCGTAGCATCGGCTCCCTTGTGCAGCAAAAATCGTAAAAAACTAAACTATTCGAGGCAATTGCCAGATGCAGTGCCGTATTGCCGTAAGCGGTTCTGGTATTAACATCAACGCCTTACTCAATCAAATAACGACCGCTTAAAATAGCTTCATCAATGCTGGCCTTAATTGCATCGCTACGTGGCCTAGCAGTGGCGACAACTTGCAATTTTTCGAGCTCTTCTTGCAACATTTTAGCTTTAATAGATCGCTCAATTTCATCGGGATTTTCGCTGAAGTGCGACAAGAAGTCGCACAATTAACTGTTAAAATGGGCTTAACCGTTTTTTGGTTCTGCCCAGATTTAACCTGCTGTGTTGTCAGCAGTTTCCTATTCTGACATGCGTTTTGGGCAACTGATTCGTGTGAAGCTCAG
>CAIRMX010000029.1 GCA_903879805.1 uncultured Alphaproteobacteria bacterium | reverse complement strand
TATTACTTCGCTTGCGATTGGCAAAGGCTACACTGGAGAAATTGGCGAAATTGCGATTTTTGCCCGTGCTTTGAAGCCAGAAGAAAGACAACCAATTGAAGATTACGCTGGTAAGAAATGGACTCGCTCGATCAATAGAAGCGCAGTATCTGGTGGCTCATGCATTGGATATACAATTACTGAATCGGGCTGTGATCTTTCAGCGTCTTCTTGTTCGATTAGTGTAGCTGGATTGGTTGCATCAGTTTCTCCAACTTCAAGTTCAACTTCAATTGCTTGTAACCAAGTTGGTTATTCAGGCAGTGTGAACTACACTTGCATTAATGGCACTGCCAATGTTACGGGAAGTTGTACATCTGCTCCTCCTTGTTCTGTAACTCCAGCTGGCGTGTCTGCTGCGATTAATGTATCTAGCGGATCAACTGGAAGTGGCACATGTAACGTAGCTCATTATACTGGAACTGCATCATTTAGCTGCAGCAGTGGAACTCCAATTTACATCTCTCAATGCACTTGCGCAACGGGTTATACCGGAAGCGGATGTTCGACTTGTGATACTGGTTACGCATCTGATGGCAGTGGAGGGTGTGCCTTACAATGTACTATTACAGGTGTGACCGGAATTACCGATGGAACCAAGGTTAATGCAAATAGCACATCAACTGCTTGCAACGTTGCGGGTAGTACTGGTGGACCAATTACTTACACATGTACTGGAGGTGTATTTACTAAAACCGGCGGGACTTGCGTGGCTCCTAAATGTACTGGTGGAAATACCAGTATGTACACTGTTGCAAGTGAAACAGTGCATGTATTTACATCAAGTAGCTCACTGGTTTGCAGTCAGGCTACTACGGCTCAGATATTGGTGGTTGCAGGTGGCGGTGGTGGCGGCTGGTTTGGTGGTGGCGGCGGTGGAGGAGGAGTTGTTTACAATGCTTCGGTTTCTCTTGCTGCTCAATCTTACTCAGTAACTGTTGGAGCTGGTGGCACGGCTAGTAATAATAGCGCTGGTGGTAGTGGAGGCAATTCAATTTTTGGCTCTCTGATTACGGCTTATGGGGGAGGTGGTGGTGCTAATAATGGCACTCTAATATCTGGTGGATCTGGAGGTGGTGCTGCTCGTGATAATAACGCAACAAATGGTGGAGCAGTGGTTGCTGGAACTGGAGGTACCTCTTACGGAAATATCGGTGGTGGCGGTATGGCGGCTGGTTGGGATGGTGGTGGTGGCGGCGGCGGAGCAGGTTCTGCTGGTGCTAGAGGGTTTGGTAATGGTAACACAACTGCTGAAAGGGCAGGTGCTGGTGGAAATGGTCGGGCATTTACAATTGTCGGATCGTCAGTGACTTACGCTGGTGGTGGTGGCGGTGCCAATCAGGGTAATGCTACTGTTGCAGCTGGTGGTACTGGCGGCGGCGGTAGTGGTGGAGCCTCAGGAGCTGTTGCTGTTGCAGGAACTGCAAATACTGGCGGCGGCGGCGGCGGTGCTGCAAATAGTAGTCCTGCTGTTGGCGGTTCAGGAATTGTGATTGTGCGTTACGTTAATTAGAAAATTACGATCTTTCTTTCCCGCAATTAGGCAAAGAGAGATCGTGAGATGTTCCTAAGAATTAAACCATTTCTGCGCTAATTTATTTACCTCATCCAAAACTTTATCCAACTGCTTACCGCGCTTGGTCAGGCTGTAAGTCACTTTTGGTGGGATCGTTTCTTCCTGAAAACGATCGATGATTTTTTCTTTTTCAAGCAAGCGTAACCTTTCAGTCAAAACTTTCGAAGAGATAGTTGGCATATGTTTCTTAAGTTCACCAAATCTTTGGGGTCCTTGCAAGCGTAAGAGCCATAGAATGTAAGTTGTCCAAGGGCCGTTAAGTAAACTAAGCAAATGTTGCATCGGACAGCGAATTTTTAAATCGCGTTCCAGCTCTTTTTTGCCACTTACTTTTTTGGTTTTTGGTTTATTTAACATTCTTGGTAAGAAAAAAATTGTTAGTTACTTTAAGGTACCTACTTGATTAAAGTGACTGGCTTTTTACTTTGCAAATCGAATTTTGAGCACAGTGCGCAAAATTACATTTTGACCAGCATTTTCGCGGGTCGGCTAATTTAACAATACAAAAAATAATGAAAAAATTTCAACTAGCTGCGATTGCATTTTTTGCCTTCGTAATTTCAAGCAAGGCAGTTCTTGCTGATGACAATCAATATAAAATTGAACCAAATCACACCAGTGTTGTGTGGTTTGCTAATCACTTCGGTTTCTCAAATCCGTCAGGAAAATTTACTGATATTGATGGAACAGTTACTTTTGATGAAACTCATCCAGAAAAATCGGCGCTGGATGTAACGATTAAAATCGCCAGCCTAGTTACAGGCTTGCCAAAGTTTGATGACCATTTGAAAAGCGATGATTTTTTTGACGTAAAAAAATTTCCAACTGCAAAATTTGTCAGCACAAAAGTGAAAGTTACTGGCAAAAATAAAGCTAAGGTTGAAGGCGATTTAACCATGCATGGTGTGACTAAGCCGGTTACTTTGAATGTTAAATTCAACAAAGCTGGAGCTAACCCTTTAAGCAAATTGCAAACTATTGGATTTAGTGCGACTGCGGTGATTACTCGTTCGGAATTTGGCTTGGATTACGCAGTTCCGGGTGTTGCTGATGCGGTTAATTTGGTGATTGAAGCAGAAGCTAATCACTAGTTCTAAGTAAAGAGGCTAACCACTATTCTAAATAGGTCCCTGAGCAAAGCGATAGGGTCGTCGAAGGGCCGGAACCTCGAGTTTCAGGCCCTTCGACGACGGACTTCGTCCTTTGCTCAGGGACCTATATCTTTTTTTATTCGTCAAAAACTCACCTTGCTTTGCCACAAAGAACCTCTACTTACTTGCTGCACTATTTTCCTTGTCCGAGTTTAATTTTTCTCCAAAAAAACAATGTCACTGGACCCCTTCTTTCTAGCTCGCATTCAATTCGCCTTCACCATTAGTTTTCACATTATTTTTCCCGCTTTCACCATCGGGCTCGCCGGATACTTGGCCTGCGTCGAAGCGCTTTACCTCAAAACCAAAGACAAAACCTACAAAGAAATTTACAAATTTTGGGTAAAAATTTTCGGCATTATTTTCGGAATGGGCGTGGTTTCTGGTATTGTTTTGTCTTACGAAATCGGCACCAACTGGGCCGGATTTTCTGTGCAAACCGGAAATGTTTTGGGTCCGTTGCTAGGCTTTGAAGTACTCACCGCCTTCTTCCTCGAGGCTTCATTTTTAGGAATCATGCTTTTTGGTTGGAATAAAGTTTCGCCAAAAATGCACTTTGCCTCAACCATCATTGTCGCAATCGGCACGTTAATTTCAGCATTTTGGATCATCGCCGCAAATAGTTGGATGCACACGCCGACTTACTTCATGCGTGTAAATACAATGTTCTACCCGACTGATTGGTTTCACGTTATTTTTAATCCGTCTTTTCCCTACCGCTTTGCTCACATGGTGGTAGCAACTTATCTAACCTGCGCCTTCGTGGTTTGCGGCGTTTCGGCTTGGCTGCTCTCCAAGAAAAAAGCAACGCCGCATGCGCGCGTGATGTTTAAAATGGCGCTGACTTTTATTGTGATTTTTGTGCCGCTGCAAATTTTCATCGGCGATTTGCACGGGCTTAACACGCTAAAATATCAGCCAGCAAAAGTTGCGGCAATGGAAGGAATTTGGGAAACTGAAAGAGGCGCGCCGCTTACGCTATTCGGTCTTCCCGATGAAGAATCAGAAAGCACAAAATACGCCATCAAAATTCCAAAACTGGCGAGTTTGATTTTAACTCATCACGAAGATGGTGAAATTCGCGGCTTAAAATCTTTTCCTAAAGATGAGCGTCCGCCGGTTTTTCCGGTGTTCTTATTTTTCCGCATCATGGTGGCGATCGGCATGGCGATGTTTGCCACAGGGCTTGCGGCGATTTATCTAAATTATCGCAAAAAACTTTTTACCACAAAATGGTTTCAAACTTGGTGCATGGCAATGACGCCAAGTGGATTTATCGCGCTGCTTTCGGGTTGGTTTGTTACTGAAATTGGACGCCAACCTTACGTGGTTTACGGATTTTTAAAAACGAAAGACGCGGCGTCGGTGTTGTCTTCAGAGCAGGTGCTGTTCTCGCTGATTAGTTTTGTGGTGGTCTATTTGATTATTTTCGGCGCGGCGACTTATTACATTTTGCGGTTGCTTGCTAAGGGTCCGGAGAAAATTTAGAATATCGAATGCGCCAATGGACCCCGTCATTCGACGGGGTGACACAGAAAATGGTTTTACTTCCTACTTCAGTTTGTCACCCCGTCGAATGACGGGGTCCAGTTGGAACATTCAAAACTTAAAACAAAAACTCCAATGACTCAAATGCTTGATTTCTCTGGTTTCTTAAACCTCCCACTAATTTTCGGCGGCGTTCTCGCCTTGGCAATTTTCCTCTACGTTTTACTCGACGGTTTCGATTTGGGTGTTGGAATTCTTTTTCCTTTCGCGCCATCTGACGAATGTCGCAGCAAAATGATGAACTCGGTTGCGCCTTTCTGGGACGGCAACGAAACTTGGCTGGTTCTAGGTGGGGGAGGGCTTCTTGCCGCTTTTCCTTTGGCTTATTCAATCATCATGCCAACTTTTTACATCCCGATCATCTTGATGCTTTTGGGATTAATTTTTCGTGGTGTTGCTTTCGAATTTCGTTTCAAAACCACTTCAAGAAACGAGCAAAAAATTTGGGATTATTCTTTCCATTTCGGCTCACTAATCGCGGCATTTTTTCAAGGCGTGATGCTGGGATCTTTCATCCAAGGCGTTGACGCTGGCAACAGATGGAACTGGCTCAACGCCTTTTCACTAATGACAGGAATTGCCATGATCTTTGGCTACGCGCTAATTGGCAGCACTTGGTTAATCATGAAAACCCACGGTAAAACTCAGGATTGGGCGCGTCATGTTGCTTATTACGTTTTGACTTTCGTGGCGTTTTTCATCGCGCTGGTAAGCATTTGGACGCCGTTTTTAAACGAGCAAATTTCGGACAGATGGTTTGCCGTGCCAAATATTTTTTATCTCGCGGTGATTCCGGTGTTAACTTTCGTCACCTTGATTTGCTTAATTAGAAGCCTGCTTGCCAAAAAAGAAGTGCAGCCATTTTGTCTGACAATTTTTCTCTTTGTGCTTTGTTATGCAGGCCTTGCGGTCACTCTATTTCCTTACGCCATTCCGTACCAAGTCACTTTCGAAAATGCTGCCGCATCTCCCCAATCGCTGTCATTTTTATTCGTTGGTGTTGCAATTATTCTGCCGGTAATCTTGTGCTACACGGCGTTTTCTTACTGGGTTTTTCGAGGAAAGGCGTCGCATGAAAAAATGTACTAAGTAAATACAATTAAAATGATCCTTCTCTCTTTTCTCGGAATGTCTTTGGCTTGGAGTTTCAGCTGGTTTGCCATGAAGCTACAAGTTGATTCTCTAGTGCCGCCGGAGCTTTCGGTGTTTTACCGTTTTGCCTTCACTTCGGTTCTGATGTTCGCCCTATGTTTTTTTACCAAGCAAAGAATGCTGCTGCGTTTTGGTGAAATAAAATTTTTTCTCTTCATCGGATTAACAAGTTTTTGCCTCAATTTCGTCATTGGCTATTTCGCCGTGCATTACATTCCAAGCGGTGTCATTGCCACGGTTTTCAGCCTTTCAATTATTACCTCAGAAGTGATCGCTAGTTTTGTTGATCGCAGAGAAATCGAGAAAAAAGTAATTGTCGGCAGCGTCATTGGCGTGATCGGCTTAGCCTTTTTCATTTTGCCAACAATTCATTTCGGCGAAAACGCCATCAAAACATTGATCGGACTCGTAATGTCGCTCATCATGATGATAATTTATTCGGCGGGGTCGGTTGCGGTTGGCAAAAATCGTCAGCTTAATTCAACGCCGCTTTATACCTCAATTGCTTACGGTGCAGCTTTTGGCAGCGTCTATTTACTGCTATTTAATTTAGCGCGCGGCAATGAATTTATTTTTGATTATTCAGCGAAATATTTGGGGTCGTTTTTTTACTTAGTCATCGTGGCTTCAGTGATGGCATTCATCTGTCTCTTTTACATGATTCAAAAAGTTGGCAGCACCAAAGCCAATTACACGGCGTTGGTTTATCCGGTGATTGCGCTAATCACGTCATCTTATTTAGAAGATTTTAGCTTTAACGCCTTCAGCGCGGCTGGTCTGACTTTGATTTTAACCGCAATCGCGATTGAGTTTATTCCTACTAAAAAATCTTCTTAAGAAGATTCTTTTAATAAGTAAACACTACATAGCCACTGCCTCCACCAGCTCCTGCACTGGATGGAGCGTCTCCCAATCCGCAGCCACCACCTCCGCCACCACCTCCCGTGTTGGCAGTACCGGCGGTAATTTGTATGGTACAATTATCATCGGATGCACCGCCATTGCCCCCACCGCCAGTGTTGGTAAAGCTGCAACCATATCCTGGAGAGCCACCAACACCTCCGCCGCCGTAAGTTCCAGAAAATCCATTAAGCGTAACAGATATACCGGCGCCGGCACGTCCTCCACCTTTAGTACCACTCCATACGCAACTACCACCAGCAGCTGATGAAGATCCGCCACCGCCACCGCATGTTGAGCCGTAAGGAGAGCCGCTGGGATAAGTATAAGAAGTGCTGGCTCCGCCTGAATAGGAGCCAGTTCCCCCGGTAGTTAAATTTGATCCTCCGCCGGCGGGAGAACCACTAGTGTTTTGCACTGGTGATCCGCTGCTGCCACCACCACCACCACCGCCTTTGGAGGTTATGGATAATAGACCAGATATAGTGGTATCTTGGCCATTGCCACCTCTTGTTGCAGAAGTCCCGCTTTTAGAGCCGGTGCCCGCAGTTCCTCCTGCTCCTATGGTTACGTTGATAGTTCCAGTTCCAATGCTGTTATTTGTAGAAACCACAACAGCGCCACCACCACCTCCTCCGCCGCCACTTCCAACATCACCACCACCACCGCCGCCGCCACCACCGATTACAACTACATCAAGCGCGGTAGTTGATCCGGTAGTACAGGTTAAACTGCCATTCGTAGTAAATTTGTGAGTAGTTCTGCCTCCAAAGGTGGTTTTGGTTCCGCCAGTACAGCTTAATGGAACTGTGCAAGCTCCAGAAATTGTAGCAGCTCCTGTAGTTGTGCAGGTATAAGTTGGGGTTCCGCTATGCCCACCTTGGCATGGAGATATGATCGTGACAGGAGTTGCTGTGTAATCTAAATTTGTTTTATTGTTAAAACCTGAAACTCCAGTAATTGAGCAAACTATCGCGCTACAAGTTGTTCCTGATATAGCGTATCCGGTGTTGCAGGTGCAAGATCCGCTAACATTTGCAATATTGCCGTTAGCGCAATCGAAAGTAATTGAATCGGTAGTTTTGAAATTGGTGCCATTGCAACTTTGCGTTAGTCCGGTTCCGGCATTAACATTTGCAGTAGTGGTTAAAATTCCGGTAATGCTGGTGCTGGCAAATGAGCATTGAGGCACACAAGCTCCACCAACTGGAGAATATCCAAGTCCAGTATTACACGGGCAATCTCCTGATTTAGTAATTGTTCCGGTTCCTGCGGGGCAACTAACTGTGATTGAGTTGCTATATCCAGTGGCGCCGCAGGTTGCAGTTACATTGGTTTGACCATCCGTGACAGTTGTTGGAGAACTAACGCCATTAATTGAGGAAGTGCTGCAATCCATCGAGCATCCTGTGTCAGTGACGGTGCCGGTGGTACAAGATCCACCTGCAACTGCATCGCGGTTGATTTTAGCCACCCATTTTTTTCCCAAATAATCTTCAACCGATTTTCTTTCTTCGTTCAAAAGAGTTTTTGCAAAAATTACGATTTCGCCAATTTCTCCGCTGTAACCTTTGCCAATGGCTAGTCTAGTCATGCCACTTAATTTGGTGGTTGATGGATCTTGAGCAGCAAGAACGCCATTGATGTAAGTTCTTTTTCCGTAGCTGGAACTTTGGACAAAAGTGAAAACTCGCGGCTTATCAGTAGAATCTGCGTAAGCGCTGATGGTTGAATCGTAAGATGTACCACTGCCTTGCGAATGGGTTACTTTGCCATCAAGCTTGTAGCCCAAAAGCAAAGATTGATTAGCAGTTGTGAT
>CAIRMX010000028.1 GCA_903879805.1 uncultured Alphaproteobacteria bacterium | reverse complement strand
TGAAGCCTGCGCCTGAACGCCGACTCCGAAGGGCCCTCCTTCATCTTAATGAGAGCTTGTGCAAAAGTTTACCAAAGTTGCTTCCAACTTTGATTAGCTTTTGCGGCTATGGCACACTGCTTTAAATTCCGAATTCTGAGGCGACCCCAACTAGCGGCTGCGATAATTCTTCACCGGTAACTTGTACCGCTTCAGGAACTGGCTACAATCAAACCAGCCTTGCTTACACATCTGGATCAAGCTTTAGCTGCGATTCTGGGTATGACGGAACCATTAGTTACAAATGTTTAGCTTCGGGGCCTGCGAGCAATGTTTCTGGAACATGCATCGCACCAACTTGCACCGCCCCAGCAGGAACTGGATATGGCGCTCAAACTGGATTAGCCTATTCAACTGGAAGCGGAACCTTTAATTGTGATGCTGGATATACCGGAACCAAAACTTACACCTGCACAACTTCGGGTGTTGCGACGGGGATTTCGGGAAGTTGTGTGCTCATACCTACAACTTGCACTGGTGGAGTAGTGGACACAACCACGGTTCCCGGCTCAACAATTCACAAATTTACAACTGTTGGAACTAGTAGTTGTTCTTGTCCAACTGCAAGAAATGTTCAGGTGCTTGTGGTCGCTGGAGGTGGATCTGGTGGATCTGCTCAGGAGGCAGGTGGTGGTGGTGGTGGCGGCGGTGTAGTTTATGCCTTATCTTATCCATTAAGTGCTACATCTTATTCCATTACAGTCGGTGCTGGTGGAGCAAGTGTTAACTACACCAATAATTCTAATGTAGGTATTATTGGTGCAAATGGATCGGACTCTATTTTTGGTACGATAACTGCAAAAGGTGGAGGCGGGGGTGGAACTTGCAGAACCACTCCCCTTCCTATCACGACTCCTGGTAACCCTGGTGGATCTGGCGGCGGCGCTGGTGGTGCTTATGGAGCTAGTGGAGGAGTGTCAAATCAGCTCGCTCAGACTAATGCGTCAAATTTTTATGGTAATGCTGGTGGAAGCTCTCCGAATGGTTCACCATTTAATGCAGGCGGGGGCGGGGGCGCTGGCGGTCCCGGAACTGCTGCCAGCTTATCTGTGGCTGCTGGTGGTGGTGGCGGCGCTGGAATTGCAAATACGATTACAGGATCATCAATAATTTATGGCGCTGGCGGTGGTGGATCTGGAGGATGGACCTCTAGTGCTGGTGGTGTGGGTGGATCATCGGGAATGGGTGGTGCTGGAGGAGTTGGTTACAATGTATCTAGCTCTGGAACAAACGGCTCTTCCGTTGGCGGAACCGCGGGCAATGGCGGTGGCGGCGCGAATCGAAACGCTTCTGGCGCTGGTAGCAATGGTATTGTGATCATTCGCTATACCAACTAGAGTTGTTAGAACAACCCGAATAACGCTTAAGAGTTCGCCTTTTTATTCCTCATTTCTCTCGCGCCAAAAACTGGCGAATCTTGGAGTGCCGTTTTTGGTTTTGCCAAAAAATTTGTAGGTGATTGTGCTGCCGATTTTGGGCGGGTTTTTTCTTTGCGCTTCGCTGAAGCCGCTGCCGATTTTGAAGCGGATTTTTTCCTGATTTTCAACTAATAATGCGCCGAGTTTTCCGGCATTTTTTCCTTTGCCTGCAATATGGGCAATCACTTGCGCCTCGGCATCTTCGAAGGTTTTTAGCTTTAATAAATCATCGTTTCTTTTGGCAACATAAAGTGAGTTTTTGCGATGCAGCATCAAACCTTCGCCGCCATTTTTTACGGTGAGTTTTAGCAGTTTTTTAAGTGCCGCAACATCTTCAACTTCAAATTGATTTATTACTTGCAAATATTGTGTGTCAGCTTGCGTAACCAATATTTTCATGGCTTCATAGCGCTTAGAAAAAATTTCCGAACTTTTTGGCAAATCAAAAATCATAAAACGCACCTCGCGCCAAGCATCTTCGTCACAAGTTTGGCAGCGAATAATTTGCGAAACTTTTTCAAAACTGCCGCGATTAATCCACAATTCGCCATCAAGGACTTGGTTTGGAAAATTTTTCACAAACCACTTCGGCGCATTAACTAAATTGCCTTGGCGCGAAATTAATTTTTCGCCATCCCAATAGCCGCGCACTCCATCAAGCTTTTCGCTAACTAAAAATTCTTTCAGATCAACGTCGTCAGAGTAAATATTTGCCAGTTGAATTTGTGGCGCCTCAGCAAAAGCGACATTAAAAAAACACAGGAGAAAAATTAGAGAAAGACGGCAAAGCATTGTAAATAGTGGGTTTAGCGGTTGGTGAGTTTTTTAAAAATAACCCAAAATTCGCCGCGATCTTTTGTCGATTACGTTGCGAATTTTGGTGAAAATTTCTGAGTCGATTCCTTCTTTTTTGAGACTTTCTTGCAAAGCCAGTGCTGCTTTTGGCAGCTTTGTGGCAAAAGATTTTAGCTCTTTGTTTAGCTGAGTCTTGGCGGTGCTTGTGTCGCCAACAATGCCGTGCCAATGAGTTAAATGAAGACGATCTGGGTCGTAAATTTTATCAATTTTCATCGCCATATTACGCTCCGCCTTAGAGCCTTCGGTGGCCGATAACAGGTCGTAAAGTGGTGCGAGGCGCGTTTTTTTATCCTCGTACAAAAAAGAGAAGTTTTTGCCGTGAGCATCAGAATTTCCGATTAAATAATTGAAAATCACCGCCTGCAAAAAGCGGGTTTGATCTCGCGCAATAAAAGAGCTGTTTTTTTTGATTAAATTCAGGCAATCCAAAATTCCCGGGCCCCCATCTTTTCCCTGATATTTTGACTCTGGCGGCAACCCCAAAGCTTGGCAAAAATCTTCTTGGTGAATGCGAATAGTTTTGCCTTCAAATTTGATGCGATCATAGCGGCGCACCAGCAAATATGGGCGATCTCGAACATTTTTTAAAAAAACTTCAGCAACTTCTAAGCCAACTTTGCCAGCTAGCTTCATGCAAAAAAATTCATTTTCAGAGCTGTTCTCAAGCCAAGTCATCGGGGGCTTTAAAATATGCGTGCTTGGCTTTTGTTTTACTAATTGCGGCAAAGATTTTTTTTTCTCATCAAAAAAAACCGCCTGTTTGCTTTGAGCGCCCGCCAAAGACATTCTAATATTTCCGTCAGCTGCAAGCAGAGGGTTTGTGTAAATTGTGCCCAAAATTTCATAAAGCCTGTCTTCGCTTAAAGGCTCGACAGATCCTTCGTCGTAGCTTGGCGGCTTTTCACCTTTGTGTAAAATTTCTATCGCTCCGGCACAATCGCGGCCAACTTCGGCAAGCAGCGCAAAGGGATTTTCTGGCGACAATTTTAATTTTCTGGCAAGAACATTGCGCTGATCTTCATCTGGCAAAAGACCTGAAAAAAAAGATTTTGTTTGATTGTGTCCAAAAGGCTCGCTCCTTAGTGGAAGAGACATTGAGAGAGGTGCGGCACTCTCAGATTCTAGATATTCGTCGTCGTAGGTAAAAGACAGAGCTCCGCCGCCGCTAGAGTTTTGCTCAAAAACTCCGGTGAAAATTTTATTTAAATAAACGTCGAGTTTTTTGGTGACCATTGTGGTTATTGGGTAGTTAGTTTGATGTTGAGCATTTGCGCTACTTTTAAAGCTTTGTCGAAAGAGCAGGTTGGCTTGCCTTTTTCTAATTCACGAATGAATCGCTCTCCAACTTGCGCAACTGAAGCTAGCTGAGCTTGAGTAAGCTGTTGTTCGTGTCTAGCCTTACAAATAAGGCTTCCCAGATCTTTTGCTGAATTAATTCTAACCATTTTACTCCAAATAAAATCATCCCGATCGGGACGAAATTGAATATTTTGTTAGTTTTTGCAACCAAAATATAGCGAATCATCCCGATCGGGATGAAAAAAGGTGTGTCAAAGGTGTGTATATTTACATCTGGCGAGAACATGTCTTCAAAACAATATTCATAAGGATTGGAGCACGATCATTACACCATTTAAAAAACGAAAATACGCCTTAACTCTCCGTCGAATAATTCGGCGCTTCCGACGTGATAGTAATTGAATGCGGGTGACTTTCGCGTAGCCCCGAATTGGTGATTCTCACGAAGTTACAATTTTTTCTCATCTCTTCAATCGTGCCGTTTCCGGTGTAGCCCATTGAAGATTTTAAGCCGCCGATTAGTTGGTGCAAAACTTCTGAAACTGGGCCTTTGTAAGCCACGCGGCCTTCAACGCCTTCGGGAACTAGCTTCAATTTATCTGAAACATCTGCTTGAAAATAACGATCGGCCGAGCCGCGAGCCATTGCACCCAAAGAGCCCATGCCGCGATAAACTTTGTAAGATCTGCCTTTAAACAAAACAATTTCACCCGGTGTTTCTTCGGTGCCGGCAAGTAGCCCACCCAACATCACACAAGATGCGCCTGCCGCAATTGCTTTGGCCAGATCGCCTGAAAATCTAATTCCGCCATCAGAAATAACCGGAATTTTCGCTTTATCGCAAAATTCAACAACGTCGAGAATAGCTGATAATTGTGGCACGCCAACCCCTGCAACCATTCTGGTAGTGCAAATTGAACCGGGTCCAATGCCAACTTTTACAGCGTCCGCACCTGCTTCCACCAAGGCTTTAGCAGCATCAGCGGTTGCGATATTTCCAGCCATAAATTGTTGTTTTGGATAAGCTTTTTTAAGCTCGCGCACGGCTTCAATTACTCCAAAAGAATGTCCGTGAGCGGTGTCAATTACCACAATGTCAACTCCGGCTTCAATCAAACTTTCAGCGCGTTTAATGCCGTCGCGGCCGACACCTGTTGCCGCTGCAACAAGCAAGCGACCTTCTTCATCTTTTGAAGCATGCGGAAATTGTTTGGTTTTTTCTAAATCTTTACCTGTCATCAAACCAATGCAGTTGCCGCTTGAATCGGTGATGATGATGCGCTCGATTTTGTTTTTATGGAGCAGCGCTTTGGCATCAGATTTGCTGATGTTATTTTTGGCGGTAATCAAGCCATCTTTGGTCATCAATTCTTTGATTGGCTGCTTTTTATCAGTGGCAAAACGCACGTCGCGATTGGTTAAAATGCCGATCAATTTTGTGCCGCCTGATTTCACCACAGGAATTCCTGAAATGCCGTAATTTCTCATCAAAAGCAATGCATCGCCTAGAGTGGCATCTGACGTGATTGTAACCGGATTTAAAACCATGCCCGATTCAAATTTTTTCACTCTTCTAACTTCATCAGCTTGATCTTTAATTGAGAAGTTTTTGTGAATACATCCAATGCCGCCAGACTGCGCCATTGCTATCGCCAAACGGCTTTCGGTCACCGTGTCCATCGCCGAAGAAATGATCGGAATATTTAGCGAAATTTGTTTAGTAATTTTAGTTTTGGTGTTGGCATCCGCAGGTAAAATATTCGAAAATGCCGGCTTCAAAAGCACGTCATCAAAGGTTAAGGAAGGAGCAACGGTTTCGATGATTTTACGATTTTTTGTCATGATTTTTCAAAGATTTTGGGGGTGCCAAGAAAGAACTAGCAAATTAGTTTTGGCTCCAAAAAATAAAAAACAATTAATAACCTCCAAGCCTTGAAAATCATGACTTCTCAGATCGAAAAACTTTGCACTGAGCAAAAGATAAAGCTCACTGAAAATCGTCGCATTATTGCCCGCGTAATTTCTGAAAGTGAAGATCACCCAGATGTTGAAGAAGTATTTCGCCGCGCCTCAAAAATTAACCAAAAAATCGGCATCGCCACCGTTTATCGCGCCGTAAAAATGTTCGAAGAATATGGCGTAATCGCTAAGCACGACTTTGGTGGAAAAGGCCGCGCGCGCTACGAAAAACTGGAAGGCGACGATCATCATCACGATCACTTAATCGACATTACCACTGACGAAGTTCACGAATTTTTTAACGAAGAATTAGAAAAATTAAAAACCCGCGTTGCTCTTGAACATGGCTTCGAGTTAGTGGGCCACCGTCTCGAGCTTTATTGCCGACCGCTCAAAAAATAATGACTGAATTCATTAAAAAAATTTGTGCCCCCCAACTTGAATTTGAAGGCGTAGAAAATTTGGAAAAGTTTGTAAAAACTTTCGCCGATCTCTACCGCATTGAACTTTTCAAAGATGGTTTAGATTTGATTCTGACCAAAATGCAACAACAGCACATCAAGTTCGAAGTCAGAATTACCAAGGGTTGGGATACTAATTTGGGATGTTTTTTAACCGAGCAAAAAAGTTTCTACGACAAAACTTTGGGCAAAGTTTTGCGCAAAACCGCACCAAAAATTATTTTAAGAAATCTCAATCATAACCTGCTAGCGCATGAAATGGCGCACGCTCTTGAGTTTGAAAGCGGTTTAAATTTGGGCGAAGATTTCAGAAAAGCCATCGGCTTTGACATGAAAAATCGTGATCCGCAAAGCATCACATTAAAAGCTGAAACCAAGCGCCTCATGGTTGAAGCGCTTAAAGCCTATCCGCCGCATCAATTTATTTCTGAACTTTTTGCTCGTTATTTTGAATTGCTCAGCGTTTCGCGAAATGTGCGAGCAACGGGAGACTTTACTACGCTTGAGGTCATGGAGTTTTTTGAAAATACCACCAACTTCATTGAGAAAATTTTTAATCCACAAATTAAGACAAAAATTAATCCGCAAATTGCCCAGCTAACTTACGAATTGGCTAAACAAATTCGGCTCGAAGCGCCGCAGCAGAAATTTCAAGAACGCGTAGAATCGATCCAAAGAAAATCCGAAGGCTCGTGGACAAAAGGCACCAAATCTAACGCCATGTGGCAAGAAGGCTGGAAAAAGTCACAAGGAATTGAAGATAAAAAATAATCAAAATGGCAGTTTACACAAAAACTAGCGAACAAGAAATCGCGCAACATTTGCAAAATTATCAATTGGGAAAATTGATTAATTTCAAAGAAATCATCGAGGGAATTGATAATTCAAATTTCGTTTTGGAAACGCAAAAGGGCAAATTTATTTTAACCATTTTTGAGTCGCGAATTGATAAAAATGCTTTGCCATTTTTCATAAATTTAAAACTACATTTGGCAGAAAATGCTGTTTGTTGTCCGCGCCCAATCCTTGATAATTATGGCTCGGCGATAGTTGATCTAAGTGGCAAAAAATCAGCAATTGTCACTTTTTTAAGTGGCGCAACTTTAAAAACTCGCAGTGACGGATATTACGATAATATCACGCAGGCGCACTGTTTTGAGGTGGGAAAAAACTTAGCAAAATTACATCAAGCCGCTGCTGATTTTAAAATGTCACGTCCCAATGAATTAGGAATGAACGGCTGGAAAGCGCTATTTTCTAAGTTTGAAGACCAAGTTGAAAATTATCAAAAAAATTTGCGCGCTGAAATTTCAGATAATTTAAATTTTCTAGAAAATGCGTGGAGCCATGATTTGCCAAGTGCTGCCATCCATCTTGATCTATTTCCCGACAATGTTTTCTTTGACGAAAATTCAAAATTAAGCGGCGTCATCGATTTTTATTTTGCCGCCACCGACGCACTAGTTTACGACTTCGCGATCATTGTAAATGCTTGGTGTTTTGATGAAAAAAATAATTTTTCTGAAGAGAAATTTGCCGAAATGTTGCGCGGGTACGAAGAAGTCAGAAAGTTTTTGGAAGCAGAAAAAAACTTCCTAAAAATCGCTTTGGTTGGAGCAGCGATGCGCTTTTTATTGACGCGTCTCAATGACATGTTTTTTACACCAAAAGATGCCTTGGTCAAAGTTAAAAACCCGCAAGAATATTTGGATAAATTACGATTTTTTAAGAAAAAATTATGAGCATAAAATTTCATTTTTTTGGCAAAGATTGCATCATTGATCGCGCCCTTGCCGACCGCTCTGGCCTTGAGTTGGCGCTAGTTAAAAAAAACATCGAGGCAACAAATACTTTACTGCTAAATCAAGTTCACGGCACCGAAGTTGTGGTGATTGACTCGACAGAAAAAATTTACGGTAACCAAGATTTGCCCAAGGCTGACGCCATTGTAACCAATTTACCAAATATTGTCCTCGGACTTTTCACCGCCGATTGCGCCCCAATTTTATTTTTTGACGAAGAGAAAAATATTATCGGCGCAGCACATGCCGGATGGCGCGGAGCCAAGCTTGGCGTGATTCAATCTGTTATTAGCGCAATGCATAAATTGGGTGCCAAGAATATCAGCGCCAAAATCGGACCGATGATTCAGCAAGATTCTTACGAGATTTCGCAAGAATTTTTAGATGAGTTTTTGAGTGAAGATGCGAGCAATAAAAGTTTTTTCGCAAATGGCGTACAAGCAGATAAATACTTGTTTAATCTGCCATCTTACATCGAGAAAAAACTGAGAGAATCTGGAATAAAAAAGATCGAGAATTTAGAAATCGATACTTACAAAAATGAGAAGGATTTTTTTAGCTTCAGAAGAAGCACACATCGAAGCGAGAAAGACTGTGGCAGGAATGTTTCAGTAATCGCGATTAACTAAGAATAAGTGGTGCCTGAAGCCGGAATCGAACCAGCGACACAAGGATTTTCAGTCCTTTGCTCTACCAACTGAGCTATTCAGGCACTTAAGTACTTACATATACGGGGAAGAGCGGTGCACGGTAAGAACGAGCTTTTATTTTGCAAGCTCCCCTAGGAATCTAAATAAAATTTATGGAAAATCTGACAGACTATTCAAATTATGTTATTGCGGCTTATGCGCTTGCTGGCCTTGTTTTAAGCGCTTTGGCAGCATTTATTGTGACTAAATTTTTTGCAGCAAAATGAAAAATCAGCGTAAAAAAAAGCGAATGATTTTTGTTGGATCCGTCTTTGCGATTTCAGCATTGGCTTTGATTTTTGTGATTAGCAACTTTCGCGACAACATGGTTTTTTTCTACGCGCCGAGCGAGTTGTTCAAAGCTGAAACTTTAGATAAAGTGCAAAATCGCCAGATCCGCGTTGGTGGTTTAGTTGCCGAAAATAGTGTAAAAAAAATTGATGCGCTAACGACAGAATTTGTAATTACCGATCTGGCGCAGGAATTAAAAATTCAATATGTGGGGATTTTGCCGGACCTATTTAGAGAGAAGCAGGGCGTGGTTGCGAAGGGCAAATTTGATGCGCAGAAAAATGAGTTTTTCTCAAAAGAATTATTGGTGAAACATGATGAAAAATACATGCCGCCGGAAGTGGCGAAATCTTTGAAGAAATAAATTTAAGCAGAAAGTTCAGCACTTCTTTTTTCAATCACCTCTTCCAACTTCGCTGAAAATTCCTGCTTCGATAATCCCGGCTCGATTGGATCTAAGAATTCTAAAATAATTTTTCCCGGCTTTTTTGACATTCCCTTTTTAGGCCAAAAAACTCCTGAATTCAAAGCCGCCGGAACCACTTTCACGCCGCAAGCAAGATACAAAGCTGTGACGCCTGCCTGATAAGGATACTCGCTACTAGGAGCGCCAACTGGAACGCGCGTGCCTTGTGGAAAAAGAATAATAGTTTGGCTTTGTGCTAAATATTTTTTGGTTTGTTTGATCAAATCTTTTAGGGCGCTCATGCCACCATCGCGATCAACGGTAATTCCACTCATCACTCGCAAATACCATCCGTAGAAAGGAATTTTCAAAAGCTCCTTTTTAAAGGCGTAGACGGGGCGGCGAAAGACCAAATGCATCACAATCGTCTCCCACATTGATTGATGCTTGCAGGCGATGATACAGCCCTCTTTTGGCAATTTTTCTAACCCAATAAATTCACATTCAATTTTACAAAGTTTTTTCAAAACCCAAAGACCAACAACCGCCCAAACTTTAGCACCATGATCGGCTAGTTTGGAGTTTTTTAAGATAAAAGCGGGAGAATAAATAATCGGGATGACTGTGCCCCAAATATTGATGAATAACCAAAACAAAAATGATCGGATAAAATTCATAAACAGGGGCGAAAATTGGATGGGGAAGAAGAGGGAGATGGTGCCGAATGTCGGATTTGAACTGACGACCTACTGTTTACAAGACAGTTGCTCTACCACTGAGCTAATTCGGCTTTTTTGACAAGGAGGGCCAAACTATTTTTGAGATGCAAAACTGCAAGAAATTTCTCTTAGAAATAAAAAACCGGATCAACCTTTTGGCTGACCCGGTTTTTTCGAAACTTTGTAAAAAGTTAATTACTTTTTAGCAGGAGCTTCAACTGCAGCAGCTGCAGGAGCAGCAACTTCAGCTTTAACTTCAGCTTTTTTAGCTTTAGCTTTTTTAACTTTTTTAACAGCTGGTTTAGCAGCTTCAGCAGCTGGAGCAGCAACTTCAGCTTTAACAGCAGCAGGAGCAGCAGCTACTGGAGCAGTAGCTTTAACTTCAGCTTTAGCAGCAACTGGAGCAGCTTTAACAGCAGCAGGAGCAGCAGCTACTGGAGCAGTAGCTTTAACTTCAGCTTTAGCAGCAACTGGAGCAGCTTTAACAGCAGCAACAGGAGCAGCAGCTGGAGCAGCGACTTTAGCAGCTACTGGAGCAGCAGCTTTAACTTCAGCTTTAGGAGCTTGAGCTTGAGCAGCAGTAGCGAATAGAGAAACTGCAGCGATGATAAGAGATAATTTTTTCATTTTTTTTGAACCGAATTGGTTTTGATAGATGCTAGTCATTGCTGGCTAGTTTCTTTCGAGGGCTACTTCGTTTTCTTGCAGTTTTTTGACAAACTAAAGTGACGAAGCAGCTGAAAGGCGGCGGCAAAATATGAACGCGATTTTGCTTGTCAAACTAAAAGTGAATTACTTTTCCGTAAGCGTCCAAAACAGCCTCATGCATCATTTCCGACATTGTTGGATGTGCGAAAATTGTGTGCATTAAATCCTCTTCTGTGAGCTCAGCTTGTTTGGCAATTACGTAACCTTGAATCATCTCGGTAACTTCAGCACCAATCAAATGCGCGCCTAAAAGTTCGCCGGTTTTTTCATCAAAAATAACTTTGATTAATCCATCAGTTTCACCCATCGCAATGGCTTTACCGTTAGCCATGTAAGGAAAGCGGCCGACTTTAATTTTCTTGCCCGCGGCAATTGCTTTTTTCTCGGTCAAACCAACTGAGGCGATTTGCGGCATTGAGTAAGTGCAACCCGGGATATTCTCAACTTTGATTGGATGAACTTTTTTGGCGTCATATTTGCCAAGCTTGCTTGCGATTTTTTCCGCAGCAATTGAAGCTTCATGAGAAGCTTTGTGAGCCAACCAGGGCGCTCCAACCACGTCACCAATCGCAAAAATATTAGGCTCAGAAGTTTCCAAATATCCGTTAGCGATGATGCGACCTTTGTCGATTTTTACTTTGGTTTTTTCGAGTCCCAAATTTTCCACATTAGCCACGATGCCTACAGCCATGATGACTTTTTCAGCTTTGATTTCGACAATTTTTCCAGCGATTTCAACTGAAGCCGTAACCTCGCCTTTGCCTTTTTTCAAAGATTTAAGCGCCGCGCCAGTGTGAATTTTAATGCCTTGTTTTTCGAAAGATTTGCGCGCCAATTTTGAAATTTCTTCATCTTCAACCGGCAAAATATTTTCTGCCATTTCGATTAGCGTAACTTCTGAACCCATGTTTTTGTAGAACGAAGCAAATTCCGAACCAATCGCGCCCGAACCAACAACCAACAAAGATTTTGGCAAAGCCTTTGGCGTCATAGCTTCACGGTAGGTCCAAATATTTTCAACATCAGGTTCCATACCCGGAATCACACGCGCTCCAGCGCCCGTTGCCACAATAAAATAAGCGGCTTCAACTTGCGCAACTAATTTGCCGTCTTTTTCAACTGAGATTTTTTTGGCATCCAAAAATTTTGCAAAACCTTCAATCACTTCAATTTTATTTTTCTTCATCAAGCCCGCAATCCCGCCGCTGAGCTTTTTAGAAACGCCGCGCGAGCGTTCGATAATTTTTGCAAAATCAAATTTTACATCCTTAACGCTAAATCCGAACTGGTCTAAATTGTGTAAAAGATGATGAACTTCCGCCGATTTCAAAAGCGCCTTAGTTGGAATGCAGCCCCAATTTAAGCAGATGCCGCCCAAATGATTAGCCTCAACAATTGCCACCTTTAAACCTAATTGTGCCGCGCGAATTGCTGCAACGTAACCGCCGGGACCTGCGCCAATAACGCAAAGGTCGAATTTTTTTGCTGAATCTGTCATGTTTTTGTAGAAAAAATTTGAAGGGGAAGGGAGAGTCGCCGGCACCCTAAATTTGCCTCCCCAAAACATCAATATTTTATCTCATGAGCGCCGAAATTGAAAATTTGATCAGCCAGATCGCGACCTCTCTGGCATTGATTAAGAGGTGTCTTTGAACCGGAAGTTTTGCAAGAAAAACTCGAATCACTAAATGCCAAATCGGAAGATCCCGATTTGTGGAATAATCAGCTCGAAGCCCAATTAATTCTCAAAGAAAAATCGCTTTTAGAAACGCAGCTCAATGCCTTTTTAGCAATTCAAAATGGCTTAAAAGACAATCGCGAATATTTCGATTTGGCCAAGCTAGAAGGCGATGCACAGCTTTTAGGCGACATTGAAAAAAACCTCACAGCTTTACGCAAAATCTCCGACACTTTCGAAGTTGAATGTCTTTTTTCTGGCGAAGTTGACAGCAATAATTGCTTCCTCGACATCAATGCCGGGGCGGGCGGAACCGACTCTTGCGATTTTGGCTCAATGCTGCTTCGCATGTATGAAAGATTTGCTGCATCCAAAAAATTCAAAGTCGAAATCGTCAATATGCTCGAAGGCGAAGAGGCGGGAATTCGCTCAGCCACCATCAAAATTTCCGGCCATTTTGCTTACGGTTGGATGAAGATGGAATCAGGCGTGCACAGGCTGGTGCGCATCTCACCATTTAACGCTAACGACAAAAGACAAACCAGCTTTACCTCAGTTTGGGTCTATCCAGAAATTGACGACACGATTGAAATTGACCTGCAGGAAAAAGATTTGCGCATTGATGTTTTTCGCTCGAGCGGACCTGGCGGACAATCGGTAAATACAACCGATTCAGCAGTTAGAATGACTCACTTGCCAAGTGGAATTGTCGTGCAATGCCAAAATGACCGCTCGCAAATTAGAAATCGCGCTGAATGCATGAAGATGCTCAAATCAAGACTCTACGACCTTGAGATAAAAAAACAAAAAGAAGTTTTGGCCAAAAGTGAAAGCGAAAAAACCGACAATAGCTGGGGCCATCAAATTCGTTCTTACGTGCTACATCCTTACCAAATGGTGAAAGATTTGCGCACCGATTACGAAACCGGAAATATCCAAGCAGTTTTAGATGGCGGCCTTGAAGGCTTCATCAAAGCGGCTTTAACTGAAAAAATGTAAATTTATGCGCTGCCCATTTTGCGGAAATATTGAAACTCAAGTTAAAGACAGTCGCATTTCAGACGATGGCGAATCAGTGAAAAGACGCCGTTATTGCGCCGCTTGCGATTCACGATTTACAACTTTTGAGCGCGTGCAATTGCGCGAGATTTTGGTGATTAAAAAAAATGGTGAGAAGAAAATTTTTGATCCAGAAAAGCTGAAGAAATCAATCGAGATGGCAGTGCGTAAAAGGCCCGTGGCTGAGCTGCAGGTGGAGAAGTTGGTGAATAATATTGTGCGACAGTTGGAGATGGAAAACGAAACAGAAATTTCTTCGTCAAAAATTGGCGAGTTGGTGATGACCGCGCTGGAAAAGCTGGATAAGGTGGCGTTTGTGAGGTTTGCCTCAGTTTACAAAAACTTTGAGAAGGCGGATGATTTTCAGAAATTTATTAAGCAGGTTGTGAAACAATAACTTCTCGCACCTCTTCATTTGCGCCGGAAACAGTTTTGATTTCGATTTCAGAATAATTCTTCTTCAAAAAATCCGCCGCAATTTCTGGCCATTCGATCAAACAAATTCCATTTTTTAAAGCATCAAAGAAGCCAATATTTTCAAGCTCCTCGGCACTTTTCAACCGATACAAATCAAAGTGAAAAATCTCACCTTTTTTGGTCTCGTAATAATAAACCAAATTGAAAGTGGGGCTCAAAACCTCGAGCGGTTTTTCACTCAAAAAATTAACAAAATTTTTAGCAAAAAAACTTTTGCCCGCACCCAAAGTTCCCTTCAAGCCAATCACATCTCCTGCGCGCGCTTGAGCCGCGATTTCTCTGGCGAAGGCCGCCATTTCTTCTTTAGAATTTAGCGTAATTTTTTTCATAAAAAATCAAAAACAGTTTCAATTGGCACGTGATCTGACGGCTGAGTTAGGTTGCGAAAATCTTTGTAAATTTTCATCGATTTAATTTGGTTTTTTAAATTTGGTGTCGCCCAAATGTGATCCAGTCTGCGGCCTTTATTAGCGCCCAGCGGGTCTTTCGCGCGGTAGCTCCACCAGCTGTAGAGCTTTTCTTTTTCATCAACAAAAACGCGGTGCGTGTCGATCCAATCCAAAGTTTTTTGTAAGCGCGTCATTTTTTCCACCTCAATTGGCGTGTGCGAAACAATTTTTAGCAATTGCTTGTGCGACCAAACGTCATGCTCGAGTGGGGCAATATTCATGTCGCCTAAAATGATAATTTTTTTGTCTTTTTGCGGCGCGAAATGCTCAGTCATCCAATCAACAAATTTCAGCTTGTGGTCAAATTTATCATTAAGCAAAACGTCAGGAATATCGCCACCCGCCGGCACATAAAAATTATGCAAAGCAACTTCGCCAACCTTGGTTTGCAACGTGGCGCAAATGTGACGTTTGTGACCGTAATTTTCGATGTCGATTTTCTCAATTTTTGTCAGCGGAAATTTCGAAAGAATCGCCACGCCATTGTAAGATTTTTCACCAGAGAATTCGACAAAATCAAAACCTAAAGCTTTTACTTCCGGCAACGGAAAATCAGCGTCTTGCACTTTTATTTCTTGCAGGCAAATCACGTCTGGCGCGTTTTCGGCAACGAATTTTTTTAGCAGTGGCAAGCGCAAGCGCAGCGAATTAATGTTCCAAGAAACGATTTTCATGAGTTTTATTTAGAGATTTTTTTCAGTCATTTTCACCGCGTCAACCGTTCCGATGTGAAAATATTTTCCTGGCAATTCAACGCCGTTAACCCTTTGCATTAGGCCATTTGGACCAACTGCTGCTTTGTAAAAATGCGACATTGAAAAACATTTTTCCGGCGCTTTTTGTAAAATTTTTGGATTAATAATTTGCAAACCAACAAAGGCGTGGGTCATTTTTTTATCAGGAAATCTCAGCAAATTTTTGCCATCCATATCGAAGTCGCCGCCACCGTGAACATTGCCTTCGTAGCCCAAATATTCTTCGGTTTTTTTTAGTCCCAGAAGAATGTCGCAATCGCTTTTTTTCCACTCGGCGCAAATAATTTCAATGTCAGAAACTCCATTCACATCTTGCCACAAAACATCGCCATTAATTGCTAAAATAGGTTCATTCAAATTGATTTTGTCGCGAGCAAACACAAGGCCGCCGCCGGTTTCAACTTTTTCAATTTCGTGAGAAAAAATAATTTTTGGATTGTTCAAATTTTTAATGTGGGCTTCCAACTGCTCGGCCAAATAAAATCCGTTAATGATGATTTTTTTAATCTCAGAAATTTTGTCTAATTTCTCGATTGCGTAATCAATGATCGCCTTGCCGTTAATTTTAACCAAAGGCTTAGGAAGCGTGTCCGTAAGAGGCCTCATGCGCTCGCCACGACCGGCGGCAAAAATGAAAGCTTGGGTAATTTTAGTCATTATTTTCTTCAATATTTTCAATTAAAAAACCGCCCACTTGCGCGTCCCACAGTTTTTTGTAAGTGCCGTTTAAAGCAAGTAACTCTTGATGTGAGCCATCTTCAACTATTTTGCCTTCCGCAAAAACTAAAATACGATCCATGTCGGCAAGTGTTGAAAGACGGTGCGCGATAACGATTGTAGTTTTATTTTTCATCAAGTTTTGCAGCGATTCTTGAATCAAATTTTCGGTGATTGAATCGAGTTGGCTGGTTGCTTCGTCCAAAATTAAAATCGGTGCGTTTTTTAAGAAAGCCCGCGCAATGGCGATTCTCTGGCGCTGGCCGCCGGATAATTTTACGCCGCGCTCGCCAACCAGAGAGTCGTATTTTTCGGGTAGCGCTTCGATAAATTCATGCGCGTGAGCTTTTTTTGCGGCCTCGATGTAGTCGCCCTCAGAGCCGTAACAAATATTTTCTTTGAGGCTGCGGTGAAAAAGAGAAGGATCTTGCGGAATCATGCCAATTGCGGCTCGCAGTGAGGCTTGCGTCACTTTGGAAATGTCTTGGCCATCAATTAAAATGCGTCCGGAATTAACGTCGAAAAAACGCAAAATCAAATTTACGAAAGTGGTTTTGCCGCCACCCGAATGTCCAACTAAACCAATTTTTTCTCCCG
Source organism: uncultured Alphaproteobacteria bacterium (assembly GCA_903879805.1). Taxonomy (GTDB): domain Bacteria; phylum Pseudomonadota; class Alphaproteobacteria; order Rickettsiales; family UBA1997; genus UBA2645. The sequence continues at coordinate 5,336 of CAIRMX010000028.1, read as the reverse complement.
ATTTTATCAGCAAAGATTTGTTGCAGAAAAGTGGCTCAGAATTTTTGGCGTAGGAAAATCCGACATTGTCAAAAGTGATTTCACCATGCCTTGCGTTAAGAATTTCAGCGGGCTCTACATCCTTAATCTGCAAAGGCTCGTTGATGATCGACAAAGCTTGATTAATGGTGCCAACATCTTCCAAAAATCCGTTCATTTCATTAGCCGACATCCACATTAAATGAATGATCCAATTGTTGATTGTGAACAGCAAAAGGAAGTCGCCAAGTGTCACTAAATTTTGCGCGTAAAGCCAAATCAAAGCGACAATGCAAAAGACAAAATAAGTTGAAAAAGTAATGGCGTGAAGAATGTAGAATTTGATTAGAAAAATATTTCTGCGTTTAGAAATTTTGGTGTAATCATCTTGCAAAGCTTTGATTCTATTGCTCTCGAAGCGCGCGCCGTTGAAGAATCTAACATTGGAAATATTGCTTAAAACATCGACCAAATTGCCCATGTTTTTGGTTTGCTGATCTGCCGTTGCAACTGAAAGTGGATCAACAATTTTCGCCGCTTTTAGCGCCATCAAAATAAAAATTGCCGCCCAAATAATCAGGCCGAAAGCAAAAATTTTATGCACCGAAAATAGCACCACAAAAGCAATAGCCAAACTTAAAATTACGTTTAAGAAACTGTAGAGAATACGCCCAAGCATTGGCGGCGTACAACCCGCGAGGTCGCGAATTTTATTGGCAAGTGATCCTGAAAAATTATTTTGAAAAAAATTATGCGAATGTTGCATCGCGTAATCCATTGATTCGACGGTGATTTTTTTCTTCATCGCGGGCGTCAAATTCATCCAAGAAAAATCGCAAAGACGCCAAACAAAACCCGGCACGATGGTGAAAATAATCAGCAATAGCGCGATCGGCCAGACTTCAGAAACAATATTTTCATGGGGTGTGGCCGCCAATTTGTCGATTAAAAGTTTTGAAATATAAGGCCAAAGCGACAGGTCGATCGCGTTGTAAAGCACTACAAAAAGGTGAAGGCCAACGTAAAATTTGAAGGGCTTAATTGAAGAAAGTAGAAAAGAAAAAGCGGTTTTTGGTTTTGTCATTTTCTTCTAGTTTTTTCGTTTTTTGGTAAAAATTTCTAACCGACCTTAAGCCTTGGTAGAGAAGGAATTGCAGATTATTTCTTGAATTTTCGCCTTAAGGCGAAAATTCACTAAAAAATGACAGTTCAACTTGTTGTAAAGAGAGTTTTTTCTTAAATAATATCCAGACCAATATCAACCGCGCGCGCTGAATGTGTGAGTGAACCAATTGAAATGAAATCAATTTTTAGCGCCGAATATTTTTTGATATTTTTTAAATTGACGCCGCCAGAAATTTCGATCTGAGCTTTTTTGTTAATTATTTTAATCGATTTGTTGATTTCGGCAATTGTCATGTTGTCGAGCATGATGATGTCGGGGCTTGATTTTACTGCCTCGGCAACTTGCACTGAAGTGTCACACTCCACTTCGATTTTTAATTTTTGTTTATTTTTTTTCGCCGCTTCAATTGCTTTTACCACACTTCCAGCTGCCGCGATGTGATTGTCTTTAATCAAAATCATATCGCTTAAATTGAAGCGATGATTTTTTCCGCCACCCGCCACAACCGCATATTTTTCTAAGGCGCGCAAACTTGGCAGAGTTTTTCTGGTGTCTAAAATTTTAATTTTTTTATTGGCTAAAACTTGCACAAATTTTTGTGTCAGCGTTGCAACGCCGCTTAAATGCTGGATCAAATTTAGGATAACTCTTTCGGCAGCAAAAATTAATTTGGCGTCTCCTTGACCGCGCGCGATTGGTTTTTTGGGGCTTGCGGCGGCCCCATCTTGAATCAAAATTTTTAGATCAAGTTTGGCGTTTTTGAATTTTGGTGATTTTTTTAAGGCCGCAAAAACTTCTGAAATTATTTCTTTGCCGCAAAAAATAATTTCTTCGCGAGACCTGATTTCAAAGGAGATTTGGCTGTTTGCAGGAATAGTTAAATCAGAGGTAACATCTTCAAGGGCACAATCTTCACGCAAAGCATTTTCAACAATTTTGGTGATCTCTTTTTTTAAAGCTTCTTGCTGCATTTGCGTGGATCAAATTTTTGTTTTTGCAATTTTGCGAGGCGCGCATTGATGAAATGGCGCATGAAATTTAACTCTTCCGGCTTGATTTGGCGCGCGCCGCTTTCGCTTTCTTTTATTAGAGCTTCAATAACCGTGAAGGCCATGCAACCGTCACCCATTTCTTCGTGAATGAAGGCGGGCATTTCTTTGGTCCAAAATGGCGCGCTTGGAGAATTATTTTTACTCAGCTTGTAAGCGATGTCTAGTGCGCGATTTATGTCATGCATGTTGTTTTTTGCGATGTAGGTGGCTTGAAATAACCACCACCATTTTGCGTCTAAATCTTTGGCGGCGTGCTCATCGAGATAATCTACGACATAGTGCACATCTTCTGATTTTTGGGTTTGTGAATAATAATAGGCCGCAATTGCCGGCACGAAATTTGATTTGGCGTTTAAGGTATCAAGCATTGTCATCCATTGATAGACGCGAGAATAATCGTAATTTTTTAACGAGACAAATCCGGCAAAAACGTCGCCCGAATTTTGCAGACGCGTTGCCAAAACGCGGAATAAAAATTCTTTGTCACCAAGCGAGAGTGCTGAAACTAAATATTGATTTGGCACGGGCGGAACAATGTCGAAACGCGGTTTAAGATTTTCAGTTTCTCTCCAGAAAAAAAGCTGGCAGATGAAAGTGGCGACAAAAAGCCAAAAGAAAATTTTGTGGGAATAAAGATGATAAAAGAGGCGCGGGTTCATTTAGAATTGCTTCTTTTTGAAGTCGTGAAAAGCCATGAAAATCATGAGCGGAATGTAGATCAGAGATTGGATTAAAATGATTTTCAAATTGCTGAATTCAGAAACGCCGTAAGACAACCATTCGCTTTGAGTAAAAAGATCGAGACGCGGAAAAAGTGCCGAAAGAAATTTCAAACTAGCGCCAAGTAAATGGCTTTTTGCTTGGGCAATGTCTTGCGGCAAATTGATCGCTAGAACGAACATTCCCATCAGGCGCGAAATAATGTAAAAGCCAAACGACGCCATGATTGCTGAGAAAGAATTTTTCAAAATTAATGAGGCAAGAAGCGAGAAAGAAATGATGATCATCAGCTCAGAAAGTAGGCTCGCTGACCAGATTAACAGCCCTAATTTATTGGCCTTAGTTACGATTAAAATTGCCGTAACTAGCGGAATAAAAATCAGAAAAGCGGCAACGAAAAATCCGATAATGTAGCTTAAAATAAACTGCTCACGCGAGATTGATTTTGAGATGATGAACTCAACTTCTTTATTTTCGAAAGCGCGCGCCACGCTGAGGCAGACAAATAAAATCATGCCAATGGCAAGAATAGCCCGAGATGATCCGGCGATGTAGGCTGCGGTTGTTTGCTGCGCTTCAACGAAGGAAGTTGAGCCCAAAAAAATCGAAAGAGAAAAAGACGCCGCAAGCGTAATGAAAAGTCCGATATAGAGACGATCTCTAATACCGGCCAGAAGGATATATTTTAGAATTGATTTCATGACTAGTTATTGGTGTCGAAGTAACGACGTTTGTTGGTATCAAATTTTTGCTGGAATTCGCGATCAATTTTGCTAACTGACGAAGGACCTTGTTTAATGATGGTTGCCTTGATCATGATGACGGTTTCAACAAGCGTAGTCGATTTTGACACTGATTTAAAGAACCAACCTATGACTGGAATAGATTGTAAGAAAGGCACACCTGAATCAGAGTTGGTTGTAGTATCTTTCATCAATCCACCAATCACCAAAACATTGCCGCTCTTAATTTTGGCAATGGTATCGATGGTTCTGGTGTTAATTACCGGAACTAAGTTAGCAGCTGTAACCGCAGGATCTTGTACGTCCGAGCTATGAACTGATAATTGAGGTTTAACGCTCATCACGATTTGACCGGTTCTAACATTGATTGACGGAGTAATATCCAATTGCACACCAACGTTTTCTTCTTGCTTGGTGGTGGTAATATTTGAAGTAGTAGTTGAAGTGGTAGCAGTGATGGTGCTTTGGTTAGACTCGATTTTGAAATAAACCAATTTGTCACCAAAATTTAGAGAAGCTTTCTGGTTGTTAATAGCGTGGATACGCGGACTAGAAAGCGTGCGAGTCACGCCAAATGTTTCAAGCGCGCTAACTGAAGCTGCAAGATCAGAATTAAACAGCTCAGTTGCAACATAAGTTAAGCCACCGCCAGCAGTGAATCCGTTAGAAGCAGTGAGACTGTTTTTCTTGCCGATTGTTGACCAGTTGATACCAGTTTTATACTCATCACTCAAAGAAACTTCGATAACTTTTGCTTCGATTAAAACTTGTGCAGAAGCGCTTTGCTCAACGTCTTCCAGATATTTAGTAATTGCGACATGCTCTTTATCGGTGGCAAAAATTGTTAGGATGCCCGCAGATTTATTTGAAGAAGTTGAAGATGATGCAACGGGTGCCGCAGCAGATTCATCCCCAACAGGAGCCGATGCAGTTGAGGCAGCTAGAATAGCTCCAATGTTAGTTTCAACGTCCGACCAAAGTTGACCATCAATCAAATAATCTACGAAATAATTTTTCATGTAAGGCGTATCGCGCTCGAAATGTAAAACGCCATTTTCATAACTGTAGCGCAAGTTTCCAAGAGTTGCGATGCGATCGATTACTTCTTTGAAAGGACGATTTTTAGCATTAACAATCACGCCCCCAGAAATGCCGGGATCAAGATCAACGTCAATTTGTGCAACACGTCCAAGCTCAATTAAAACGTCCTTCAAAGGCACTTGCTCAGTTACTGAAAATGATAGAGTTTTGCTGCCGCCAATTGTTGGTGGCGGGGGAGTCATGATTAATTTTGAAATGTTTGGGATTGGCGCTTCATCTTTTGCCAAGCCTTGTTTTCTGGCGCTCTGCTTTTCTGAGCTTTTCATCAAACTTTCTTTGATTTCTCCTCTGCTAAGTCCGTTTTGAGTATCAAATGGATCTAGCTTGCCCTGGTAGCAGGAGAACTGCATAGATAGCAACGATAAGACCAAGACTTTTTTCAGAAGATTCTTGAATTTGAACACGGAATTTTTCGTTAAATTAGATCTGAGGTATTTTATTACTAAGCAGACAGATCAAAAAGATTTTTTATTTGCGCAAGTTTTTTAATCAATCTTTACTCTTTAATCAATCTTTACTCTTTAATCAATCTTTACTCTTTAATCAATCTTTACTCTTTAATCAATCTTTACTCTT